>CBFHAS010000009.1:0-54545 GCA_965653625.1 uncultured Burkholderiaceae bacterium | reverse complement strand
ACTTGACAGTTCAGATCACGCCGAACGCGCACTGTCCGAGGCGGTGGATCTTGCTCAGCTCACGAATGCCCGGCTGACTCTCATCACCGTTGCGCCATCTCCTTCTGGATCGGGCGCCGGGTTCGGTTACGTCGCGCCCGTCGATCCCCTGCTGGCGAACCAATAAATCGAGCGCCGCTGTCAGGAGATCCTGGATGAGGCTTTAGAAGGCATCCCAGACGAGATCTCAGTGACGACGATTCTCGCGAAGGGCCCGGCCGGGGGAGACCTCGGCCGGGCCCTTGCGCCTTTCGGAACACTCTCTCAGCGCGCCCACGACGCATGGCTCTCGCGGATCGCCTCAGCCAGCAAAGGAACGCACGACACGACCTTCAGTTGCCGCCGCGCCGGGCTGCCTGGGGAAAGGCGAAACGTGGGCACGCTGTCGGTCACCAGCACCTGGTCGATGTCGCCCGCGCCCAGCTCTTCGGCCGGCGAGCCGACAAACAGGCCGTGGGCCGCACACGCCACCACACGCACGGCGCCCGCACGCCGCAGCGCCCGCGCGGCGCGATGCAGCGTGGTCCCTGTGGCGATCAGGTCATCGAACAGCAGCACGGTGGCGCCTTGCACGTCGCCGGCCACCAGTTCGGTGCCGCCCACCAGGCCGGCGCTGCGGCGCTTGTCGACCATGGCGAAACCCACCGGCCGTTTCAGGCTGCATTCGAGATCCTCGCGCCACAGCTGCGCGCGCTTGATGCCGCCTGGATCGGGTGAAGCCACGGCCACTCGCTCGCCCAGCTGCATGGCCTCTACCGCCGGCGTGAACACGTGGCGCGCGTCGAGATGCATCGTGGGGATGCGAAAAGCGTTCTGTAGCGCCGCCGTGTTGTGCACTTCCAGCACGACGAGCTGGGCGGTGCCCACGGCTTCGATCATCTGCGCCACGTAGCGCAGGCTCACCGGGTCGAAGGGCTGGGTCTGCCGATCCTTGCGGGCATACGCGAGGTAGGGCACCACCGCCGTCACGCGCCGCGCGCCGTGGTCTCGCAGCGTGCCGATGAACATGAGCATCCGCACGAGCTTGTCGTGCGGGCTTTCGTCGGGCCCGCCGTGCAGGCCGAGCACCACGTACACGTCCTCGCCGCGCGGCTCCACCAAAGGACGCAGATTGTGCTCGCCGTCCTCGAACACGCGCTCCTCGTGCGCCGCAATGGTCACGTCGAGATCGCGCGCAAGCGCCTCGGCGAAGACGGGGTCGGCGTGATCCAGGGCAAAGATCAGCATCGCATCTCCATCGCTTGCGCTCCCGGGACGCCGGGGCCATGCGGTCATCTTTAGGCACCGCCTCGCCGGGCGCCTTGCGCGCCGTCAATCGCGAGGCCGCACAGCGCCTGCGGCGCACCCCGCAAGGCAGTGTGGACCCTCGCCTGATGCGGCGCAAGAATGCCCCGCGGGGAAGGCGAAGAATCCATGCAGTAGTCGGAGACGCGCCATGAGCACGCAAACGATGGACCCGGTGAATGCCGCGTGGCTTCACATGGACGCAGCGGCGAACCCCGCCCTCGGCGTTATGGGCATCAGCCCGATGAGCTGCACCGGCGTGCCCACGCTGACGCTGCAGGCCGATGCGCGGCTGGTACCCGACCCCCACACGATCACACAGGCGTTCAACCGCGAGTTCAACGCCATGCGCCGCGCAGCACGCGGCAAGCGCGCTTCGCGCCGGCGCATTCGGGCGGCCACTCGGTAACGCGAGGGAGGGCCGCCATCCACACCGGCGAACCGAGGCGCCGGCGCTTCAACGTCATTCCGAGGGGATCTTCATGACAGCCGAGCTGATACTCATCGCCAACGCGACGGAGGCACGTTTCTTCACGCGCAATTCCGACACCGACCCGTTGGTGTTCATGGAAACGCTGCAGCACCCCGAAGGCCGGCTCAAGCCTTCCGAACTGGGCGACGACCGCCCCGGCCATGGCAGCAGTGACCAGCGCCCAGGCGGCGTGTCCTTCACGCCGCGCACCGACCCGCGGCGCAAGATGCACGTGCAGTTCTCCCGCCGCCTGGCCGACCGCGTGGACGAGTTGCTGGCCGAAGGCCGCAGCACGGGCATCGAGCTCTTCGCCTCCTCGCCTTTCCTGGGCGAACTGAAGGCCGAGCTGAGCCCGGCCGCGCAGCAGGCGCTGCGCGTGACAGTCGACGTGGATCTGACTTCCGTCCCGGTCGGGGAGCTCGGTGCGCGAATGAAAGAGGCACTCGGCCAGCGCGGGGGCAACGCGAAAGAGGGCTGAGAACGCAGGCGGCGCTTGAAGAGGATCAGCCGCCAAGCCTCACGCAATCCCATGTCCCGTGTCGCGCACCCGCCACGCTCGGCGCCCCTCGGCATGTTGTCGGTGTTCGGCAAGCTTGGTGCCGTGTCGAGCAGTTTGCCGATGAGAAGGATGACGTCGACCTCGTCACCATCGGCGTGCACTATCGCTTCTGATGCAATTCAGCCGCCGCGGGACGCCGCAGCGGCTGAATCGACTTGCCTCATGGTCCCGGGCGGAATCTGCGTGACTCAGGTCGCTGCGTGAGGATTCAGCTTGAAGATCGCCACGGATTCCACCAGCTTGACCGCCTGCTGCTGAAGGCTTTCGGCGGCGGCGGCTGACTGCTCCACAAGCGCCGCGTTCTGCTGCGTCGCCTGATCGAGTTGGCCCATCGCCGAGCTGACCTGTCCGATGTCGGCCGTCTGCGCGTTCGTCGCTGCGCTGATTTCCCCGATGAGGTCGCTCACGCGGCGGACCTGCTGAACGATGTTGCTCATGGTCTGACCAGCGTCGTTGACCTGCTGGCTGCCGACCTGCACCTTCTCCACGCTGTCGCTGATCAGCGTCTTGATCTCGCGTGCAGCCTGGGCGCTGCGCTGCGCCAGGTTGCGCACTTCGGCGGCCACCACCGCGAAGCCACGGCCCTGTTCACCTGCACGGGCGGCTTCCACTGCTGCGTTCAGGGCCAGGATGTTGGTCTGGAAGGCGATGCCGTCGATCACGCCGATGATGTCGCTGATCTTGCGGCTCGCGTCGCTGATCTGCTCCATGGTCGCCACGACCTGGCCGACGGTCGCGCCGCCCTGGGAGGCCACCTCGCTGGCCGACTTGGCCAGCTGCTCCGCCTGCAGCGCGGTGTCTGCGTTGTTCTTGACCGTGGAGGTGAGCTGCTCCATCGACGCCGCGGTCTGCTGCAGGCTGCCCGCCTGCCGCTCCGTGCGATGCGACAGATCGGCGTTGCCCGTGGCGATCTGGTTCGAGCCCGTGGCGATGCTGTCGCTGCTTTGCCGCACGCTGGTTACCACCGACTTGAGGCTTTCGTTCATCGTCTGCAGCTCACGCAGCAGTTCACCCAGCTCGTTGTCGCTGCTAATGTTGATCCGCGAGCTGAGGTCTCCGCTGGCCACGCGGCGTGCCACGGAGATCGCCTCCTGCAGCGGCGTGGTGATGCCCCGGATCAGCACCACAGTGGTCACCCCCGCAACGAGCAGCGAGACCACCAGCACCGAGCCCATCAGGTAGCTGAGGCGGGCAATCTGGCGCTCCACGAGCGCGTCGTTCTCCTTGCCGCGCTGCGACAGGTGCGCCAGCAACTCCACCGAGGCTTCGGCACCCACGCGATAGCTGGGGTTGATCCGGGTGATCAGCACCTTCTCAGCGTCGTCCCACTGGCCGGCCCTCACGGCATCGGCCGCGTCGGACACGCTCTTGATTCCGAGCCCGCCGCTCTTCTCGTACCACGCGTCGGCCAGCCTTCGTTCCTCGGGGGAAGCAATCGCGGCGTAGTACTCCTCCCAAAGCTGCTTGATGCTGCCCGTGGACTTCGCGATGATGCCCCAGTGCACATCGAGCGCATGGTCGTGCAGCTTGGACCAGTCAAAGCCCGGGTTGTGCTGAAGCGCCTGCAGGATCTGGCTGCGGTTGGTCTCCATGAAGAGCTTGATCTGCGCGAACGTGTTTTCTGATTTCGCGTCGCGCAGCGATATCTCGCGAAACGCCTGCCGCGTCTGCGTCATGCTGTGCAGGCCCAGTGCGCCTACCGCAACGACCAGCAGCGACAGCAGGCTCAGAACCGAGATGATCAGTGTCTTGATCTTGATGTTTGCAAGCATTGAAAGCCTCCGGGGCAGGGTTTGTTTTTCAGGCGGCGACTGCGTCGTGTGCGGCGCAGCGATGGAAGAAATCGGCCATGCCGCCCTGCAGCTCGTCGGGGTGCTCGAACTCCAGGTAGGTCACGTCGCAGATGTTGTCCAGGTCCTTCAGCAGCGTGGTCTTGATCGACGCCTGCTTCCACACGAGGAAGAGCACCGGCGCGCAGGTGCCGCTGAAGACGTGATAGGCGAGCTCGAACGCGCTGCTCTCGCTCATGCTCACCCGGATGTTCACGAAGGCATCGGCCTGCGAAAGCAGGCCGAGCCGGTGAGCGCGGAACGCATGCGGCGTGAACGGCTGGCCGGTCTCCGCTTCGAATGAAGAACGGAAGGTTTCGGCGCTTTCAGCCTTGCGACCGGTGAGGTAGTCAAACGCGCGCGGCTTGCCGTTGCAGCAGTCGATGCGGTCGAGCACCTGCGACACGAGCAACTGTTGCGACTGTCCCGACTCGGTGAACGGCTGCCGCACAAAGAGCTTCAGCGGCGACTGCGCGCTTGCGCCTGAGTCTGCATGCCGCGCCCTCGACGACACGGAAGCGGACACGGCGCTGGCGCGCGTGCCGCCACTGGCAGCCCTCTGGCCGGCTTCGAATGCATGAGAGAGGCGATCTGCCTGACTGGCTGCACGATTCTTCAACAACGCGCGAGCCTGCTCGATGGCCTTCAATGCGAGCGGCAGACTTTCCTCCTGACCAGCCGAAGCGCCGGCCAGGAATGCCAGCGACAGTTGCTGGCGCAGCAATGCCTCGTCGGGACGGCCGCGAAGTGTCGGAGCCAGTGCCTGCATCAACTCGGCGACCTTGCCGGGGCCCCACCCTTGCGCCGTAATGTCGTGACCGGCGCGTTGCCCGCTTGCGGCATCCGCCTCGGTTTGCACGCCGTTCATGGCCGTGAAGCTATTGATCTTGTTCATATCTCCCTTTGCGTTAATGAAACAGTTCTACCCGCGCGACTGTCGGGATGCGCAGGATCGGAGGGTGAAAGCGGACGAATAAGCGGCCAGCTTCGATGCGTATCGAAGCAGCGGGAGAGACAACTTTTTTCCTCGCCTGATTTTTTGGCCGCCAGCCGTCAATGCGTGAACGCCGCACCAGACCTTCGCGACCCCGAGTTTTGCTCGGGTCCTTTGTTGAGGCTGCAATCGATGCAACCTCAACGGCCAGTGTCGATAGTGTGCCGCTTTCGATACATAAGTAGATCCCCCAGATGACTTCGCTAAACGAACGTCATGGGTCTGAGTGATTGGATGCCTTTGCGTCGCGTCAATGAAAGCGCGCGCCGCCTTCCGAACCATTGCCCCTGCAGGACTTATGCGCCGCAACCATGGGTACACAAAACCATATGAATGGCGAATGAACAACGGCTCACTGGGCCATCTGCGCGGCTTCCTGTTCAGGAAACGGGTGTAGCGAATCGGAGATTCCGGGCCGTGCCATTCGACCCATTGGCGGAGTGCGCCGAAGCTTTGGCCACTCGGTGGAACGAGGCACCGGACCGGCTTGTACATGGTCCAGCCGCACGCCGTGGGCGTCGCTGGGATGCGCTGCGATAGAGGCAATGACAACTTCAACTCCCTGGCGGTCTTTGCCGCTCAGGGGCCATATCGGACAGCCGAGCGAAGAACTTGAGGCGCTGGGCGCGAAGCGTGAACGCCATGTCCTGTCCATCCTCTATCCACCCCGCCCTCCGCAGGGACTGCCGCCTTCGGGTTCCCTTGACCTTGCCACCGTGGCAAGGTCGAACCTTGGGACATGTCATCGGAGAACGTTGCGATGCACGAACACCCTCACGCCGCACACGAGCATTCCCATGCCGACGAGACGGTGCATACCCATCACCATGCCCACGTCCCGGCGGACTCCCGCGCCGCCGCGCACGCCCCGCCGAAGGCGCCACCTTCGGCGACGGAAAAGGACGCCGAGTACGAGTACACCTGCCCCATGCACCCGCAGGTGCGGCAGATGGGGCCCGGCAACTGCCCGATCTGCGGCATGGCGCTGGAGCCCGTGGTCGCCACCTCCGATACCGGAGAAAGCCCGGAGCTGCGCGACATGACGCGCCGCTTCTGGATCGGCCTGGCACTCACGCTGCCGGTGGTGGCGCTGGAGATGGGGGCCCACCTCACCGACCTGCATCACCTCATCGGCCAGCAGTTTTCGAACTGGCTGCAGCTGTCGTTCGGAACGCCCGTCGTGCTGTGGGCGGGCTGGCCATTCTTCGTGCGGGCCGGGGCTTCGGTGCGGCATCGCAGCCTGAACATGTTCACTCTCATCGCCTTGGGCACCGGGGCCGCTTGGCTGTACAGCATGGCGGGCACGCTGGCGCCCGGGCTCTTTCCCACGGCGCTGCGCACGCCGGACGGCGCGGTGCCCATCTACTTCGAGGCCGCGGCCGTCATCACGGTGCTGGTGCTGCTGGGCCAGGTGCTGGAACTGCGCGCTCGCGAGAAGACCTCCGGCGCCATCCGCGCGCTGCTCGACCTCGCCCCCAAGACCACCGTGCGCGTACGCGCCGACGGCAGCGACGAGTCCGTGCCGATCGATGCCGTGCAGGTGGGCGACCTGCTGCGGGTGCGCCCCGGCGAGAAGGTGCCGGTCGATGGCGAGCTGACCGAGGGCAAGGGCACGGTGGACGAGTCCATGGTGACCGGCGAGCCCATGCCCGTGGCCAAGGAGCCGGGTTCGCCCGTGACCGCGGGCACGCTGAACCAGACCGGCGGCTTCGTCATGCGCGCGCAAAAGGTGGGCGCCGACACGCTGCTCGCGCAGATCGTGCACATGGTGGCCGCCGCGCAGCGCAGCCGTGCACCCATCCAGCGCATGGCCGACCAGGTGGCCGGGTGGTTCGTGCCGGTGGTGATCGCCGTGGCGGTGCTCGCCTTCGCGGCCTGGCTGGCCTGGGGCCCGAGCCCCGCGTTCTCCTACGCGCTTATCGCCGCGGTGGCGGTGCTGATCATTGCGTGTCCCTGTGCGCTGGGCCTGGCCACGCCGATGTCCATCATGGTGGGCGTGGGGCGCGGCGCACAGCATGGCGTGCTGATCCGCGATGCCGAGGCGCTGGAGCGCATGGAGAAGATCGACACGCTCGTCATCGACAAGACCGGCACGCTCACCGAAGGCCGGCCCAAGGTCGTGGCGGTGCAGCCGGCCCATGGCTTCGATGCCGGCCCGGTGCTGCAGAAGTTGGCGAGCGTGGAGCGCGCCAGCGAGCATCCGCTGGCCGCTGCCATCGTGGCGGACGCCCAGGCGCGCGGGCTCGCGCTGTCTCCGGTGGAGGGCTTCGACTCGCCCCTCGGCAAAGGCGTGGTCGGCACGGTGGACGGCGGGCGCGTGGTGTGCGGCAGCGCGAAGTTCCTGGCTGAGCAGGGCATCGACACATCGGCCGTGAGCGCCGCCGCTGAAGCCCTGCGCGCCAAGACAGCGACGGTGATCTTCGTCGGCATCGACGGCCGGCTGGCCGGGCTGGTGGGCATTGCCGACCCCATCAAGCAGAGCACGCCGCAGGCCATCCGCGCGCTGCGCGAGCAGCACATCCGCGTCGTCATGCTGACCGGCGACGGCCGCACCACCGCCGAGGCCGTGGGCCGCGAACTGGGCATTGACGAGGTCTTCGCCGACGTGCTGCCCGGGGACAAGGCGGCTGTCGTGCAGCGCCTGCGATCCGAGGGGCGCGTGGTCGCCATGGCCGGCGACGGCGTCAACGATGCGCCCGCCCTGGCCGCCGCCGAGGTAGGCATCGCCATGGGCACCGGCACCGATGTGGCGATGGAAAGCTCGGGCGTCACGCTGCTCAAGGGCGACCTGCTCGGCATCGTTCGAGCGCGGCGGCTATCGCAGGCGACGATGCGCAACATCCGTCAGAACCTGTTCTTCGCATTCGTCTACAACGTGGCCGGTATCCCGCTCGCCGCGGGGGTGCTGTACCCCTTCTTCGGGCTGCTGCTGTCGCCGGTGGTGGCGGCGGCGGCGATGGCGTTGTCGTCAGTGAGCGTCATCGCCAACTCGCTGAGGCTGAGGGTCGTGGGCGTGGAGCCGCTTCGGTAAGCGGCTTGGCGGCCCGGAGGTACGCAAATTGCTTAGCGCAAGGCGGGCCGGGCGGCAGTTTCGTTGGCCGGCCCTGCGGGTCTGACACACCCGCAGGCGATGTCATCCACCGATGCTTTGCTTTGCGCGGCACCACGCACCAGGAAAACCCATGGCTCATGAACAGTACGCTTCCTGCGTCCAGGCCTGCAACGCCTGCGCCGACGCCTGCGATCAGTGCGCCACCGCCTCGCTCCAGGAGCAGGACGTGACCATGTTGGCGCGCTGCATCGCCCTGAATACCGACTGCGCCGGCCTGTGCCGCCTTGCCGCGGGCCACATGTCCCGCGGCAGTGGATTCGCCCGCGAGATCTGTGGGCTTTGCGCCGACGTCTGCCAAGCCTGCGGCGACGAATGCGCGCGGCATTCGCATGCGCATTGCCAGCAATGCGCGCAGGCTTGCCGACGCTGCGCCGACGAATGCCGCAAGGTAGCCGTGGCGACCGCGTGAATCGCCCTTGGCTTCAAACGTTCACCGTATGTTGCGCAACGATGCACTCCACTTGCAGACGATTCACTCGCACGTCTTAGGCTCAACACTTCCCCTCCACGAGGAGCGTGCCATGAACAAGCCAACAGAGCTGTTCGTCCTAGAGCTTGCGATCGCACTCGCTGGCGCCGTGGTCCTTACCGTCTTGATGGTTGAGCCGCTGGCCGAAGCCGCGGTGAGCATCGCCCGGTCCATCTGGCCGCGCTGAGCACGCGCCACCGGGGCGCCCGCCATTGAGATGGGCGCCGTGCGCTCATGTCCGTTGCGGCCCGTCGCAATGCCACGCTCCCGTTCCGTTCGCACTGAGCTTGTCGAAGTGCCAGTGCGCGGCGGCACGAGGCCGGCAAACCGGGCCGGTGGCCACCGTGTGACTTACAGAAACCTCAAGAACGCCGGCTCCTGGATCGGGTTCAGAAGGGTACGGCGTCCGTCGGGTACTTCCACAAGTCCTTCAGCAAGTAGCTCATCGGCAGGCCCAGCATGGCTCCGTGGGGGGGTATGGGCTGCAGAAACCAGCGGTCGTACAACGCGTGTATTTCCCGGGAGCGAATCATTCGCTTCATCTCGTCGTCGACGATTTTCTTGAACTCCGCGTCATGCTTGGACAGCATGATGGCCAGCGCTTCTACGGTGAGGAACTTGCCCACCACCTTTAGTTTCGCCGGATCCGGCTGGCCCGCGATCAGCCCATAGAGCAAGACGTCGTCCATGATGAAGCCGTCGGCCTCTCCAGAAGCCACCATCTCAATCGCGCGCGCATGATCCGGCGCTTCGATCACGTTGATGCGAAGCAGGCGGTCGCGGTTGATCTGGTCGATGGCTTTCAGCGGTGTGGTTCCTCTTGTGGATACCAGCCGCTTGCCTTCAAACCCGCTCAAATCCTGGATGCTGCTGTCGGCGCGCACGAGGTAGCGTGTGCCAGTGATGTAGTGGGGAACGGTGAAGGCCACCGTCTTGCGGCGCTCGGCGTTGTTGGTGGTGGAGCCGCACTCGAGGTCTGCCTTGCCTTCCGTCACGGCCGCAACCCGGGTCGACGGGGTGACCATCAGGTAGCGAATGTCCAAGCTTTTCATGCCGAGCTTGGTACGCACCACTTCGCCCAGGTGCCGGCAAATATCGACCGCGTATCCCACGGGCTTGTTGCCTGCATCAACAAACGAAAAGGGCACCGAAGATTCTCGGTGCGCAATCGTCAAGTTCCCCGTGCGTCGGATGCGATCGAGCACTTCACCGGCTTGCAGCGACAGTGCGAATGTTCCGAGCACAAACCCGGCCACGGCCCGGGACACCAATTCGATACGCATGCGCGGCTCCTTGCAAACGAGGCACCGGCCAGCGCCAAACGGGGACCAGGCCGTGCGGCGATGTCCAGCGAAGTGAACTGTTGAGGTAGCAGTCTCCTGTCACCCCATTGAAAGCGGGCCGCGTTGTAAGCAAACGAAAAGAGCTGCCAGGCGGCAGTCTCGCACGAAGTTGCGAGAGGTCGGCTCATGGACGCGGGCCTTGCGCTATGGCGCCGAACGAGCCGGATCCGTGGCGCATTGAGCAGTGCTCAGCGAACCGCCTAAGCAACGCCTGCTGCGAAGATGGCGCGCGCAACTGGCCGAGTGTCCGAGTTCGAAATACCGGACTCCTACTGACCACGCACTCGCCGATTCAGCCACTGCTGAATGCGGTGCCGCAAGGTGTCGATGTCCCCACCTGCCCCGCCCGCTGCCGCCGTGTGCCTGGCCCAGTTGAAGGCGTTTGTCGCCGCCTCCGGCACTTCGCTGCCGAACGTACCCGCATGCGCGTCCGCGCTTTCCGGCCTTTCCGGCGATACCGCGCCCACCCGAAGCTCATTTATAAAGAAGAACCGCAGCATCTCCTCCGTTGCATCCGGCCCCATGGCATCCGTGTACGAACCGCGCGCACTGCCGCCCGACCATGCATGACCGGCGCCATGCACCGTCCAGTGCTCGGCGGCCACCCGACCGCCCGCGTCGCGGTAGATGCGGCGGGTGTAGGCCCGCCCGTTGTCCGAACACGCGCGCTGGAGTTCCGGGGTGACCATGCCTGCGCTGCCTGCCACTACCTGCTCACCATTGACCGGATGCACGATGTTGTCCTGGTCGCCATGGAACACAATGGTGGGCGGCGCGTTGCCGCTTGAGCTCACGGTGGGCGCGCCGCTCTTCATGGCGGCGAATGCCGATTGCACGTTGGTGGCTGAACCCGTCGGCAACCCCGAGTGCACACCGACAGCAGCGAACAGGTCGGGATACGCGTCGCCCAGGATGGCGGCCATCGCGCCACCGGCCGACAGACCGGCCACGTAGACGCGACGGGGATCGATGTCGTAGCGCTTCATCACGTCGCGCGTCATGCCGGCCAGCACCGCGGGCTCGCCCTTGCCCCTGCGCTGGTGGTTGTGCTTGAACCAGTTCCAGCAGCGCGAGGTGTTGGCCTTTTGCGCCTGCGCCGGGTAGAGCACGTAGAAGCCCCGTTCCAGCGCCGCGTCGTTCATGCGCGTGCCGGCGGCGAAATCGTCGGGGTTCTGGGTGCAGCCATGCAGCATTACCACCAGCGGCAAAGATTTGCCCTGGCAGCCCGGCGGCACGTAGAGCTTGTATTCCAGGTGACCCGCTGCCTCGGTGTAGCTGCCGGCAATGAATTGCCCCGCGCGCGGCGGGGCATGCGGTGGGGCCTCTGCTTCCTTCTTGACTTCGCGTGCCTGAACGTCAATGACATTCGTGTCGCTGCCCGCATCGGGCATCGCTGCACCGCCGAGTGCGGCCTGGATGGCCGCCGTGGCGGCTTGCAGGTCACCAGCCTGCGTGAGGCGCGTGGCTTCGGCCATCAGGTGTTGGAAAGATGCGTTCATGAGCGTCCTTCGTGAGTGAGGGTCAACGGATGCGGCTGGCGAGCGCCGCCTTGACGGCCGGGCTGGCATGCAAGGCGCCCAGCACGACGACCGATTCAATGGACGCCAGCGCCAGCTCGGGCGTGACATCAAGGGCTATGGAGGCGAGGCCGAGCACGCGGATCTGCAGCGTCTGCCCCGCTTCCCGCACGGCGCGCAAGTCGTCTGCGCTGAAGTGCTGGATGCCTAGCACCAAAGTCTTGCGCGCGACCGTCTGCTTCACCACATCGGCGTGCGCGGCGAGCTGGTTGCGGATCGCCGTGCGGATGAGGTCGGTGCGGTTGGAGTAGAAGCCCTCCTGCACCAGGAGATCGATCTGGCCGAGGTCGACGTAGCCGAGGTTGATGGTGATCTTTTCGTCCAGCGGCTTGTTGGCGGCAGCGGAAGCGGCGGTTTTGGGTGGCATGGGTGCCATCCTACTACCATCCACTTGGATGGTTAATAACCACTTCAGGAGCTGGCCCATGCCGAAACACGCCTGACAGCCTTTGGGCCTGCCACGGCCGGCGACCGCTCACCAAAAGCGTTGCCTTTCACCGCCCGGATACCTCGTTCTTGGCGGACACCATGGCCACACAGGCGCTGTGGCAGGCCGCGCGACGGCAGTTCATGCGAACATCGTCCGCATGTTTTTGCACCGCCGTCTGAAGGCCCTGATCTGCCGCGTGATGATCGGCATCTTCGCCTTCGCGCAGCTCGCAGTGGTAGCTCATGCATGCCCGTCTGCGGCGTCGAGCCCGTGCGCGCAGATGGCCATGAGCGATGCCGGGATGGCGCTCGACGACAACGCGCCCAACGTGTGCATGGAGCATTGCCGCTTCGGCCAGCAAAGCGCAGACACTGCTGCGCAGCCGCAGTTGCAGGTGCCCGTGACGGGCCCGCACTATGCGCTGCCGCTGGCGGTGGAGCCTGGCGCGGGCTGCCAAGGCAACTTCCCAACCTTTGACACGGCGCCCGCAAAGCCGCCACCGCACGCCATCCTGCACTGCGTGCTGCGCATTTGATCTCCTGACAGCGCGTGCGGCTTTCGCCGCCGTAGGCGCGACTGTGGCACCGCCACCCAGCGGTGACCCGACAGCCATGTCGACACTGTCAGGAGTTTCCATGTCCCTGCCCCCTGCCCTTTTGGCGCGCGCCGCTTCGGCGTTGCTTGCGCTTGCGGCGGCTTCGGCGCACGCCGCGCCGCTGAGCCTGGAAGACGCCTTGCGCCTGGCCGAGGAGCGATCACGCCAGCTGGCCGCACACGATGCCTGGGCTGCTTCGGCGCGCCACATGGCCGTGGCCGCGGGCCGCCGGCCCGACCCGGTGGTGAATGTCGGCATCGCCAATCTCCCCATCCAAGGCCCCGACCGCTTCAGCGTGACGCGCGACTTCATGACCATGCGTTCCGTCGGTGTCATGCAAGAGCTCACTCGGGCGGGCAAGCTGCGCTCGCGCAGCGCCCGCTACGAGCGCGAGGCCGATGTGGCGCAGGCCGCGCGCGCGCTCGCTTTGGCCGAGCTGCGGCGTGAGACGGCGCTCGCCTGGCTGGAGCGCTATTTCGCCCAGCGCATGCAGCAAGAGTTGCATGCCCTGCGGGACGAGGCGCAACTGCAGGTGGAGGCTGCCGAGAGCGCCTACCGCGCGGGACGCGGCTCGCAGGCCGATGTCTTTGCCTCTCGCACGGAAGCAGCCCGCATCGATGACCGCCTGGCCGAGGCGGAACGCCAGGTGGCGGTGATTTCATCGCAACTGGCCCGCTGGACCGGTCTCGCAGCCGCCGAGCCATTGGCCGAGCCGCCCGCGATGGAGGCGGTGCCGCTGCGCCAGGGCGATCTCGCCGACCACATCGGCGAGCATCCCGAGATCGCGTTGATGGCGCGTCAGGAGGCCATGGCGCAGGCCGAGGCCGACATCGCGCGCAGCTCCACGCGTGTCGATCCGAGCGTGGAGCTGATGTACAGCCAGCGCGGGCCCGCCTACGCGAACATGATGTCGATCAGCGTGTCGATCCCTGTGCAGTGGGACCGCGCCCAGCGCCAGGAGCGCGAACTCGCGGCGCGGCTCGCCGCCGTGGAGCAGATGCGTGCGCAGCGCGATGAAGCCACGCGAGCCCGCATTGCCGAAGCGCAGACCCTGCTGCAGCAATGGCACGTCGACCGCCAGCGGCTCGCGCGCTACGACGATGCGCTGCTGCCGCTGAGCACCGGACGCACGCGCGCCGCGCTGGTGGCGTATCGCGGTGGCACCGGCCCGCTGGGCGCCGTGCTCGACGCGCGCCGCGGCGAAATCGACACCCGCATCGAACGCCTGAGCCTGGAGGCCCAGACCGCCCGGCTGTGGGCTCAGCTGCGCCTTCTCATCCCCTCGCGCACGAGCGCCGACGCAGACCCCGGCTCGCCACGGAGAACACCGCAATGACTCGCCGATCACTCCTCGCAAGCCTCGCGGCCGCCATCGCGCTCGGGGCCGCCGCGTACGGCGCCTATGTGCTTGGGCTGCAGCGCGGCATGGCACAAAGCTCGTCGGCTCACGCTGCGCCGCCTGCCCCGGCAAAGCTGCCGCAGACCATTGATGAAGGCCAGGACGCGACGCGCCGGCACATCCAATCGGGCTTGAAGGCGGGCGACATCGATCCGGTGACCGGCCGCCGCATCCTCTACTACCACGACCCCATGGTCCCGGGGAACCGCTTCGACCGGCCCGCGAAATCGCCCTTCATGGAAATGATGCTCGTACCCGTGTACGCGGGCGCCGACGGCGACGAGGGCGCGGTCACCGTGAGTCCGCGTGTTCAGCAGAACCTCGGGCTGCGCACGGCCGAGGTGAAAGCAGGCTCGCTGCAGCAGCAGGTGTCGGCAGTGGGCAGCATCGCGTTCAACGAACGCGATCAGGCCGTCGTGCAGGCTCGCACCACCGGCTTCGTGGAGCGGCTTCACGTGCGCGCCACGCTCGATGCCGTGCACAAGGGCCAGCCCCTGGCCGAGCTGTACGTGCCGGAGTGGATTGCGGCACAGGAGGAGTTCCTTGCCGTGCGCCGCATGCGCGGTACGGACATGGCACCACTGGTGGATGCGGCGCGCCAGCGCATGCGGCAGGTGGGCATGAATGACGAGCAGATCCGGCGCGTTGAATCGACCGGCGCCACGCAGCCGCGCATCACCCTCGTGGCGCCCACGGGCGGCGTGATCGTGGAGCTCACGGCCCGCGAAGGCATGACGGTCATGGCCGGCGCCACGCTGTTTCGCATCAATGGCTTGAGCACCGTGTGGGCTTTGGCGCAGGTGCCCGAGAGCCAGGCCGCGCTGCTTCGCCCCGGCGCGCGGGTGCAGGCCAGGAGCCCCGCAGTGCCCGGCACTGCCTTCGATGGCCGGGTGCAGGCCATCCTGCCCGAGGTTGACCCAACCACGCGCACGCTGAAAGCACGCATGGAGATCGCCAACCGCGGCGGCCGGCTGATGCCCGGCATGTTCGTGACGATGGAGTTCGCCGGGGCGCAGGCGGCGCAGGCGCTGCTCGTGCCCACCGAAGCGCTCATCCGCACCGGCCGGCGCACGGTGGTGATGCTGGCCGAGGGCGAGGGGCATTTCCGCCCCGTGGAGGTGGAGGCCGGCACCGAAAGCGACGGCCACACCGAGATCCGCCGCGGGCTGCAGGCGGGCCAAAAGGTGGTCGTGTCGTCGCAGTTCCTGATCGACTCGGAGGCGAGCCTGCGCGGCCTGGAAGCGCGGCTCAATGCCGCGGCGCCGGCCGCATCGGCAGCAACTGGAGGCCGGCCATGATCGAGCGCCTCATCCGCTGGTCGATCGCCAACCGTTTTCTCGTGTTGCTGGCCACGCTGGGGGGCGCGGCCTGGGGCCTCTACGCCGCAAGCCGCACGCCGCTGGATGCGCTGCCTGACCTGTCGGATGTGCAGGTCATCATCCGTACCACCTACCCCGGCCAGGCCCCGCGCATCGTGGAGAACCAGGTGACGTACCCGCTCACCACCACGATGCTCTCGGTGCCGGGTGCGAAGACCGTGCGCGGCTACTCGTTCTTCGGCGACTCGTTCGTGTACGTGCTGTTCGAGGATGGCACCGACCTGTACTGGGCGCGCTCTCGGGTGCTGGAGTATTTGAACCAGGTGCAGTCGCGCTTGCCTACAGCGGCCAAGGCCTCCATCGGGCCCGACGCCACGGGTGTCGGCTGGGTGTACCAGTACGCGCTGGTCGACCACGGCGGCACGCATGACATCGCGCAACTGCGCGCCCTGCAAGACTGGTTCCTCAAGTACGAGCTCAAAACCGTGCCCAACGTGGCCGAGGTCGCCACCGTGGGCGGCATGGTGCGCCAGTACCAGGTGGTGCTCGATCCCGACCGGCTTGCCGCTTACGCGATACCGCACACGCGGGTGGTGCAGGCGATCCGCCGCGCCAACCAGGAAACGGGCGGCTCAGTGCTGGAACTGGGCGAGGCCGAATACATGGTGCGCGCCTCGGGCTACCTGCAATCGCTGGACGACTTTCGCGCCATTCCGCTCGTCACCACCGCGGCCGGCGTGTCGGTGCGCCTGGGCGATGTGGCGCGCGTGAATGTGGGCCCGGAGATGCGCCGAGGCATCGGCGAGATGGACGGCGAAGGCGAGGCCACCGGCGGCGTGGTCGTCATGCGCTCGGGCAAGAACGCACTGGAGACCATCGCGGCGGTGAAGGACAAGCTCCGGTCATTGCAGGCCAGCCTGCCACGCGGCGTGGAGATCGTGCCGGTGTACGACCGCTCCGGGCTCATCGAGCGCGCGGTGGGCAACCTCACGCGCAAGCTCGTGGAGGAGTTCATCGTGGTGGCGCTGGTGTGCTTTGTCTTCCTCTTCCACCTGCGCTCGGCCTTTGTGGCCATCGTGTCGCTGCCGCTGGGCATTCTGGCGTCGTTCATCGTCATGCACCTCCAGGGTGTGAACGCGAACATCATGTCCTTGGGCGGCATCGCGATCGCCATCGGCGCGATGGTCGACGCGGCCGTCGTGATGATCGAGAACGCGCACAAGCACCTGGAACAGTGGCAGCACGCGCACCCCGGCGAAGCCATGGACACCGGCACACGTTGGCACGTGGTGGGCGATGCGGCGGCCGAGGTGGGCCCCGCGCTCTTCTTCTCGTTGCTCGTGATCACGCTGTCGTTCGTGCCCGTGTTCACGCTGGAGGCGCAGGAAGGCCGCCTGTTCTCGCCGCTGGCTTTTACCAAGACCTACGCCATGGCCGCCGCTGCGGGCCTGGCCGTGACGCTGATCCCCGTGCTGATGGGTTATCTGATTCGCGGACGCATTCCCGACGAACGGAAGAACCCGCTCAATCGTCTGCTCATCGCGGCGTACCGGCCGGTGCTCGACGCCGTGCTGCGCGCGCCGCGGCTCACGCTGCTGGTTGCCGCCTTCGTGCTCGTGGCCAGCCTGTGGCCACTGCGACACACCGGCGGCGAGTTCATGCCGCCGCTGGACGAAGGCGACCTGCTGTACATGCCCTCGGCACTGCCCGGCCTGTCGGCGGGGAAGGCGGCCGAGCTGTTGCAGCAGACCGACCGCCTCATCAAGACCGTGCCCGAGGTGCAAAGCGTTTACGGCAAGGCCGGCCGTGCCGAGACCGCCACCGACCCGGCCCCGCTGGAGATGTTCGAGACCACCATCCAATTCAAGCCGCGCGACCAGTGGCGCGCGGGGTTGACGACCGACCAGCTTGTGGCCGAACTGGACCGCGTCGTCAAGGTGCCGGGGCTGGCCAACATCTGGGTGCCGCCCATCCGCAACCGCATCGACATGCTCGCCACCGGCATCAAGAGCCCCGTGGGCGTGAAGGTCGCGGGGGCGGACCTGGACACCATCGACCGTCTCGCCTCCGAAGTGGAGCGTGTGGTGAAAGACGTGCCCGGCGTCACCAGCGCGCTGGCTGAGCGACTGACAGGAGGCCGCTACATCGACGTGGCCGTCCGCCGTGAGGCCGCCGCGCGCTTCGGCATGAATGTGGCAGACGTACATGAGGTGATTGCGTCAGCCGTGGGCGGCGAAAACATTGCCGAGACCGTGGAGGGCTTGCAGCGCTTTCCGATCAACGTGCGCTACCCGAGGGAGATCCGCGACTCGCTGGAGCGGCTGCGCATGCTGCCCATCGTGGCCGATGGCGGGCAGCGGCTGCTGCTGTCCGATGTGGCCGACATCCGCATCACCGACGGCCCGCCCATGCTGCGCAGCGAGAACGCTCGGCTGTCGGGCTGGGTGTACGTGGACATTCGCGGACGAGACTTGCGCTCGGCCGTGCTCGAGATGCAGCGCACGGTGCGCGAGAAGGTGGCGCTGCCGCCGGGTTACTCCATCTCGTGGTCGGGGCAGTTCGAGTATCTGGAGCGAGCCACCGCCAAGCTCAAGGTCGTGGTGCCCTTCACCCTGCTCATCATCTTCGTGCTGCTGTACATCGCCTTCGGCCGCGCGGGCGAGGCGCTGCTCATCATGGCCGCGCTGCCTTTCGCCCTGGTGGGCGGGATCTGGCTGCTCTGGCTGCTGGGCCACAACCTGTCGGTGGCCAGCGCCGTGGGCTTCATCGCGCTGGCTGGCGTGGCGGCCGAGTTCGGCGTGATCATGCTGCTGTACTTGAAGCAGGCGTGGGCCCGGCGAGTCGAGCAGGGGCGCACCGGCACCGAAGACCTGCTGGCAGCGATCCGCGAAGGCGCGGTGCTGCGCGTGCGACCCAAGGCGATGACGGTGGCGGTGATCCTGGCGGGCCTCTTCCCCATCATGTGGGGCGCAGGCACCGGCTCCGAAGTCATGCAGCGCATCGCCGCGCCTATGGTGGGCGGCATGATCACCGCGCCTCTGCTGTCGATGCTGGTGATTCCGGCGGCGTACCTGCTGATGCGGCGGCGGGGCAGCAATGCCCGGTAAGGCTATACCCGACGCGGCATGCGCAGCGAGAAGACGGTCTCCGATCCGTCAGACGCAGCCGTCAAGTCGCCTCCATGAGCTCGGGCGATTTCCCGTGCGATGTAGAGGCCGAGCCCGAGGCCGCTGTCCTGCTGATCCGCATCGCCACCGTGGTTTCCGCGCCTGAGAGGGTCGAACATCCTGTCCAACGCTTGTTGCTCGACCGCCCCTGAGTTGCGAACCTCCACGCGAACATCGCTGTCGCCGTCACTGCTGACTGCGACCCGCACCGGCGCATTCTGCTTTCCATACTTCAGTGCGTTGATGATGAGGTTTTCCAGCAACTGCTGTAGGCGAACACCGTCCCAATGCCCGTGCGGATCGCCTGCGACACTCAGCTGCAAATTCCCGTTCGGATAAGAGCCACGCAGCAACTGCAACTCGGCCACGAAGATCTCGCGCAAGTCCACGTCTCGCGGTGTGATGGGGATGCTCAAGCCCAGCTGGCTTCGGCCGAAGTCCAGTAAGTCGTCCAGCAGCGCCTTCATGCGCGCACCGCCATGTATCAGGCGCGATGCCGCCTCGGACACTTCTTCACCGGCATTGATCTTTGACAGGTACGCTGCAGTCATTTGAATCGTCTGCAATGGGCTGCGCATGTCATGGCCAAGCATACCGAGCAGGAGGTTGCGCGACTGCTCGACCTGTGCATGGAAGAAGCTGATCGATTCCGCAATCGCCTGGTCCACCGCCTCGTTGAAGCGAATCATGTCCTCCGTGTCCGGCGGAGCGGGCAGGCATTCTGGAATCCATAGACGCAGCACACTCGCGCGCAGGGCGCGATACTCGGCCGCAAGCTGGTTGATGTCGAAGCCGCTGCGGGCGCGCAGCAGTGCATGCGTCTGTGCAGCTGTCTCTGTCGCATGCAGCACCTTGGGTGCGCGTCCCATCGACTTTTCAGCCTGGGCTTCAGCAGTCTGAGGAGTGCGCAGATCCTTGACGATAGCCTGCAGGATGGGCTGACCGTGGTTTCGCAAGGCTATCGGCGACATCTTCGCCGCGGCCGGTAGCTGCGTAGCGGCGAAAGCCTCCCACTGAGCCAAGATCGCTTCCATGTCGCGCTCAATGAAGTCAGCCAGCTTCATGGCATTCGCTCTCTTCGAACGTTCAATCGCTCCCTGCTTGTCCAAATTCTGCACTTTCCGGCGCAGGGAGAACAGAGGAGCGCTGCCAAGGCGGCGTTTAGCGATCGCCTATCGCAAAAAGGCGCTCGCTAAACGAACGGGTGATGGCTCCAGACGCATTGCCGAACGGCAAGTGAGGCAATGGACGTGGGCCGCGCATCGCACGCTTGTCAGCAAAGACGCGACTACGCAGGCTGCGGCGTTGAAGACATGTTCCACGCTTCATGCACCGCCTTCGCGACCTGCGCCGTCTCAGTGTGATGCACCATGTGCCCGGCGCCGCTAACCAACTGCAGATGTGTCCCAGGCAGTCTTTCGTGCAGGGCCTTGGAGTGCCATGAAGTCATCACCAGCCGGTCCTTCTCGCCGGCCACGATCATCGTGGGCACTCGCAGATCCTTTTCGCGGCGCTTAAGCTTCATCGCCTGCACAGGCATCATGCCGGCCTCGGCCGCGCTGGCCAGCAATTGCCTGGGCCGCAGCGACATCCATACCGGGTACTCGCGACGGAAGCGCTCGGTCACGCGGGCCGGGGCGAATATCCGCCAACGCATCAAAGGCCAGAGCAGGCGGCCCAGCAGCGGGGAAATGGTGTGCCGCATCAAGGTTCCCAGAACGGGAATCGCTGGTGCACCGAGAAGCACGCTATCCAACCGCGGGGTAGGCGTGTAGTAGCCGGACACGAGCACCAGCGCGCGAAACGCCTGCGGGTCGCTGAGCGCCATGGCCTCGGCCACCAGCGTGCCCCACGAATGGCCCAGCACAATTGGGCGCTCGATGGCCAGCTTCTTCAATGCGGCAAGAACGATTTCCGCCTGATCCTGCGGCGTGTAGCTGCGCCCAGTGGGGCGTTCGCTGTGCCCGTAACCGGGCCGGTCGAAGACAAGGACATGGAAGTCCCGCTCCAGGAGTTGCACCAGCCCGCTGATCTGCATCTCGCGCGCCATCGCGCCATTGCCGTGAACGAGCACGACGGCCGCACGGTCCGGCCGGCCGTGCTGCGTGTAGTGCAGGCGAACCCCGTTGGCGTCGACGAACTTGCCTTCGGGAGGGGATTGCGCCACGGCGCGCTGCGTCATGCGGCGGGTGACCAGGGCGCAGACACCCAGTGCGCAGGCCGCCGCCAGCAGCGCGATCAGCCAATAGGTCCAATAAGATTCGATCACGGCTCATTCCTTTGTTCCGGAGGTCCGGATGGATTCGGTTCGCATCGCCTGCGCCTGAACAGCCGAGGCCAGCAGCTCTCGCTCGGCTTGCAGGTGCTCTTCCTCCTCGGCGAGCGCCTCCTCAAAGGGCTCGGACAACTCCTCATGACCGGCCTGACGCGCCAACTCGATCAGCGACTGCCAGCTCTCGTGGTCCGCCAGCTCGGCGACCATCAGCGCGTTCAGGCCCTGGGCAAGCGTGGTGCGGGGATCAGTAATGACCTGCAGGATGCCGGACGACATGACGGCACTCACGTCAGCGCACGGCGTCTGCGCGGTGGGATCGCCGCCCATAGACTCGATGGTCAGAGCAAGCGTGGCGAAATGCTGTAGCTCTTCGTCGCGGATATGGTTGAGCGTGTCGAGTAGCGCGGGGTCTGCGTCGTCGAGCTGCTCGCACTTCGCCACGAACGCTTCGTACAGCCGCGCACCGCTGCGCTCAAACGCGAGGCGCTCGCCGAGCTTGTCCATCAAGACAGCCTGCACACCGTCTTCTTCCATTTCTTCATCGTGGGAAAGGTCCGCCAGCGCGGGCACGGAACCAACCGTGCTGGCCTCCTGGATCGCAATTCCGCGCATCGAAGCAACGCTGTCTGGGGATGTCGTTTCTTCAGCCTTGCCAGCGATTTCTTCCATCGCCTGCACATTGCTCGGGGTGAGCAGGGAGCCGGTGCGGTTTACGCCAATTTCACTGTGGTGTTGCATGAAGGTCTCCTGTGGGAAGTGTTTGAGGGCCGTGGTCAGACATTGGCGACCTCGCGCGCCAGCTCGGTACCCGGCGCCCAGCGGTAGCCTGCGGCAACCGTCTGTGATGGCGAACCGTCGGCATTGAGTTGGTCGCGGTAGGCGAGCGTCGCCTCGCTCTCGGCTTCGCCGTCGACGAATCGCGTCCCGACGGCGCGGTACTGCACCTCACGCTCGAGCACCTGGCGCACGAAGTCACGCTGGCTCGTGAAGCTCAGTGGTGGTAGTGGCCCGGCATCAAGTACTTCGGCGGGATCGCGACCTTCAATCTCCTTGAAGAGTTCCCGCACCACGTGCAGATGGCCCAGCTCGTAGTCGAGGAATCGCTCCCACAGGGCTTTGAGGCGTGGGTTGCTCTCGGTATTCATGCAACAGTGGTAGAGCCAAGCTTCGCTCGCCTCGTGGACCAGCCACTTCTCGAGCAAGGTCTCCTCGGGGTCCTGCAGAGAGCCGTATTGGGTGACGTGCTGCTCTTCGATGGAGGCGATCTCGGCATAAAGCTGCCTTGCGATGGGATCGGCGAACTGCGGGCCGATGTTCATGTAGTAGTCGTGCGTCTGGTATTCGCCGCCGGTGATCAGCGTGGCGTGGACCTTGCTCGCGAGCGCGGCGGATGTTTTGTCGTAGTGCTCGCGCACATCGTCTTGCGGCGCGCGGTGCTCCTCCATCGTCGGCCGGCCGGGAACGATGTCGGTATGGCCCTGCAAGATGTTGTTCGCATCTTTGCCTTCGAGCCGGTCTAGCAGCGCGCTGTATCGATACAGGTGGTCGAAGTCCTCGAGCAGGCCGAAGCGGTAGGCCTGTGCGAGATACGGGTCGGGTTCGTGCTGCGCCACCTCTGCGGTGACTTCGATGGCCACCTGCTCATAGGCGATGGTGGTTTCCAGCGGTGAGTGGTCCGGGCCGATCAGCCAGTTGATCATCGTGGCCTGGTGATGCTCTGCGCGCCGCACTTGCGCGAGGGCTAGGCGCAACCGGTCGTCGGCGAAGCGGGCGATCAGGTGCTTCAAACGCATTGCATCGACTTCAAGTCCATTGGCCAGAATCACGCGCACACGCGTGAACGCGTCGTCGTCCAGTTTGCTGATCGGCTTGGCGTTGAGGTCCTTCCAGGTGAAGCGCTGCAGGTTCAGCGCGCAGCCGCTCTCATTGAGCAGGTCCAGTTTGTCCATCGCGGGTCCTTTCATTGAAAAGCGAATCGGCGCCCGCCTTCGGGCAAGCCCCGTGCCTCACTGCCGTCGTGCCAAGCTGCGGCAGGTGCTTCAGAGATTTGTCCGTCGTCGGACCCTCGCAGGAGGGCGCGGCGTCAGCCCCTGGTTTGCGTCGTGAACGCAATCAGGCGCGTGACGACGCCGGCCAGGTACATGACGCCCACCATCATCTCCAGGCTTGCGATCGCTCGTGCATGAGAGGAGATGGCGACGATCGTGCCCATGCCCGTGCTCGACAGAAGGGCGAAACTCAGATGGTTCAAATCAGACCAGGTTCTGGCGGTGGTCATGTCCGCCTCCAAGAATGCGTTCGGCTGCAGGGCTTGAGTCATCACGAAGCAGTGCGTGAATCCCCATACCAGCAATGTGAACGTGGCCGCGGCGGCGAAGAGTTCGTCGGTCGTCGTGCGGTAGTCCTCCATCATGTATGCGATGAGGCTGCCGGCCGCATAGAAATAGAACAGCGCCTCGAGACCGGACGACCAAGGCAACAGCCATGGCAAGTCATAGGCGAATTGCAGCACCAACAACACGATGATCGCCGCAGCAAGACTCGCGCTGATCCAGGTGAGCCCGGGCGTTCGTCGCACCATCCTCGTCGTCATACCGAGGACGAGGATGCCGAAGATGTTCAGCGCGATCTGGCCGTGCCGCGCCTCTTCCATGAATGGGTAAAGCAGCACACCCAGCACTTGCACCAGGAACAGGATGGCGGAAGGATGGCGTGTGAAACGACGGAGCAAGTAACTCATCGGGCTGTCTCCCAATATTTCTGTTTGTCTGTGGAATGGGCTGCGGCAGATGGCGAGTGAATCGTGTTTCGCGCTCGCCGGGCTCGCGACGACCGGCCGCAGATCGCCGTGCCGCAGGGGGCTCGACACGGGCTTGTCCCGCATGCGGGGCGGAGCGCGAAGTGTCAGTCCTCACTGGCCTGCGACAGTGTTCATGCAGAGGCTCGCCGCGACAGCGGCCAGCTTTGGTATCAACCCCACGGGCACGCCGATTGCTGCACCTGACGCTCCACATCGGAGGCTTTCATGAAGCGACAAACTCTCCACGGACTCTGTGGCGCCCTCGCTTTCGTCGCTGTCAGCGCGGCGCTCGCCCAAGACAAGCCGGTGACAGTAAACCTTTCGTCTCAGAACGCGTCGGGCGAGAGCGGAACCGTCACGCTGACACCACAAGGCGACAAGACTCAAGTCGCAATCAAGCTGACTGGTGCTCCCGCCGGCACGCAGCAACCCGCGCACATCCACGATGGCAGCTGCGCAAGCCTCGATCCGAAGCCTCGCGTTCCACTTCAAAACGTGGTTGACGGCAAGTCAACCACGACCTTGGACATGAAGCTGGCCGACATCATGAGCAAGGGTGGTGCAATCAACGTACACAAGAGCACTGCGGACGTGAAGACCTATGTCGCCTGCGGGGACATGAAGTAAACCCGGTATCTTTGTCGAGTCTTTTAACAAGCACCGATTCGCCGACCGTCGCTGGTCGGCCATGAGCAGCCGCGGCGTCGCCTCAAGGAACGCCGGCGGCCTGCGTGGTGGATTGCACGCATCGGTCATCAATGGGAGAACGAATGTGACCAGCAAGAACACGATTTGTCTCTGGTATGACGGCACCGCCCTGGACGCCGCGAAGTTCTACGCCGCGACGTTCCCGAATAGCGCCGTTGGAACGATCTACCGCGCGCCCGGCGACTATCCCGCGGGCAAGCAGGGCGACGTCTTGACGGTCGAGTTCACTGTGATGGGCATCCCTTGTCTCGGGCTGAACGGTGGTTCGGCGTTCAAGCACAACGAGGCTTTTTCGTTCCAGGTGGCGACGGATGACCAAGCCGAAACCGACCGCTTGTGGAACGCGATTGTCAGCAACGGCGGCCAAGAAAGCGAATGCGGCTGGTGCAAAGACAAGTGGGGCCTGTCGTGGCAGATCACGCCACGCGCCCTCACTGCGGCGATTGCCGATCCCGATCGCGCGGCGGCCAAGCGCGCGTTCGAGGCCATGATGCAGATGAGAAAGATCGACATCGCGGCGATCGAAGCGGCCCGGCGCGGCTGACGCGTGCGATGGGAAAGCCGGAACTGGCGAGGTGCGAGATTGAAGATGCCAAGTTGGCGGTCCGCCTCGCGGGCAACAAGGAGAAGCCGGCACTTCTCCTTGTCCACGGTTTTCCAAGCTCGTCTGAATCGTTCCGGAACGTGATCGGCCCGCTTGCGCGGGACTGCTTCGTGATCGCCCCGGACCTTCCGGGGTTCGGCGGCTCCGAGCCGGTCGAGCGGCCTTCATTTTCTGGGTTCGCGGACGTGATCGACGGATTGCTGTCGCGGCTCGGAGTCGGGTCCTTCCACCTTTACCTTCACGACTATGGCGCGGCGGTAGGCCTTCATCTCGCCACGCGTGCGCCGCGCAGGATACGCAGCCTCATCGTCCAGAATGCCAATGCCCACAGGAGCGGGATGGGGCCGCAATGGTCGGCGACCAGGGCCTATTGGGACGATCCCACACCGGAACGGGATGCTGAGGCGACCGCGCACCTGACCATCGAGGGGATTCGCGACCAGTATGTGAGTGGCGTGCCCCGGGACATCGCCGAGCGCATCGATCCCCGGCGGTGGGAGGAGGACTGGCGGATCATGTCGCTCCCCGGCCGGCTCGAGACGCAGCGTGCGCTGGTGCTCGACTACCGCAGCCATGTGGCGCGGTTCGGAGAGATCGCCGACTATTTCGACTGCTGGCAGCCCCCGGCGCTGATGCTGTGGGGACGGCATGATGTCTTCTTCAATCTCGACGAGACACTGTCCTGGATGAAGGCGCTCCCGCGCATGGAGGCACACATCCTCGACGGGCCGCACTTCCTGCTGGAGACCCATCCGGCCGAATGCGCCGCGTTGATGGACGCCTTCGTCAGGCGCGTGGACGGGCTGCGTAGTGCCGTGTAGCACGGACGGAAGCGTCGCGGCGGACAAGCGCCTATTAAGGTTTCCGTAAGTCACGACACTTCCGATCCGTTCGCACTGATCCTTCGACAAGCTCAGGACTGAAGGCAAGTCGAAGTGCCTGCATCAAGGTGCACGCTGGCTTCGACAGGCTCAGCCCGAACGGGATGTGGACGGAGGGGTATGTCGTGAATTCAGAAAACCTCAAATAGGTTGCATGACCCCCGCATCGAGCAGCACGCATCCGAGGATGACGCGAACAAGCCCGGCGCCAAACTCAGAACGTCACCTTCACAGAGGGGGCGCTGCGTTGTGCCTCGCCATGAAAGACGGCCTCGATGTTGTTGCCGTCCGGGTCCAGGACAAACGCGGCGTAGTAGCCGGGGTGGTATTGACGCTCTCCAGGGGCGCCGTTGTCTTTGCCGCCGTGCTCTAAGGCGGCTTTGTAGAACGCATCGACCGCGGTCCGGTCCTTCGCCTGAAACGCCAAGTGGTGGCGCCCGGTCAGCTTACCTTGCGCGGCTTCACTGTCGGCAGTCGACACAAAAAGCTCATCGGCCCAAAAATAGCCGTCGCCAGTGCCGCCCATCGGTATCTCCAGCGCCTTGAAGACAGCCCCGTAGAACCTTTGGCTGGCGGCCAGGTCACGTACGACGAGTTGCAAGTGATCGATCAGGCGGCCACGATGCAGTTCCTGTGTCTCCATAGCGCACTCCTGCTTGTCGTTGAGGGGATCGGGATGGTGGTTGTCAAAGATCGGACCGCGATTCTCGGTTGCTCGAAAGGCTTTGGACGACAAGGCAACAGCATCTGCGCGATACACGAACCGCTTGGTTCGCACCGAACTTCATCCTCCGCTTGGCGGCGCGCAGAATCGTCGCGCTGCCACCGCCGACGCGAGACGCTGTGCGCCTTGATCGCATCGGCGATCAGCAAAGGAGCACACGCATGTCGAAGCAAACACCAGCCGCAGTTGCCTTGACCCTGGCCGGTTTCACGCTGTGCCAGGGCGTCCTTGCCGCGGAACACAACCTCGAGTTCAAGTTGGTGGTCATGCCCGTTGAGGTCAAGAGCATCGATGTCTCCAACGTCGAAGGCCAGAATGTCGCCCTCATGAAGATGCATGGCGTGGCGTTCTTCAAAGATGGCCGCGTGGCCTCCAAGAACTTCGTCCTCAGCGCCGATTACAACAAGGGCGCGGGTCCCTTCTTCGGCTATAGCACTTACCAGTTCGAGGATGGTTCATCCGTCACTGCCCGCTTCGCAGGCACGCAGCGCGCGGGACAGCCGATACATGGCGAGTACACCGTCCTTTCCGGCACGGGCACTTATGCAGGAGCCAAAGGCACCGGGACATTCGATGCAGTGCCTCACAAACTGACAGGCGCGAACCTCCTCAATGGCAAGTTCGCGATCACGACACCCTGAGTCGCGGCACTGAAGCCGCCACCTGTGGCGCGAGTAATCGCGGCGGACTGACTGGATAGGGATCACGCCATGTCGAACAATGTGAGTGTCAGTACCGAGTTCTTGCAGGCGTTTGCCGATGCTTGGAATCGTCACGACATCGATGCGCTCATGTCCTTCATGAGCGATGACTGCGTCTTCGAGGCTTCTTCAGGTCCAGACATCTGCGGCACCCGGTACGCTGGCCGCGAAGCCGTGCGAGCTGGCTTCGCTGAAGTCTGGGGCACCTTCCCCGATGCCCGCTGGGGCAACCCGCGACATTTTGTCCATGGAGACAGGGGCGTGTCAGAGTGGATCTTCACGGGAACGCGGCTGGATGGCACTCGCGTCGAAGTCCAAGGATGTGATCTGTTCGTCTTTCGAGACGGCAAGATCGCGCTGAAGAATTCCTACCGCAAGAACCGATCGTCTCTCGGTGGCACAAACCGCTGAGCGTGGCTTTGCCCGCAAGCCACGGTGGCCACTCCATCGAGCGGACGCGGCCTCTTCTTCTCTGGGCTGGGCAGCCCGCATCTCGGAATGCTCAGAACTCTTCGGTGTCGACCTCCGCCAGCGTGGCGGGGTTGTAGCGAGAACCGACCACCGTGCGCGAGTTCACAGCGCGTTCGACGCGCTCGCACTGATGCGGCGTGAGCCGCACGCTCAGCGCGCCGATGTTCTCTTCGAGGTGCTCCATGCGCGTGGTGCCGGGGATCGGCACGATGTACTCGGCACGCTGAAGCAGCCACGCCAGCGCAAGCTGCGACATCGTGCAGCCCGCCTCGCGCGCCACCACCCGCACTTCGTCGAGCAGGCGCAGGTTGGCCGCGTAGTTCTCGGGGCTGAAGCGCGGCATGTTGCGCCGGATGTCCTTGGCATCGAGGCGAACCACGTCCCGCAGCGCACCGGTGAGGAACCCGCGCCCCAATGGGCTGAAGGCCACGTAGGCGATGCCCAACTCCCGGCAGGCTTGCAAGGTGCCAAGCTCCGCGTTGCGGCTCCACAGGGAATACTCGGACTGCAAGGCGGCAATGGGATGCACGGCATGAGCGCGGCGCAGAGTGGCCGTGGACACCTCCGACAGCCCGATCGTTCGGACCTTGCCCTCGCGCACCAGCTCGGCCAGCGCGCCCACGCTCTCTTCGATGGGCACCTGCTTGTCCCAGCGGTGCAGGTAGTACAGGTCGATCACTTCGGTGCGCAAGCGGCGCAGGCTCACTTCGCAGGTGGCCTTCAGCGTGGCCGGGCGGCCATCGATCACCCGCTTGCCATCCACGCCCTGCATTCCGCACTTGCTGGCCAACGTGAAGCGCGAGCGGTATCTCGACAGCACGCTCCCCAGCAACTCCTCGTTGGCACCAAAGCCGTAGAGTGCCGCCGTGTCGAACAGCGTGATGCCCAGCTCGAGCGCGCGTAGCAGCAGCCGCGCCGAATCACCCGGCGAAGGCGGCACGCCATAAGCGTGACTCAGACTCATGCAGCCCAGGCCGAGCGCGGACACCTCGAATGGACCGATGCGCCGGGTGGCCATGGTGTTCAGCCTTCGTTGAGCTGCTGCTCCAGCCGGTGCAGCACCTCGTAGCACGGCAGCACCTGCGCCACGCTGGCGTTCGGCTCGCGCTTCTCGCGGATGGCGGCGAAGAACTCGCGGTCCTGGAGTTCGATGCCGTTGGTCGAGACGTCGACCTTGGACACATCGATCTTCTCTTCCTTGCCGTTGAACAGATCGTCGTAGCGCGCGATGTAGGTGCCGCTGTCGCCGATGTAGCGGAAGAAGGTGCCCAGCGGGCCGTCGTTGTTGAACGACAGGCTCAGCGTGCAGATCGCACCGTTGGCCGCCTTCAGCTGGATCGACATGTCCATGGCAATGCCCAGCGTCGGGTGGATGGGGCCTTGCACTGCATTGGCCTGCACGATGGGGCTGCCGGCCTGGTAGGCAAAGAGGTCCACCGTGTGGGCTGCGTGGTGCCACAGCAGGTGGTCAGTCCAGCTGCGCGGCTGGCCCAGTGCGTTGGTGTTCGTGCGGCGGAAGAAATAGGTTTGCACGTCCATCTGGTGGATGTTGAACTCTCCAGCCTTGATGCGCCGATTAACCCACTGGTGGCTGGGGTTGAAGCGCCGCGTGTGGCCACACATCGCCACGCGCCCCGTCTCGCGCTGCAGGCGAACCACTTCCTGCGCATCGGCCAGCTTGTCGGCCAGCGGGATCTCCACCTGCACATGCTTGCCGGCCTTGAGGCATGCGATGGCCTGCGAGGCGTGCATCTGCGTGGGGGTGCACAGGATGACCGCATCGACCTCGGGCAGCGCGAGGCTGTCGATCAACTCGGTGGTGACGTGCCCGATGCCGTACTTGGCGGCCACCTCGCGCGTCTGGTCCAGCTGGCGGCTGACCAGCGACACCACCTGCACCCCGCTGATGTTTTGGATGCCGTCGAGATGCTTGATGCCGAAGGCGCCGGCACCGGCGAGCGCGACCTTGATCGGTTGGGCGTTGCTCATGTCAGGGGTTCTCCAGGATCAGGTGGCCCACGGCCGTGTTGGACGCCGGCACATGGTAGAAGCGATGCACGACCTTGGGCTGGGGGCCGCCGGCCACGTCTGCCATGGCGCCGCGGGCGATCAGCCACATCACGAGCTCTATGCCTTCGGAGCCGGCATCACGCACATAGTCGATGTGCGGCATCTGCGACAGGCTGTCGGGGTCTTCGATCAGGCGGTCGAGGAAGCGGTTGTCCCACTCGCGGTTGATGAGCCCGGCACGCGGCCCCTGCAGCTGGTGGCTCATGCCGCCCGTTCCCCAGATCTGCACCTTGAGCGGGTCGTCGAACGACTCGATCGCGCGGCGAATGGCTTGGCCCAGCATGAAGCAACGCCGGCCCGAGGGCACCGGGTACTGCACCACGTTCACGGCGAACGGGATCACCGCGCAAGGCCAGGCCGCGGGCTGCCCACACATCAGCGACAGCGGCACGGTGAGGCCGTGATCCACATCCATCTTGTTGACGATGGTGAGGTCGAAGTCTTGCTGGATCACGCTTTGCGCGATGTGGCTGGCCAGCTCCGCGTGGCCGATGACCGTGGGCACCGGACGCGGCCCCCAGCCTTCGTCGGCCGGCTGGAACTCGGCCGCCGTGCCGATGGCGAAGGTGGGGATCATGTCCAGGCTGAAGGCGGTGGCGTGGTCGTTGTAGACCAGAAAAACCACGTCGGGCCGCTGCTGCTCGATCCATCGTTTCGACAGCTCGTAGCCTTTGAACAGCGGCTGCCAGTAAGGCTCCTCGGTCTTGCCGAGGTCGATGGCCGCGCCCACGGCCGGCACGTGCGAGGTATAGACGGATGCGGTGATGCGCGCCATGTCGTTCACCGCCCTTTCGCGCCGGTGCCGCCTTGCGGCGGTGGCGACTGCGGGCCGCCGTTGTCGGGCCTGCGGCCGCCGCGAATCATCATGTCGCGGTACTCCTCCTCGGTCATGCCCGTCATGCTGCCGGCCATCTGCTGGAAGCTCTTGCCGTCGGTGGCGCCGATCTTGGCCAGGAAGTAGATGTTGCCGCCCAGGCGGATGCACTCGTTGAGGTCGCGCTTGAGCACGGCCTGCTTCTGCTCATCGGTCATGGGCCACTCATCGAGATACGCCTTCTCGTCGGCCTTGAAGCGCACGCGGTTGTCGGCCTTCATGAGCGACATGCAGAACTGGTTGAGCCAGTAGCCCTTGCGGGACTGGTCGGCATCGAAGATGGTCGTGCCGGGGATGTTCTTGTAGGGCTTGTCGAGCGCCATGGTGATGGCTCCTTTCTGTGAACCTTCAGCGGCCCATCTCTTCGGGCCAGTAGAGCCGCATCGGGTTGTCGACGAGCAACTTGCGCTGCACTTCGGGCGTCGTCGCGATGTGCGGGATGAAATCGACCAGCAGGCCGTCGTCGGGCATGTGGTTCTTGAGGTTGGGGTGCGGCCAGTCGGTGCCCCACAGCACGCGATCCGGGAACTCCTCGACCACACGGCGCGCGAAGGGCACCACGTCGCGGTAGGCGTTGCGTTCACCGTTGAGCGCGGGCGGGCCGCTGACCGACAGGCGCTCGGGGCAACTGACTTTGCTCCACACGTTGCCGTGCTCGCGCATAAACTTCAGGAACAGCGAGAACTGCGGGCCGTCCACGGGCTGGGTCACATCGGGCCGGCCCATGTGGTCGACCACCACGTCGGTGGGCAGCGCGGTGAAGAAGTCCCACAGCTCGGGCAGGTCTTGCGCCTCGAAGTAGATGACCACGTGCCAGCCCAGCTTGGAGATGCGCCCGGCAATCTCCATCAGCTCGTCCTTCGGCGTGAAGTCGACGAGACGCTTCACGAAGTTGAAGCGCACGCCGCGCACGCCGGCCTCGTGCATGCGCTTCAGCTCATCGTCTGTCACCGTGCGGCGCACCGTGGCCACGCCGCGCGCCTTGCCGCCTGAGTGGGTCAGCGCGTCGATCATGGCGCGGTTGTCGGCGCCGTGGCAGGTGGCTTGCACCACCACGTTGCGCGCGAAACCGAGGTGGTCACGCAGGGCATACAGCTGCTCCTTGCTCGCGTCGCAGGGCGTGTACTTTCGCTCGGGGGCATAGGGAAACTGCGCGCCCGGGCCGAACACGTGGCAGTGCGCGTCGACAGCGCCAGCGGGCACCTGAAAGCGCGGCTTGCTGGGGTTGGGGTACCAGTCGAGCCAGCCGGGGGTCTTCTGGAATTCCATGGTGGTCTCCGTCACTCGTTCTTGCCGACGTGCTTGAGGATCCGGTCGGCCTCGGTGCGCCAGTCGGGGCTGCGCGCGAACTCCTTGCTTCCTCGCGAACCGAAAAGCCCCGCCTCAGCGAGATCAGCGACCCACGCTTGGCGCTGCGCCGTGCCGCCGGCAGACCACGGTTCGAGGCCCGCGTCGCGCACGGTCTCGGCCACCTCGCGCACTTCCTCGCTGCGGCGCCGGCCGTGCTCGATCACGCGCTGGAAGAAGTAGGCCGCCTGCTTTTCCCAATCAATGCCGGGGAAGGTTTCATACAGCGAGGCGATCACCGCATCCTCCACGCCGTAGTGGCGCGCCGCGGTGAAGCTTTCGATGACCATGGCCTCCAGGCCCTTGATCATCACGCTGCGGCACATCTTGGTGGCCGAAGCCACGCCGAGCTTTTCGCTTGCGACCTTCGCATCGAAGCCCAGCGCGTTGACCAGCGGTGCCAGCTCAGCCGCCCCTGCGCCGCCGAGCAGCAGCGGCACCTTGATGCGGTAGGGCGGGATCGAGGTCATCACCGCGCCTTCGACATAGCGTCCGCCGGCACCATCGATGAGAACGGCGGCGCGCTGCTTCGCACCCGGCGAGGCGGAGTTGAAATCGAGGAACCAGGCGCCCTTCTTCACCGACGGTACGCACGCCTGCGCCACCGGCACCGCCTGGCTCGCGGTCACCGCGGAGACGATGAAGTCGGCACGCAATGCCACCTCGGCATGCGAGCTCGCAAGCGACACCCCGTGCGTGGCCGCGTGATCGCACAGTTCGCCAGCCTGCGGGCCGCTGAGCTTCAAGTCGTAGGCGCTGACCTGCACGCCCTGCGAGCGCAGGTCTTCCGCGAGGATGCGGCCGACCTCGCCGTACCCGACGAGGCCCACGTGCCACTGCTTCGGATCGATCACGGCGCTTCAGTCGATGTAGCGCAAGCCCGCCTTCGCCAGCGGTTCGCGCATCTTGTACATGTCGAGGCCCAGCACACCCGAGGCGAGCGTCTGGCGCTTCTGGCCTTCGTTCGCTTCGCGCGCGGTCGCCGCTTCGAGCGCCTTGGCCGCCATGGCGCGGGGCACGCACACCACGCCGTCGTCATCGGCCACGATCACGTCGCCCGGAGTGACGAGGGCACCCGCGCACACCACGGGGATGTTCACCGAGCCAAGCGTCGCCTTGATGGTGCCCTTGGAGCTGATCGCCTTGCTCCAAACGGGGAACTTCATCTCGGCCAGCGTTTTGATGTCGCGCACGCCGGCATCGATGATCAGCGCACGCGCACCACGCGCCTGGAAAGAGGTCGCGAGCAGGTCGCCGAAATAGCCGTCAGTGCATCCTGAAATAACAGCCGCGACAACAACGTCACCCGGGCGAATCTGCTCCGCGACCACGTGCATCATCCAGTTGTCGCCCGGTTGCAGCAGCACGGTGACCGCCGTGCCCGCGACCTGGGCGTTGGGGTAGATGGGCCGCATGTAGGGCTTCAAGAGACCGACGCGGCCCATTGCCTCATGCACGGTCGCGCTGCCAAAACCCGCCAGCTTGTCGGCCACCGCCGTATCGGCGCGCTGGATGTTGCGGTAGACCACTCCGAGTTCGTACATCTCACTTCCCCTTGGCTTTGAGTGCCGCATCGAGGCGCGGATAAACGCGCCGCGCGTTTCCTTCGTAAACCTTGTAGCGCTGCTCGGGATTCATGGCCGAGGCTTCGATGTAGCGCTTGGTGTCGTCGTAGTGGTGCCCGGTCTCGGGGTCGATGCCCCGCACGGCGCCGATCATCTCGCTCGCGAAGAGGATGTTGTCGACCGGGATCACCTTGGTCAGCAGGTCGATGCCCGGCTGGTGGTACACGCAGGTGTCGAAGAAGATGTTGTTGAGCAGGTGGTCCTTCAGCAGCGGCTTCTTCAGCTCCTGCGCCAGGCCGCGGAAGCGCCCCCAGTGGTAGGGCACCGCACCGCCACCGTGCGGGATCACGAACTTCAGGTCGGGAAAGTCCTTGAACAGGTCCGAGGTCAGGCACTGCATGAAGGCCGTGGTGTCGGCATTCAGGTAGTGCGCGCCCGTCGTGTGGAAGCAAGGGTTGCAGCTGGTGCTCACGTGGACCATGGCCGGAATGCCGTGCTCGACCATCTTCTCGTAGATGGGGTACCAGTGGCGGTCTGATAGGGGCGGCGAGTTCCAGTGACCGCCCGAGGGATCGGGGTTGAGGTTGATGCCCACGAAACCGTACTGCTTGACGCACTTCTCCAGCTCCGGGATGCAGGTCTTGGGGTCCACACCCGGCGACTGCGGCAGCATGGCGGCGCCGATAAAGTTGTCAGGGAAAAGCTGCGAGACGCGATAACAGAGTTCGTTGCAGATCGCGGCCCAGGTCGACGACACCGCGAAGTCCCCGATGTGGTGGGCCATGAAGCTCGCGCGCGGGCTGAAGATGGTGAGGTCCGAGCCGCGCTGCGTCATGAACTTGAGCTGGTTCGTCTCGATGGACTCGCGCAGTTCGTCGTCGGAAATCTTGAGATCGGCCACCTTGGGCTTGACTGAGGGATCGCTAATTCCCGCGATCTGCTGGTTGCGCCAGTTCTCCAGCGCCTTGGGCGCGGTGGTGTAGTGACCGTGGCAGTCGATGATCATCGTGGGGTCTCCTGTGTGCTGTGTGTTCAGGCCGGTTCCATGCCCTGGCGCCGCTTCGCCTCTTCCGCCTCGGGAGAGCGCATGAATGCGAGCAGTGCGCGCACCGCCGCGGGCTGCACGGAAGCAGTGCACAAGCCCGCCGAGAAGGTCGTGACGATCTCCAGGCCAGGCGGCATGGGGCCGAGCACGTCGATGCCTTCGAGATGCATCAGCTCGCTCAGCTGCTGGAAGCCCAACTCCACCTCGCCGCGGGCCACGAGCGTACCTACCGGCACACCGGGCGGCGCCTGCACGATGCGCTCGCGCACGGACTCGGCCATGCCCCAGCGCTCGAAGAGCTTCTGCAAGGCCACGCCGCTGGGTCCTGTGGAATAGCCCAGCGTCCGCGCGTTCAGCACGGCGCGGCGCAATGCGTCTTCGGAGCCGACATCCGGCCGCGGCGTACCCTGGCGCACGGCAATCGCCACGCCCGAGTGAACGAGGTCGGTCTTGCTGTCGGCCACCACGCGGCCGGCGGCGATGAGCTTGTCGATCGCGTCGCGGGCGAGCACGACCACATCGAAAGGCTCACCGGCCTGCACGCGCTTGGCCGCATCCACGCCGCCCACTGATTCGAACGCCACTTCGACGTCGCTCAGCCGCTCGTAGGCCCTGGCCAGCTCCGCGAGCACCTGGCGCGTGGCCATGGAGGAAATGCCGCTGATCCTGGTCGTCATGTCGGAAACCGCAGCTCCGGCGGGCCATCGTGCATCGGGCGGGCGAGGGATGGTGCGTGCAAGTGCAATTCTCGTCAGGCAGCTTCGTCAGCGAAGCCGGTGAGGTGATTCTGCGCAGCACAGCCCTATCAAACAAGTTCTGGCAGGCGCTAGCTGCTATTCACGTTCGGCATAGCCGTGCGAAGATGGCCACGTGAACCTGAACCAGCTCGAAACCTTCGTGCACGTGGCCGAGCATGGCAGCTTCAGCAAGGCCGCGTTGGTGCTCGGCGTGGCGCAGCCGGCGCTCAGCCGCCAGGTGCGCGCGCTGGAAACGGAGCTGCGCGAGCCGCTCCTGCTGCGCAATGGCCGCGGCGTGCAGCTCACCGAGGCGGGGCGGCGCCTGCTGGAGCACTGCCAGGGCATCCTGCATCTGGTGACGCAGGCCAAGGAAGACCTGGCCGCGCATCGCGACGAGCCCATCGGCCAGATCGTGATCGCCATGCCGCCCACGCTGGCGCGGCTGCACACGCTCCCGCTGATTGAAGCGTTTCGCGCCGGCATGCCCAAGGCCCGGCTGGCCATCATGGAAGGCTTTTCGGTGCACATCACCGAGTGGCTGGTGTCCGGACGCACCGACCTCGCGCTTGTCTACAACCCCGAGCCCCTGCCCTCGCTGGAGATCTTGCCGCTGCGCCAGGAGCGCCTGTGCCTGGTGAGCCCGGTGGGCAGCGCACCGGCGGGGCCCATCAGCTTGCGAGAGCTGTCGCGCTACCCGCTGGTCATGCCGCAGCGCGGCCACATCTTCCGCAAGCTCATGGAGTCGGCCGCGGCGCTGGCGGGCGTGCAGCTCCACGTGGAGTGGGAGGTGTCCAGCGTGCCCGCGCTCCTGGACCTCGTGAGCGCGGGCATCGGTCACGCGGCGCTCGGCGAGGAGGCAATCCGGTCTTTCGAGCACCCCGAGCGGGTGGCGCTCACGCGGTTTCGCGGTACGGAGATCAAGAGCACCCTGTGCCTTGTGACGCCTTCGCAGAAGCGCTCGACGCCGTTGACGCAGCGCACCGCGGCGCTGCTGATGCGGCTGGTGCGCGCGCAGTGATCTCAGACCGGGCGACGAACTCCGCGCGCTGCACACTCGACACCTTACACACTTCCGTTCGGACTGAGCTTGTCCAAGTTTTGGAGGGTTGTGCATGCGCTTCGACTTGCCTTTATTGAGCTTTTCTGAATTCACGACATACCCCTCCGTCAACATCCCGTTCGGGCTGAGCCTGTCGAAGCCAGCGTGCACCTTGATGCAGGCACTTCGACTTGCCTTCAGTCCTGAGCTCGTCGAAGGATCAGCGCGAACGGAAGGTAGGGAGCGAGCGGCGGCCGCCGTCGCCTCAATCACTCTTGATGTCACGCGCCTTGATGATGCCGGCGTAGCGGCGACTGTCTGCCTGCAGCAGCCGCGCGAACTCAGTGGGTGACATGGGCGTGGCCTCCGCACCTAGCCCCTCGATGGTGGAGCGCACCTGGGGCATCTGGAGGATGCGGTTGATCTCGCTGTTGAGGCGCTGGACGATGGGTTGCGGCGTGCCGGCCGGCACGTAGAAGCCGTGCGTGGTGCCGGCATCCAAGCCCTTCATTCCTGACTCGTGCAGCGTAGGCACATCCGGGAACATCGCTGAGCGCTTGAGGCCGGCGACGGCCAGCATCTTCAGCTTGCCCTCGCGCACGTGGCTGATCGCGATGCCGGGGTCAAAGTAGTAATCCACCTGCCCAGCCAGCAGGTCTTGCAGAGCGGGAGCCGCTCCCTTGTAGGGTACGTGCACCGTGTTCATGCCAGCTTGGCCGTTGAGCATCTCGGCCGCAAGGTGCGGGCCAGTACCATTGCCGGCAGAGGCGTAGGTGAGCTTTCTGGGGTGCGCCTTGGCATAGGCGATGAACTCCGACACGTTCTTCACGGGCAGCTCCGGCCGCGCCACCAGGAACAGCAGCATGCGTGAGGCCGCGGCCACCGGGATCAGGTCCTTGGTGGCATCGAAAGGCATCCTGGACTGCAGATGCGGATTGATCACGAGGGTGCTGCCGGCCGACATGAGCACCGTGTAGCCATCCGGCTCGGCCTTGGCCACCATGTCGGCGCCGATGTTGCCGCTGGCGCCGGACTTGTTCTCCACCACCACGGGCTGCTTGAGCACCTCCTGCAGTGGCAAAGCGACGGCGCGGCCCACCACGTCGGGCGAGCTGCCGGGTGGGAAGTTGACGATGAGCTTGACGGGCTTGGCCGGCCAGGCCTCCTGCTGGCCAAAGGCCAGCGGCGCGGCGGCCAAGGGCGCCAGCGAAACCAGCAAAGCCACGGCCTTTCGACGGGATGGGTTCATGGGTCGTCTCCTTCGGTTCTCGAACGCATGCGGTCAAGCCTCGATGGGCAGGCCAGTGAAGTTCTCGGAGAACTCGCGGCGTCCTGTTTCCGTGCCCGTCATGTAGCGCAAGTCGGCAAGCTGAAGCCGCTGCACGAAGGGGCTGTCCTCCGGGAAGCGGTGGACCATCGTGCAAAGCCCCGATGCGAAGCGCTGCACGAGCCACATGCGCCGCAGGCAGATCTCGGAATAGCGCTCCAGCACGTCGCGCGAGCCACGCCGGTAGAAATCGATCAGCGAGCGGCCGAGCACGCGAATGTCTGCCACCGCCGAGTTCAGCCCCTTCGCGCCTGTGGGTGGCACGATGTGCGCGGCGTCGCCCGCGAGGAAGAGCCGGCCGTGCTGCATGGGTTCGGCGACAAAGCTGCGCATTGCCGTGATCCCCTTTTGCAGGATGCGGCCTTCCTTCAGCCGGTAGTCGTTGCCCTGCTCCAGGCGCGCATGCAGCTCGCTCCAGATGCGGTCGTCCGACCAGTTCTCGGGCTTGTCATCGGGCGGGCACTGCAGGTACAGGCGGCTCACGGTGGGGGTGCGCATGCTGTGCATGGCAAAGCCGTTGGGGTGGTAGGCCCAGGTCACGTCACGCGCCGGTGGCGTCTCGGCCAGGATGCCCAGCCAGCCGAACGGATAGATGCGGTCGAAGCCCTGGACCACGCCGCGCGGCATGCATTCGCGCGCGAGCCCTCGGAAGCCGTCGCAGCCGGCGATGAAATCGCACTCCAGCACCTGCGCTCGGCCGTCAGACTGGTAGCGGATCGCCGGCCGCTCGCCCTGGATACCCTCGATGGCCGTAACCGGCGATTCCCACAGCACCGCACCATGCGCGGCCTCGCGCGCATCGACCAGATCCTTCACGACTTCGTGCTGCGGGTAGACCATGGCGATGCGCCCCCCGGTGGCGTCGGTGAAGTTCACGCGGTGAGAGGCGCCTTCGAAGCGGAAATCGATGGCGTCTTGCACCATGCCGAGCCGGCCCATGCGTTCGCCCAGGCCCACGTGGCGGAAGAACTCCACGGTGCCGTGCTCCAGCACACCGGCACGCAGGCGGCCCTGGACGTGCTCGCGGCTCTTGGCCTCGACCACCACGGACTCGATGCCTTCTTGATCCAGCAGATGAGACAGCAGCAGCCCGGCCGGACCCGCACCGACGATGCCGACTTGTGTTCGCATAAAGGCTCTCCTTCAGCCGTTGCGGGACAGGCCCAGGGCCTTGAGCAGCTTGGCGTACTTGGCCGCCTCCTCCTGCTGGAACCTGCGCAGCTGCTCCGGCGTGCTGGCGATGAGCGTCACGCCGTCTTTCACCAGCGAATCACGCAGCTTCGGGTCGGCGAAGGCGTTCACGGTCTCATGCTGCAGCTTCTGCACGATGGGTGCTGGCGTTCCGGCCGGTGCATACAGACCGAACCACAGCAGCACCTCGTAGCCCTTCACACCCGCTTCAGACATGGTCGGCAGATCGGGCACCGCGGGCGAGCGCTCCTTGCTGGTGACGGCCAGCGCCTTGAGCTTGCCCGTGTTCACCAGCGGCAGCGAGAGCGCCGTGCTGTCGAACAGGATGTCCACGTGCCCGCCGAGCGCGTCCTGCACCGCCTGCGCCGGGCCCTTGGCCGGCACGTGCAGCAGCTTCACACCGGCCATCGACGCAAGCATCTCGCCCGCGATATGGCCCGAGGTGCCGATGCCGGCCGACGTGTAGGTGAGCTTTCCGGGGTTCGCCTTGGCCTGCGCGATCAGCTCGGCCACGTTCTTCGCAGGGTTCGATGGCTTCAGGAGCAGCATGTTCGGCACGGTGGCCAGCAGGCAGATCGGCTCGAATGACTTGACCGGGTCGTAAGGCAGCTTCATCAGCGTCGCATTGATCGCGTGCGATGCGTGCGAGCCCATGAGGATGGTGTATCCATCCGGCTCTGCCCTTGCGACGAAATCGCTGCCGATGGTTGCACCGGCGCCGGCCTTGTTTTCCACCACGACGGGCTGCCCCATCGACTCTTGCATCCTCTCGGCCAGCGAGCGGGCGATGCGGTCGGTGATGCCGCCCGGCGGGAACGGCACCACGAACTTGACGGGCTTGTCGGGATACCCCGCCTGGCCAGCCTGGGCCGCGGGCAACAGTGCGGCCAGCATCGAGGCCGCGAGAACGGTTCTGCGCTTCATGTCGTGGTCTCCTTGGCGGCCTTCGGCGCAGCGGCCTCTTCAGCCGCGGCCATCTGTTCAAGCAGCCGGCGCACACGCGACGGCCCGGCATCGATCGCCAGCCAGGCGTACTGCCGCACGCCGGTGACTTCCTGCTCGTGCTGCACCGCGCTGCACATCACGTTGTCCTCCGAAAAGGTCGCGTCCATGCCCTTGGCGAGCTCCTTCTGGAAGTCGGGATCGCTCACGCGGAAGTTGCGCAAGTGCATCCAGAAGAAGTGCGTGGTGTTGTCAGTCTCGGGCGTGAGGAACTTGTAGCTGAAAGCCCTCAGGCCCCGGTCCATGTTTTCGTCGGTGTGCTCCTGGCCCGCGTCCATGGTTGTCACGTCCACGCGCGACACGCAGGGCGCGTAGTAGTGGTAGTACTGGCAGCGGTCCGTGAGCCCCTTGAAGTTGCCGTGCTTCTGGTCGATGGGCGGCGGCGGCGCGTTGTTGGTCCAGCGCCAGCTCACCACGTGCTCGCCGTCCTGCTCCACCTTCACCGGCACCTCGCTCGCGGCGGGGTTGCCGATGGTGCCCACGTGCACGAAGGTGGTGTGCGCCGGATCCTGCAAGTTGTCGGCGATGTTCATGTAGTCGCACCCATGCACCTGGTAGCCGCCGTCGATGACGGCCCAGCCCGGCTCGCCGTAGCGCAGCACGCGGTGGATCTTGGAGGGATCGGCCAGCGCCGGGTCACCCATCCAGATCCAGATGGCGTTGTAGCGCTCGGCCACCGGGAAGCTGCGCACCTTCGCGGTGGGCGGTATCTGCGCCTGGCCCGGCACGCGCGTGCACTGGCCCGAGCAGTCGAACACCAGCCCGTGATAGCCGCACTCCACGCTGTCGCCGACGAGCCGGCCCAGCGACAGCGGCGCCAGCTTGTGCGCGCAGCGGTCGATGAGTGCTGCCGGCGTGCCGTCTTCTTTGCGGTACAGCACGAGAGGTTCGTTGAGGATGCGTCGCTTGAATAGCGCACGCCCCACTTCCTGGGACCACGCTGCGACGTACCACGCGTTCCTGATGAACTTGGTCACAGCACTTCTCCTGATGCGGGGCGTGGGGCCCCGCGTGTCCGTGTCTTACTGGTCTCTGAAGCTCACGAGTCCCATGCCGCTGGTCATCGGCGCGTAGTAGTTGAGATGCACGCGCTGCACCTGGTCGCCCATCGCGCCCCGCATCACGAGCCACATGATCAGCTCCACCGCCTCCGCTCCGGCGGCGGCCATGATGTCCTTGTGCGTCAGCTTCGTGAGCGCGGAGGGATCCTTCTCGAGCTTGTCGAGGAAGTCGTTGTCCCACTGCGAATTCATGTGCCCCATGCGCTCGCCGTGCAGCTGGTGCGACATGCCGCCGGTACCCACGATCGCGACGCGCAAGTCCTGCGGGTAGGAATCGACCGCCCGGCGAATGGCCCGCCCGAGCTTGAAGCAGCGCGCCGCGGTGGGCAGCGGGTGCAGCAGCACGTTCACGACGACCGGCACCACCTTCGTGCCCCACACGGGATCGTGCGAGAACAGCAGCGGCAGCGGCACCAGCAGGCCGTGGTCGACCTTCATCTCCTGGCACACCGTGATGTCGAACTCATCGTTGATGAGCGACTTGATGATGTGCCACGAGAAGTCGGCATCGCCCGGCACCGGTGGCAGCTTGCGCGCCCCGAAGCCCTCGTCGCCGATCTCGTATTCATCGGCTGCGCCGATGGCGAACGTGGGGTACTTGTCAAAGAAGAAGTCGGTGCCATGGTCGTTGTAGACGACGATGGCCACGTCGGGCTTCGCCTCGGTCGCGAGCCATTGCTTGACCGGAACGTAGCCATCGAACAGCGGCTTCCATATGGGATCCACCTGCTTTTGCGCGTCGTACGCGCGGCCGATGGAGGGGACATGCGAGCTTCCGATGCCCGCGACGATCTTGGCCATGTTCAAGTTGCTCCTTTACCGCTGCGCGTCTGGAGAAACTGCTCCAGCGTCTCACCGCGCTGTTGCGCACCCATGGTGTACAGGCCCACGCCCAGGCACTCGGCCACCTTGATCATCAGGTAGACGTTGCCGCCGAGGTCTTTGATGAGCCGAAGCCAGTCCTGGTCTCGAACTGCCTGCTTCTGCTCCTCCGAGAGGCGGTACTGGGTCATGTATGCCTCCCTGTCCGCCTTGAACGCCTCGCGGTTCTCGGGCTTGGTCAGCGACATGCACATCTTGTTGAAGGGGTACCCGATCCGCGATCTCGTGTAGTCGAACGGATAGGTTCCCGGGATGCCCCAATCCTGAGGTTTCGTAGGTTCCATCGCGTCTCCATTCATTGCTGAGGAATCTTGGCGGCAACGATCACGCCACGCCAACGCTGGATCTCTGAACTCAGCAGCCGCCCCAGCTCCTGCGGCGTGCTGCCCTGCGCGCGCACGCCCAGCGCCTGGAGGCGCTTCCCGAGCGAGCCGAACAACAAGGCCAGCGAGAGGAGGAATTTCATGGGATGTGTAGAAAACTGCTTGACCCCGCAAGCCGCCCGGAGACTGCGGATGGAGCTGATGGGGCGATGCGTTGGATCATGTCGACGACCGTTGCCGCCGGGATGCCCTCGACGCCCTGAAAAGACCGCAACTCCCCCGCGCGCCGGGGGCGTCGGAGTGATCTCGTCAGTGCGGACTCGGACTCATGGGCGGTATCGCAAACGGCATGCCCGAAGCCGAGGCCGATGACGCGCAAAGCCCAGCGGCCACCGAACACGGCAGGCCCGCGCAGAAGGACAGGTCAACCGATGCGGCTGCAGCAGGCTCGGGCCGGCGCTCAGTGGCCGCACTGTTGCGCTTCACAAGCACAATCGCGGCCATGCTGAAAGCTCCTGTCCGTCTCGCTGCCGTCGCCGCAGCCCTCATCGCGCTTGCCTTTGCCCTCAATCCATCGGCCGAGAAGCATCGCACCCAGATCAAGCAAGCCATCGCGGAGCGCAGCCCGATCGCTGGCGTGCTGGGCATCGGCGCACTCGCCGCTTTCGCGTCCACTTACCATCCGTTGGGCGTCGCCTCCTACACCACCGTGGACGGCAAGACGCTGTCTGTAGGTGCGTTCGGCGTTGTTTTTGTCTTGCAGTCCTCCAACGACAAGTGAGCCCCTCGCCTGCGCTGGCTGAACTTCCCGATCTGGGACCCAAGTCCCAGGCAGTTCTCCTCTCGGTCGGCATCGGCTCTGCCGAAGCCCTCAGGCAGGTCGGTGCGGTCGCGGCCTACCTCATTGCCAAGCGGTCGGGCGCGAGCGTGAGTCTCAATCTGCTCTGGGCTCTGGAAGGCGCCATCACCGGCCTGCTATGGCAAGTGGTCGCACGCGATCACCGAACAAGCCTTTTGCTGGCGCTGGAGCAGGCCACTCATCTGCACGGTTCGGAACCAGGCCAAGGCTGACCGCATTGGCGCCTTGATCGGCCTTCCGCAGAGCCGCCGGCGTGCAGGCCCCGCGGCGACAATGGCGGCCGGAATCACTTTCTCCCGCCGCTGCCATGACCACCCTCGGCACCCCCCTGTCTCCCCATGCCACGCGCGTGATGTTGTTAGGCGCCGGCGAGCTCGGCAAGGAGGTGCTGATCGCGCTGCAGCGGCTCGGTGTGGAGACCATCGCCGTGGACCGCTACGAGCACGCGCCAGGCCATCAGGTGGCGCACCACACGCGCACCGTGGCGATGAGCGATCCGGATGCACTGCGCGCACTGATCCTGGCCGAACGCCCGGCCATCGTGGTGCCGGAAATCGAAGCAATCGCCACGCCGGTGCTCGAGGCTCTGGAGAGCAACGGTGTGGTGCGCGTCGTGCCCACCGCACGCGCAGCGCGTCTCACCATGGACCGCGAAGGCATCCGCCGCCTGGCGGCCGAGACGCTGCAACTGCCCACCAGCCCTTATCGCTTCTGCGATTCGCCGCAGGAGCTGCAGGCCGCCATCGACGCAGGCATCGGCTACCCCTGCATCGTCAAGCCCGTGATGAGCAGCAGTGGCAAGGGCCAAAGCCGCATCGACGGCCCGCAAGACGTGCAAGCCGCATGGGACTACGCCATGGCCGGCGCGCGAGTGAGCCGCGGCCGGGTCATCGTTGAGGGCTTCATCGACTTCGATTACGAGATCACGCTGCTCACCGTGCGTGCCCTGGGTGCAGACGGCCGCGTGGAAACCCACTTCTGCGAACCCATCGGCCATGTCCAGGTTGGCGGCGACTACGTGGAGAGCTGGCAGCCGCATCCCATGCGCTCGGCCGCGCTGGAGCGCGCGCAAGAGATTGCCCGTGCCGTGACCGACGACCTCGGCGGACAGGGCATCTTCGGCGTGGAGCTTTTCGTGAAGGGCGAGCAGGTGTGGTTCAGCGAAGTCTCGCCGCGCCCTCACGACACCGGCATGGTCACGATGGTCACGCAGTGGCAGAACGAGTTCGAGCTGCACGCGCGGGCCTTCCTCGGCCTGCCGGTGAACACGGCGCTCAAGAGCCCGGGAGCGAGCGCCGTCATCTACGGCGGCGTGGAAGCCGAAGGCATCGTGTTCGACGGCGTCGACGAGGCACTTCGCCTGCCGCGCACGGAGGTGCGCCTGTTCGGCAAGCCCCAGAGCTTCGTCAAGCGGCGCATGGGTGTGGCCCTGGCCTACGACACCGACGTGGAGGCGGCCCGCGATCGGGCCAAGCAGGCGGCGGCGCTGGTGAAGCCTCGGCGCGCGTAGCGCGCTGACGCGTCGCATCGGCGTTCGGTCCAAGGGCCTTCCAAACAACCCCCCTTCGGCGGCCACCCTTCTCCCACCCCTCTACGAGGGCCGACAAGTTCCCACCTCGTGGGGGCGCGTGAACTTGTTCCCATTCGTACAGTCCCGGCACAACATCACGGGAGGGAGAAATGCGAACACCAGCGCAGCAGCGCGGCGTGACACTGGTCGAGGCGAGCATCGTCATGGCCATCGTCGCCATCACGACGGCCACTGCAGTACCCAGCTTCCATGCCTTCATCGAGAAGCAGCGACTCGATGGCGCCGCAGCGCAGCTGGCCAGTGATCTGCAGTTCACACGGGCCGAAGCGGTGCTTCGCAACACCCCGCTGAGACTCACGGTGCACCAGGCCGCCTCGGGCCACTGCTATGTGATCCACACCGGCGCGGCAAAGGAGTGCCGCTGCGAGGCATCGGGATCCGCGGTGTGCAGCGGCGAAGCCGATGCGCTGAAGACGGTGCAGTGGCCGTTGGAACAAGGCATCTCGCTCCAGTCGGCCGTGCGCTCGTTTCTGTTCGACCCGCTGCACGGGACCAGCACCCCGGCGGGCACGTTGAAGGTGGCAGCCGCAAGCGGTCGCACCGTGCATCACGTGGTGAACGTGATGGGCCGCGTGCGCACCTGCTCACCGCAGGGCGCAGGCGCCGCGGCGGGCTACCGCAGCTGCTGAGGGCGAAGTCATGCAAGACCTCGCTTTCCGGCGCAGGGCCGGCGGCTTCACGCTGATCGAGACGATGTTCGCGCTGGCGGTGGCCGGCATCCTGTCTTCGCTCGCCTACCCGAGCTATCTGAGCGTGATGCACAGGGTGCGCCGCGCCGATGCACTGGTGGCGGTGATGCAGGTACAGACGGCGCAGGAGCGCCATCGCGCCGAGCACGCCCTGTACGGCAGCCTGACCGAGCTGCGCATGGCGGATTCATCGCCCGCGGGCCACTACCGGCTCACAGTGACGGATACGACCGCCGCCGGGTACGAGCTGCACGCCGAGGCCAAGGGCATGCAAGGCGGCGACAAGGGCTGCCGGCACCTGCGGCTGGTGGTCGAGGGAGCGCAGGTCGTGCAGGCATCGGGCCCGGACGAACGCGTCGCCAACGGCGCGGCGGCCAACCGCCGATGCTGGGGCCTGTGATGCGCGCGCACCGGGAACGTGGGTTCACCATGGTCGAAGTCCTCGTCGGCATGACCATCGGGCTGGTCGTCATCGCAGCGGCCCTCGCCCTGCTGGTGAACCGCATCCAGGTGCACCGCGCGGCGCTGCTGCAGTCTCGCCTGATGCAAGACCTGCGGGTCGCCGCCAACGTGGTGTCTCGCGATCTGCGCCGTGCCGGCTACTGGCACGATGCTGCAGCCGGCGTGGCGGCGCCGGGTGCCGGCGCGGCGCTGGCGAACCCCTACGCGGCCGTCACGCTCGAATCGGCCCCCTCGGATGCGGTGAGCTTCCGCTACTCGCGTGACGCGATCGAAGACCACGGGATCGACGCCAACGAACAGTTCGGCTTTCGGCTGCGGCGCGGCACGCTCGAAATGCTGCTCGGCGCCGGCAACTGGCAGGCGCTCACCGACAGCACCACGCTCGTCATCACGGCCTTCAGCATCACGCCTGCGCTCCAGGAGATCGGACTCGAAGGCTTCTGCGCCAAGGAATGCCCACCGGGCGAAACTGCTTGCCGACCAAGGCAGGTCGTGCGCAGCCTGGCGGTATCCATCAGTGGGCATGCGAGCACTGACGCGCGCGTGGTTCGCTCTTTGCAGACCGTGGTGCGCCTGCGCAACGACGCCGTCGTGGGGGCATGCCCGACATGAAGCACCCAATTCACTGCCCGCCATCGCAGCGGGGCGCCGCGGCCCTCACCGTGACGCTGGTGCTGTTCTTCGTGATGACAATGGTGGCGGCCTATGCGCACCGCAATCATCTTTTCGAGCTGCGCGCCACGGCCAACCACGTTCGGGCGACGCAGGCGTTTGAAGCGGCCGAGGCCGGCCTGGAATGGGGCCTGGCCATGCTGAACGATCCCCGGCCTGTGGATGCGCAGTGCCAGCCCCGGGATGGCGACGAGCCTGATTTTCGCAAGCGCCACCTCGCCGTGTCGACCATCACCGGCGCCCTGGAGCCACGCACCGGGGACGATGAAGGCCGGGCTGCCTGTGTCCGCGATGGCAACGGCTGGCAATGCAGCTGCCCCGTGCACGGCGAAGCGGTCACGGCAGTAGCGGCTGGCACCGACGCGCCCGCGTTTGCTTTGCAACTCGCGGCCGGGCCGAGGCCGGGGCTGCTTCGGCTGCAGGCCACGGGATGCAGCCAGGCTGCCGGGGCGTGCAATGCCGACGACGGCAAGGTGGCGGATGCCACGGCGCGCACGCAGGCCATCGTCGGCCTGGTGCCTGCGCTGGCTACCGCACCGGTGGCCGCGCTCACGGTGCGCGACGACATCCAGGCGGGCGACGCGTCCCTGGGCCTGCACAACGCGGACACCACTGCGGGTGGCATCGCTGTTCATGCCGGCGGCCAGGTGTTGGCGCCCCATGCCCGCATCGCCACCGCGGCGGGCGGACCGCCCAGCGCGGCGGTGGTCGAGAGCGATGGGGCTTTGCGGGCCCTCGATGGCGAACGGGTCTTCGCGTCGTTCTTCGGCCTGGACAAGGCGACGTGGGCCAGGCAGCCCGTCGTGGCGCGTGTGGACTGCAGCGCAGACTGCAGCGAGGCGTTGCGGCGCGCGGCCGAGGTTCATTCCCTGCTGTGGGTCGAGGGCGACCTGCAACTGGACGGCGCGGTGCGCCTTGGCAGCCCCGAACGGCCGCTCGCGATCGTGGCGACAGGGGCCGTGCATGTGCAAGGACAACCCGTGATCTACGGCGTGCTTTACGGTCGCGGCTTTCATTGGGATGGCAGCGGTTCCCTGTACGGCGCGGCCATCTCGGAGGCGGGCTACACAGGTAGCGGCGCCCCCGACCTGGTCTACGAGCCGCTCGTGCTGCGCACGCTCATGCGCCATACGGGCAGCTTCGCGCGAGTTCCCGGCAGCTGGAGGGATTTCTGATGCGAGCACAACGTGAGCGCGGCGCCTCGCTCGTCGAAGCCTTGATTGCCTTCCTGGTGCTTTCGCTCGGCATGCTGGGCGTGATGCGGCTTCAAACGCACTTGCAGCGCCATGCCGACATCGCCCGGCAGAAGTCAGAGGCCCTGCATCTGGCACAAGAGGCGATGGAGGGGCTGCGGGCGCGGCCGGGCGAGCTCGAACCCGAAGAGACCCATGACGCCAATGCAGGTTCAGTACTGGCGTCGCACACCGTCTATCGCTTGGAACGCGCGCTGGGGCACCGCGACGGCGATCGCTTCTCGTCCGCCAGCATCGCCGTGAAGTGGACGGACCGCAGCGGTGACCCGCACAACGTGCAGCTGCAATCCGCGATAGGAAGCGTGCCCGCCGGCCTGTCGGGCGCACTCGCCGTGCAGGCCAGGCGCGAGCGCTTCGCCACCATCGATTCGCGTGCCCCGTCGATTCCGCGCCAGGCGCATCCGCTGGGCGATGGACGCAGCGTGCTGAAGCCATCGGGTTCCACGATGGCGTTCGTCTTCGACGACATCACCGGGCAGCTTGCCGCACGATGCGCAGGGTTGGACGCCGATCTTTCGTCGAGCGGCGTGTCGGCGCAGTCGCTGGCTCAATGCGAGACGGTACATGGGCATCTGCTGAGCGGGTGGGTGCGCTTCGCGCCTGGCGCTGCGGGGTCGGGGCCAGGCACGCTGCCGCTCTCCATCGTCGTGGAATTGGCAAGCGATGCGGCGGAATCCATGCCCTGCATCACCGAGCCCCGCGCCGGTGCGCTCGCCTACTATTGCGCCATCGCGCCGGCAGGTCCGTGGTCAGGACGCAGCCGTATCGTTCCACAGGGTTGGGCGTTGGGAACGGACGCCGGGCAGTACCAGGTTTGCCGCTTCAGCGTCGACACAGACGGCAGCGGCGCGATCGACCGCCCCGCGGAACATCCCGAGCATTACCACGATGTCGACACACCGTTGATGCAGCAGAATTTTTTGGTCATTCCCGGGCACCGTGCATGCACTGACATGGACGCGACCACGGCCCACCACCAACCTTGAGTGGCGCGATGGACTTCGACGCGTTGATGCACGAGGCACTGGTGCTCGCCGAGCAGGCCATCGGGCTGTCGGAACCCAACCCGCGAGTGGGTTGCGTGATCGTGGCCCCTGATGGTCGCGTGCTCGGCCGCGGACACACCCAGCAGGCGGGCGGGCCGCACGCCGAGATCGTGGCGCTGCGCGATGCCGCCGACCGTGGCGAAAGCGTGCGGGCAGCGACGGTCGTCGTGACGCTGGAGCCGTGTGCCCACCAGGGCCGCACGGGGCCCTGCAGCGACGCGCTGGTGCAGGCCGGCGTGCGCCGCGTGGTCATGGCGCTGGAAGACCCGAATCCGCTGGTCGCCGGCCGGGGGGCGGCAAGGCTGCGCGCCGCAGGCATAGACGTGCTCGACGGCCCGGGTGCGGAGGTATCCCGTGAACTGAACATCGGCTTCTTCTCCCGCATGGAGCGCGGCCGCCCATGGGTCCGGATGAAAGCCGCCATCTCGTTGGACGGGCGTACCGCCTTGCCGAACGGAACGAGCCAATGGATCACCGGCGCGGCCGCTCGCGCCGACGGGCACGCTTGGCGCAAGCGCGCCGGTGCGGTGCTCACTGGCGTGGGCACCGTGCTGGAAGACGACCCGCGCCTTGACGTCCGGCTGGTGCCGACGCCGCGCCAGCCTTTGCGCGTGATCGTCGACTCACGGCTGGAGACGCCAGCGGGTGCTCGCATGCTGGCACCACCGGGCGAAGTGCTTCTCTACGGTGCGCAGCACGATGACACGCGCGCCGCTGCGCTGACCGCGCGTGGCGCCGCAATCGCGATGGTCCCCGGCCCACACGGCAAGGTCGATCTCGCCGCCATGCTGTCTGACCTGGCTGCCCGCGGCATCAATGAGTTGCATGTGGAGGCCGGCCACAAGCTCAATGGCTCCTTCGTGCGGGAGCGGCTGGTGGACGAGTTCCTTGTGTATGTAGCGCCCAAGCTTCTGGGCCAGGGCCGCGAACTGGCCACCTTCGGGCCGCTGGAGTCGCTGGCCGAAGGCCTGGAGCTTCGGTTCGTGAGCGTGACACCCGTGGACGCCGACCTGCGGATCATCGCCCGGCCGTTGAGCTGATAAGGTGTAAACGCGGCCCGGCCGCTGTCACAATCGCGCCCCATGTTCACAGGCATCGTCACCGGTACCGGCCGCATCGTCAGCGTGGAACCCCTCGGCGAGGCACCTGCTCACGGCAAGCGTTTGTTCATCGAAACCCCCGAGGCGTATCTCGATGATGTGCAGGCGGGCGACAGCATCGCGCTGAACGGCGCCTGCATGACGGTCACGTCGCTCGACACGGCGTCGTGCCGCTTCGGCGTCGACATCTCTGCGGAGAGTCTCGACAAGACCGCGGGCCTCGGCGCACCCGGCCCGGTGAACCTGGAAAAGGCACTGCGCGCGAACGACCGGCTGGGCGGCCACATCGTGACCGGCCATGTCGACGGTCTCGGCAATGTCACCCATTTCGCGCCGGTGGGGGAATCCTGGGAACTGCGGGTGGCCGCACCGCGAGCACTCGCGCAGTACCTGGCCTACAAGGGCTCGATCACCGTGAACGGCGTGAGTCTCACCGTGAACCGCGTGGAGGATGGCGATGCGAGCTGCGAGTTCAGCGTCAACCTCATCCCCCATACGGTGGCGCACACGACGCTCGGCTTGCTGAAGGCCGGCTCACGGGTCAACCTGGAGGTGGACACGATCGCACGGTACGTGGCGCGAATGCTGGGCCGGTAGGCGACGCAACCACGACGTCGGTGCGCCCGACATGGGGCTCCACGGGGTCGCCGCCCCGCCGGACTCCACCAGCGGCGCGCGCCGGCCGCGAGCCAGGGGCAAAAGACCCGCCGCCTACAATCCGCGGATGGCAATTTCCCCCGTTCCGGAGCTCATCGCCGAGCTCGCCACAGGCCGCATGGTCGTCCTCGTCGACGAGGAAGACCGCGAGAACGAAGGCGATCTGGTGCTCGCAGCGGAGCATGTCTCACCCGAGGCCATCAATTTCATGGCGCGCTTTGGCCGCGGCCTCATCTGCCTCACGCTCACGCGCGAGCGCTGCGAACGATTGCAGCTGCCGCCCATGACCACGCGAAACGGCACGCGGCACGGTACCGCGTTCACGGTGTCCATCGAGGCCGCCTCTGGCGTGACCACCGGCATCTCGGCCGCCGACCGGGCGCGCACCGTGCAGGCCGCCGTGGCGCGCGACGCCAAGGCCAGCGATCTGGTACAGCCGGGCCACATCTTTCCCCTGGTGGCGCAGGACGGCGGCGTGCTCATGCGCGCCGGCCACACCGAGGCCGGGTGCGACCTCGCGGTTATGGCGGGGCTGACCCCAGCCGCGGTGATCTGCGAGGTCATGAAGGACGACGGCACCATGGCCCGGCTGCCCGACCTCGAGGAGTTTGCTCGCGAGCACGGGCTGAAGATCGGCACGATTGCCAGTCTCATCGAATACCGCAGCCGCAACGAAACGCTGATCGAGCGGATCAGCCGCCGCAAGCTGCTGACCGCCCAGGGCGAATTCGAATGCCACGCTTTCCGCGACCGCACCGGTGGGCTGCACCTGGGGCTGATCCAAGGCCGATGGACACCGCACGATGAAGTGCTGGTTCGCGTTCATGAGCCACTGTCCGTGCTGGATCTGCTCGACGTGGGCCAGTGCCGCCACAGCTGGCCGCTGCCTGCAGCGCTGGCCGCCCTGCAGGCAGCCCCTTGCGGAGCCGCCGTGCTGCTGAACTGCAGCGAGGACGTGAGTGCCATGCTCGGCCACCTGCTGCCGCACGACGAGCGCGCGGAACGCCAGCGCGGCCAGATGGACCTGCGCACCTACGGCATCGGTGCGCAGATCCTGAGGGAGCTCGGCATCTCGCGCATGAAACTGCTGGGCAGCCCGCGGCGCATGCCAAGCATGGCGGGCTACGGCCTGGAAGTGACGGGCTTCGTGGCGCCGTCGGACAGCTGAAGACGAAGAACCATGCAAGACGCCGACAAAGGCCCTGAAACCGAGATCGATGGCCGCAACCTGCGCATCGGCATCGTGCAGGCACGATTCAACGCCGCCATCACGCAGGCCCTGGCCAAGAGCTGCATCGCCGAACTGCGCGAGCTGGGCGTGGCGCCCAAGTACATCCGCCATGTCACCGTGCCGGGGGCGCTGGAAATCCCCGTGGCCTTGCAGGCCATGGCCAACAGCCAGGATTTCGATGCGCTCATCGCCCTGGGGTGCATCGTGCGCGGTGAGACCTACCACTTCGAACTGGTAGCCAACGAAAGCGGCGCGGGCGTCACGCGCGTGTCGCTGGACCATCACATCCCCATTGCGAACGCCATCCTGACCGTCGAAACCGAGGCGCAAGCCTGGGCGCGTGCCGAGGAAAAGGGCCGCGACGCCGCCCGCGTGGCGGTCGAGATGACCAACCTGCTGGAAGACCTGTCGTGAACGAGCCCGAGAAGCAAGACCCCCGGCCCCACCCTACCGCCAAGCGCACAGCGCCCAAGTCCACCCGTCGCCGCTCGCGCGAGGCCGCGCTGCAGGGCCTTTACGAGTGGCTGATCTCCGGCACTGACCCCGCTGCCATCGAAGCTCACGTGCGTGAGCAGGAAGAGTTCGACAAGTGCGACAGCGCGCACTTCGACGCCTTGCTGTATGGCTGCATCGCCGAGGCGGCCGACCTCGATGCCGTGCTGGCGCGCCATGTCGACCGCAAGACCACCCAGCTGTCGCCCGTCGAGCACGGCGTGCTGATGATCGGCGCCTACGAGCTGAAGCACTGCGTCGACGTGCCGTACAAGGTGGCCATCAACGAGGCTGTCGAGCTGGCCAAGAGCTTTGGCGGCACCGACGGCCACAAGTACGTCAACGGCGTGCTCGACAAAGCCGCGGCCGATCTTCGGCCGGTGGAGGTTCAGAAGGCGCGCGCGTCACGCCGATGAAGCTGGCGGGGCGGCTCGATCACATCGAGCCCTTCTACGTGATAGACAGACCAGCAAAACATATTCTAAGCTGGCCAAATCCGTAACGAAGACCGTTACGAGTTCGACATGCCGCCGCCCACCCTTCCCGCTTGGCTGTCCCGAGACGTTGTAGGCCGCGTTCGTTTGAATGCTGCGGCGAACACGGTCGTACGCATCTTCGACCTAGCCAAGCAAGGTCTCGGTGTGAACGCGATCGCGCACCAGTTGATCGATGAGGCGGTTCCTCTTTTCGAAACTCATCGGGAACGCGGTGACTTCGCTGAGTGGACGGGAAAGCAGGTCACGCGACTGCTACGAAATGAGGCTGTGCTCGGTGATGAAACGCTTGGCTACCCTGCCGTTATCACCCGAGAGGCTTTCAAGGCGGTTAACGACGGGCTCACAGCACGAGACACCAAAGGGCGCGGTCGCCAAGGTGACGGCCTTTCCAATCTCTTCAGCGGCCTCGCGAAATGCGGGCACTGCGGGGACAAGATGCGCTTCGTCACTCGCAAGGGCGTGGACTACCTCCAGTGTCTCGACTCGTACTCGTCGGAGAAGAAATGCACTACAGACCCGCTTCCCTACGGCCCGATTGAGCAGATCGTAGTCACTGTGCTGTTCGGGGTTGCCGCACCCCCGCTCATCGCTCCCGCACACACAGCTGCAGATCCAGCGGACCTTCTCCTTAGTGACGCAACGGCAGCGCTGAACCGAGCGCGAGCCAACACAATCGACTTCGCCGCTGAGACTGATTCGACCATCAGGGCCCTGCTTCGCGCAAACCTTAAGCAAGCCCTCGATGAGGCAGACGCGAGGATCGACGAACTGCACGCGAGCGATGCGAGAGCACAAGACACGCCTGTCGCCCTAAGGCTGCGTACGCTGCTTGCCTTCGCCGAGTACCAGCGCACAAAAGGCAAAGGCACGAGCGAAGAGAGCGCGATTCGAGCAATGCTGCGAGAGGCGCTTGTCAGGCACGTAGATGAGGTTTACGTGTTTTCGACGGGCAGCTCAGCCAGACACCCGAACGCCTTGTTCGCTATCAGAGGGCCGATCGTGCAGCTCATGAAGGAGCATGGCTTCGACGGCCGAGGGTGGGTCGCGTTTGGCAGCGACTTCATCGAAATTCGCCGACCATAGCTTGTGAACTTCGTCACGCGCTAGAAGTGACGAGGCCCCGTTCTGTCGGGGCTATTTGTAGAGAAGCAACCCGGAAAACTCCATCCCATCGACAGCACACATCGCTGCGATGAGGAAAGCGGCCCCTCACTGGCCGCCACTGTTGGAGCAAACCCATGTCCTTCTTCTCTACCCTCTCTTCCTACGGTCAACTCAGCGCCAAGGCGCCCCGAGTCCAGATCAAGAGCGACGCTGAGCGCTTTGCCGATAACGCCAGCGCACAGATCGAGCTGCTCGAGTCCGGTGCCGCTGACGGCCTGTGGTTTAAGGCTTCCGGCAACGAGCACACCGTCGTTCTTCGGAATGGAGTCAAGCCCATCCCTTTGGGCAACGACGACGCCGGTAGGCCCCAGATCGAGATGAAGCTGGCCAGCCGTGAGGCTGCGGTCAGGTACATCCGAGATGCCATTGCGGCTGCCAACGCGGGCGAGTTCGACGCGGTGTTCAAGGCCACCGCTAAGAAGCAAAAGCGCGCCTGACCATGTTGGGCAAGCGCGTCAACCGGCGCGCTGCTTGGTTCATCGCTGTACACCGCGCCGCTCGCAAATTTCGGCGTGGTGCATATCACCGCACCCAATGCGGTTCGATGTCCCTGGCAAGCGTTCGCTACATGTCAAGTCCCGGGTGATCATATGGTCTCCGAGAGAATAGTTCGGGTC
>CBFHAS010000008.1:0-54751 GCA_965653625.1 uncultured Burkholderiaceae bacterium | reverse complement strand
TCCCGGCCTGCCCGGGGTGTTGTGGGCCGGCCCCCCCCCCGCCGGCCGCGGGCGCGCGGCCGGACGACGGGGTCTGAGGGGCGCTCGAGGGCAGTGGGGGTCGCCATGTTGCAAGCTCCTTTGGCGAGGATTCTCGAGCCGGCTCAGGCCGGCACCGTCTCCTCGATCTGAGACTGCGCCGAAGCAAGGGCCGTGCGCTCGGCCTCTGGCCCCATGGCCAGACCTTCGGCGTAGATGAACCGCACATCCGTAACGCCGATGAAGGCCAGGAAGTTCTTCAGGTAGGGCATTTGCGTGTCGGCCGGGGTGTTGCGGTAGATGCCGCCCCGCGTGAGGGCCACGTAAGCCTTCTTGCCTGTGACCAATCCTTCGGGGCCTTGCGCCGTGTAGCGGAAGGTCACGCCGGCGCGGGCCACGGCATCGATCCAGTTTTTCAACTGTGCGGGCACGCCGAAGTTGTACATCGGCACGCCGAGCACCAGCAGGTCGGCCGCGAGCAACTCGGCGATGAGGGCATCGTCTTGCGCCACGCGTCCGGCCTGTTGTGGCGTGCGCTGCGCGGTGGGCGTGAACAGCGCACCCAGTGCCGCTTCGTCGAGTGCGGGATGCGGGCTGCGTGACAGGTCTCGCACGGACACCCTCGCTTCAGGATCGGCGGCGCGTAGGCGTTCCACGATGGCGCCGGCCAGGCGTGACGACTGCGAGTTCTCCGAACGGGCGCTGGAGTTGATCTGGAGGATGTTCATGCGGCTCCTTGAAAACGTGGGTGGCATGAACTTTTAGTTGTCCCATGTGTGGAGCAGAAGGGCTGGAACTGGATAACACTGTTCCATCAGTGAGACGGTGGAGGTCCTCATGAATCTGGAAGCGAATGACCTGATGCTGTTCGCCCGGGTGGTAGACGAAGGCAGCTTCAGCCGCGCGGCCGAGCGGCTGGGGCAGCCCAAGTCCACCGTCTCGCGCCGTGTGTCGCAGCTCGAGGCCGAACTGGGCGAGCGGCTGCTCCTGCGCACCACCCGCAAGCTGACGGTCACCGACTTCGGCCACAGCGTGCTGGAGCACGCCCGTCAGGTGGCCGACCAAGTGGCGGCCGCCGCATCGCTCGCGCAGCACAGGCAAACCGAGCCGAGCGGCCGTCTGCGCATCTCCATGCCGGGCGACTTCGCCAACGTGGTGCTCGGTCGGCTGCTGGCGGGCTTTATCGCCCGCTATCCGGCGATCAACCTGGAACTTGACCTCACGCCCCGCCGCGTGGACCTGATCGGCGAGAACTTCGATCTCGCGGTGCGCATGGGCTCGCTGCCCGACGATGCGTCGCTTGCCGCGCGTCGTGTGGCCACCATGTCGGTGGGCTTGTATGCAGCGCCCGCTTACCTTCGCCGGCACGGGGTGCCCACCGAACCCGAGGCGTTGATGACGCATCACGCGCTGCACCTGCTTGGCCGCAACGGCGAACCCTTGCCCTGGGTGCTGATGCGCGGTCAGGCACGCTGGGAAGGCATTCCGCCCGCGCGGCTCACCGCGAACTCACCGGAGTTGCTGGTGCGGCTGGCCCGCACGGGTGCGGGCATCGCGGCCGTGGCCGATCATTTTGCTGGCCCCTATCTGGCGGACCAGCAACTGACGCCCGTCCTGCCGGAATGGAATCTCCCCGACGCCCAAGCGTGGGCCGTGTTTCCCGGACGGCGATTGATGCCGGCACGAACGCGTGCCTTCATCGACGCCCTGGAAGCGGAGTTCTCGGAGACAGCGTGCCGGCACGCCGAAGCGCAGATCCGCGAGGCCAAGCGCGTGGCCGCCGGGTGAACGGCCAGAGCGGTCAGTACACCAGCCCCATCGCCTCGCGCACGTCGCGCATGGTTTCCTTTGCGACGGTTCGCGCCCGCTCGGTGCCCACCTCAACGATCCAGTGGACCTTCTTCGGGTTGCTCAGGTAGGCCTCGGCACGCTCGCGCCATGGCGCCTGCTCCTTGCAGATGGCTTCGATCACCGGCTGCTTGCAATCCAGGCAGCCGATGCCGGCCGTGGTGCAGCCGTTCCATACCCACTGCCGGGTGGGCTCATCGGAATACACCTTGTGGAATTGCCACACCGGGCAGCGATCGGGGTTGCCCGGGTCGCTGCGGTGCACGCGCGCCGGGTCGGTGGGCATGCGGCGGATCTTGCGCTCGACCTCGGCCGGCTCTTCCCGCATGGCGATCGCGTTGCCGTAGCTCTTGCTCATCTTCTGCCCATCCAGGCCGGGCAGCTTGGTCACCTCGGTGTGCAAAGCCGCGGGCTCGGTGAGGACGGTCTTGCCGGTGCCTTTGATGTGGCCCGTGAGTAGCTCGGTGTCGTCCGCCGTCCAGCCGGCGACCGATGCCCCGGCCTTGCCGATCAGCGCCTGGGCCTTCACCAAGGCCTCAGCCTTGCCGGCTTCCTGGTAGTCGCGCCGCTGCTTCTCGAGGTAGCGCACGTCGTCGCGCGGCAACTTCGCGAGCGCGGCGGCCACTTTCTGCGCGAAGCCCGACACGCGGCCGTAGAGATGGTTGAAGCGGCGCGCCACCTCGCGCGTGAGTTCCACATGCGAGGCTTGGTCCTCGCCCACGGGCACGAAGGCCGCCTTGTAGATCAGGATGTCGGCCGCCTGGAGCAACGGGTAGCCGAGGAAGCCGTAGGTCGCGAGGTCGCGGTCCTTGAGCTTTTCCATCTGGTCCTTGTAGGTGGGAACCCGCTCCAGCCAGCCCAGCGGCGTGCCCATGGCCAGCAGCGTGAAGAGTTCGGCATGCTCGGGCAGACGGCTCTGGATGAAGATGGTCGAACGCTCGGGATCGAGGCCGGCGGCGAGCCAGTCGACCACCATGTCGTACACGCTCTTCTCGATGGTTTCGCGATCCTCGTAGTGCGTGGTCAGCGCATGCCAGTCGGCCACGAAATAGAAGCACTCGTAGTCGGCCTGCAGGCGCACCCAGTTCTTGAGCGCGCCGTGGTAGTGACCGAGGTGCAGCGCGCCGGTGGGGCGCATTCCGGACAGGACTCGCTGGTTCATCATGGTCTCGCCTGTGAAGGGCGAGATTGTAGGAGGCGCCCCCCGCCGGCCCTACACTGCCGCCGCCATGAAAAACATCGTGACGCTCATCTCCGGCCGTGGCTCCAACATGGAAGCCATCGTGCGCACCTGCGCTGGCGAAGGCTGGCCCGCGCGCATGGCTGCAGTGGTGAGCAACCGGCCGCATGCGCCCGGGCTGGGCTTCGCACAAGAGCGCGGCATCCCGACCGCCGTGGTGGATCACACCCGCTTCACCGACCGCGAGTCCTTCGATGCCGAGCTGGCAGCCGTGGTGGAGAGTTTCCAGCCCGATCTGGTCGTCATGGCGGGCTTCATGCGCATCCTCACCCCGGGGTTCGTTCGGCGTTTTGAGGGCCGCCTGGTCAATGTCCATCCCTCTCTGCTGCCCGCTTTCACCGGCCTGCATACCCATCGTCGTGCGCTCGAAGCGGGCTGCAAGGTCGCTGGTGCCACGGTCCACTTCGTCACGGCCGACCTGGACCACGGACCGATCGTCGCGCAGGCCATCGTGCCGGTGCTGGCAGGTGATACCGAGGCTACGCTCGCCGCGCGCGTGCTGGCGCGAGAGCATCTGCTCTACCCTCGTGCGGTGCGCTGGATCGTGGAGGGTCAGCTGCGCGTGGAGGGCCACCTCGTCACGCACACCGGCGGCGAATCGCAGCTCCTGGCCTGACGGCGCACCGCACCATGCATCCGAACGCGCTGCTCCAGCTTGCCACCGACCTGCTGCGCAAGGTCATGCGGCTCGATGCGCCCGCCGACAGCGTGGTGTCGGCCTTCTTCCGAGACCACCGCGCCCTCGGAGCCCGCGAGCGTCACACGCTGGCCGAGACGGTCTATCACGTCCTGCGCCAGCGATTGCTGCTGCAACACCTGGCGCAATCGGGCCGCGGAGATTTGGAGCGTCGGCTGGCCATACTCGGCTGGCAGGGCGACCAGGCATTCCTGCGCGCCGCCTTGAGCGAAGACGAGCAGCGCTGGCTCGACCAAGTGAACGCGGTGGACCGTGCCTCACTTCCCGACAAGCTGCGCCACAACCTGCCGGACTGGCTGGCCCAGTCGCTCATGGCCTCGCTGCGCGAGGATTTCTGGCCGCTGGTGGGAAGCCTCAACGAGCCGGCTGCCCTGGACCTGCGCGTCAACACGCTGAAGGCTCGGCGAGAAGACGCGAAGGCGGCGCTCGCTGCCGCCGGGATCGACGCCCAGCCTACGCCGTTCTCGCCCTGGGGGTTGCGCGTGCAAGGCAAGCCGGCGCTGAACAAGCTTGACGTGTTCACGCGTGGCGACGTCGAGGTGCAGGATGAAGGCAGCCAGCTTCTCGCGCTGATGGTCGGCGCCCGGCGCGGCGAAATGGTGGTCGACTTTTGCGCTGGCGCCGGGGGAAAGACTCTCGCGCTCGGCGCGGCCATGCGCAACACAGGCCGGCTGTACGCATTCGACACCTCTGGCCACCGTCTGGCGGCGCTGAAGCCGCGGCTTGCTCGAAGCGGTTTGTCAAACGTGTACCCGGTGCAGATCGCTCATGAGCGTGATGAACGAATCAAGCGGCTGGTCGGCAAGATCGACCGTGTGCTGGTGGACGCACCCTGCTCCGGCCTGGGCACGCTGCGCCGCAATCCCGACATGAAATGGCGCCAGTCGCCACAGGCCTTGGCCGAACTACGCGATAAGCAGGCGGCCATCCTGACGAGCGCCGCGCGGCTACTGAAGCCGGGCGGGCGGCTGGTGTACGCCACCTGCAGCCTGCTGGAAGACGAGAACGAGGCCATCGCGCAAGCCTTCACCGAGGCCCATGGGCATGAGTTCCAGCTGCTTCATGCGGCCGAAGTCCTGTCCAAGGCGCACGTCGATGCTCCTGATGCTCTTGTCCGTGAAAAATTCTTGCGTTTGTGGCCCCACCGGCACCGTACAGACGGATTCTTTGGTGCCGTCTGGGAACGCCCGTAGCGGCTTGGTGATCCACATCAAGTTCGCGGCCCATGTCCGGCTGCAGGAACCGCATGCCGGGCATTTCTAAGGGTTTTCCGGCAGTGCACTCACCTACAATCTAGCGTTCGCCGAGTGGCAAGATGAATGGATGGAGCCATGACCGTTTGGAATGCTGTGATCGACTGGCTGGCTCATGGGCTCGCTGACATGGCGTGGTGGCAGATCGTGCTGTACACGCTCATCACCACTCACATCACGATCGCATCCGTCACGATCTTTCTGCACCGTGCGCAGGCCCACCGCGCGCTGGACCTCGGCCCGATCCCCTCCCACTTCTTCCGCCTCTGGCTCTGGCTCACGACCGGCATGGTCACCAGGGAATGGGTGGCGATTCATCGCAAGCACCACGCCAAGTGCGAGACGGAAGACGACCCGCACAGTCCGCAGGCACGCGGTATCCGAAAGGTGCTGCTTGAGGGCGCGGAGCTGTATCGCGCCGAAGCTCAGAACCAGGAAACGATCAAAAAGTACGGTCATGGCGCGCCTGACGACTGGATTGAGCGCCGTATCTACGGTCGCTTCACCTGGGCGGGCCTGGGTTTGCTGCTCATTGCCGACGTGCTGATGTTCGGTGCCATCGGCGCCACAGTGTGGGCGGTGCAGATGCTATGGATTCCGATCACCGCGGCCGGCATCATCAACGGTATCGGCCACTGGTGGGGCTATCGCAACTTCGAGGCGGCCGATGCCTCTACCAATGTCTTCCCCTGGGGTCTGATCATCGGCGGCGAGGAGCTGCACAACAACCACCACACCTACCCCACCTCGGCCAAGCTCTCCGTCAAGTCCTACGAATTCGACATCGGCTGGGTTTACATCCGGGCGCTCGAAATGATGGGCTGCGCCAAGGTCCGCAAGACGGCGCCGATGCTCAAACTGGGCGCCATCAAGCCGGTGGCAGACACGCAAACGCTGGAGGCGGTGATCGCCAACCGCTACGAGGTGATGGCCAAGTACGCCAAGCACCTGAAGCGCGCGTGCGGCGCCGAGCTTGCCCGCCTCAAGGCGGAGGGTCTGCAGAACACCGCCCGCTGGAAAGACCTGCACCTCGCCCGCCGCTGGGTGCACCGTGACGAAGACAAGATTCCGACCGAGCTCAAGCTCCATGTGGCAAATGCGTGCGCGCACAACGCCGTGCTGGCTAAGCTCGTAGCCATGCGCGAGGAACTGCGCCAGTTGTGGACCCGAACGAACGTGTCGGCCGAGCAGCTTGTGATCGATCTGCAGGCTTGGTGTAAGAAGGCCGAGGAGAGCGGTATCGCTGCCCTGCAGGAGTTCGCTCTCAAGTTGCGCGCTGCACACGCCTGAGCCGGCGTTTGCCGCAAGCAAGAGGGCCCGTTATCGCGGGCCCTTTTTTCATGGGGACCCGGACTGAAGGTGTATGTCGGGATCCCTCGGGCCATGATCTGCCCGCTGTCCCAAGAGGAGTGGAGAAGGAACAGAGAAGAGGAAAGAGAAAACCCGCCGGGCAGGGCGCCGGGCGGGTTGTCGTTTGAGAGAAGCTGACCTACTTCAGCTTCGTTTCCTTGTACATCACGTGCTTTCGAGCTTTGGGATCGAACTTCATCATCTCCAGCTTCTCGGGTGTCGTCTTCTTGTTCTTGTCGGTTGTGTAGAAGTGCCCGGTACCGGCTGACGATTCCAGCTTGATCTTTTCGCGTCCACCTTTTGCCATGGTTTGCTCCTATGGGCGGGGTATCAAAGTTCGCCCTTGGCGCGCAAATCGGCCACGACGGCGTCGATGCCCAACTTGTCGATGAGCCGCAGGGCCGCGTTGCTGATGCGAAGCCGGACCCAGCGGTTCTCGGTTTCCAGCCAGAAGCGGCGGTACTGCAAGTTGGGCAGGAAGCGACGCTTCGTTTTGTTGTTGGCGTGGGAGACGTTGTTCCCCACCATCGGGCGCTTGCCCGTGACCTGACAGACGCGTGCCATGACGCTTCTCCGTGTGAATCTGAAATCTCGTTGCAGGAGCCGGTCCCCGGCATGCGTGCGGCATGCGTGAAAGGCCAAGGCGGCCTCCCGGCAAAGACCGCGATTATAGCCAGGTTCCACCGCGGCCCGGGTTACTGCTCCAGGAAGCGCTGCGCGTCCAGCGCGGCCATGCAGCCGGTGCCGGCGCTGGTGATGGCCTGCCGGTACACGTGATCCTGTACGTCGCCGGCGGCCAAGACGCCCGGTACGCTAGTCATGGTGGCGAAGCCGTCCGCGCCGCCTCGCGTGACGATGTAGCCATCCTTCATCTCCAGCTGACCCTTGAAGATATCGGTGTTGGGTTGGTGGCCGATGGCAATGAAGCAACCCTTGAGCGCGAGCTCCGTGGTGCTGTCGTCTTGCGTGCTGCGGATGCGCACACCCGTGACGCCGGAGGCATCGCCTAGCACCTCGTCGAGCGTGTGCCACAGGTGCAGGTGCATCTTGCCGGACGCCACTTTCTCCATCAGCTTGTCGACGAGTATGGGCTCGGCGCGGAACTTGTCGCGGCGGTGGATGAGGTGGACCTTGCTCGCGATGTTGGACAGGTACAACGCTTCCTCGACCGCGGTGTTGCCGCCGCCTACCACGCAGACTTCCTGCTCCCGGTAGAAGAAGCCGTCGCAGGTGGCGCAGCCGCTCACGCCGCGGCCCATGAACGCCTGCTCCGACTGCAGGCCCAGGTACTTGGCCGATGCGCCGGTGGCGATGATGAGGGCGTCGCAGGTGTACAGGCCCGCGTCACCCTTGAGCGTCAAAGGCCGCTTCCCGAGGTCGACCTCGTTGATGTGGTCGAAGATGATCTGCGCGTTGAAACGCTCGGCGTGCTTGAGGAATCGCTCCATGAGCTCGGGGCCCTGGACGCCTGCCACGTCGGCCGGCCAGTTGTCCACGTCGGTGGTGGTCATCAACTGTCCGCCTTGCGCGATGCCGGTGATCAGCATGGGCTGCAGGTTCGCTCGGGCGGCGTAGATGGCGGCGGTGTAGCCGGCCGGACCTGAACCGAGGATCAGGACCTTGGCGTGCTTCGTGGTGCTCATGGCGGGGGTGCGGGGATGAAGGACGAGGTGGGCGACAGGCGCGAGTCTGACATGGGGTTCTTTCGCGCTGGCGTCAACGCCGCCAATGGTGACAATAGCGAAATTGTAGGAAACGTTCACTCCGCACGGCCCGGCCGGGCCGCCACGATAAATTCATTGGAGCTCCCCGTATGGCAATGCTTTCGAATCTCGACCTGATCCGCCGTGTGCCGTTGTTTTCTATGCTGACCAACGACCAGGCGCAGGGGATCGCCGACAGCGTCGTGAAGCGGCGCTTCAGGCGGGGCGAGATCATCGTCGAGCACGGCCGCAAGTCCAACGCGCTGTTCATCCTGCTGACTGGCCGTGCCCGCGTGCTCACGGCTGATTCGCGCGGCCGCGAGGTCATCCTCGCTGTGCTGCAGCCCGGTGACTATGTCGGCGAAATGAGCCTGATCGACAACGAGCCCCACTCGGCCACCGTGCGGGCCGAGGTGCAGACCGACATGCTCGTGCTGGGCCGGCCGGAGTTCGCGCGCTGCCTGCCCGAGAATTCGAGCTTGTCGTACGCCATCCTGCGCGGGCTGGTGCAGCGCCTGCGCAACGCTGATCGCCAGATCGAGTCGCTCGCGCTACTCGACGTGTATGGCCGCGTGGCGCGCACGCTGCTCGACATGGCCGAGGCCGATGGCGACACGAAAATCATCCGCAACAAGGTGTCCCGGCAGGATCTCGCGAAGGTGGTGGGCGCTTCCCGCGAAATGGTCAGCCGCGTGATGAAGGATCTGGAGGAGCGCGGCATGGTTGAGACGCAGGAAAACGGCTCGGTGATCATCAAGGAGCGGCTGGTTAGCTGAACCAGCTTTGTCCGAGCGAAGCGTCACGGCTCAACCAAGGTGGCGCGGTCTGCTTCGGCCACAATCCGCGCATGACGTTTCCGCTCGGTTCGCTCCGGTCCGACGCCGGGGCCGCTTCGGCTTCTTCCTCCTCTTCAGCCCCCGGGGGTCGGTACACGCGGCCACAGCGGGCGCGGGGCACTGCCGATGCACCCGTCGCCCACCCCGGCTGGAAATCTCAATCGCTGCTGCTGGTCGCCGGGGTTGCGTGGTTGCTGGCCCTCATCGCCCTCACCTCGCACGACCCTGCCGACACCGCTTTCTCCACCTCGGGCAGTGCGACGCTGGCCCACAACGCTGCCGGCGCTTTGGGCGCCTGGTTCTCCGACCTTGCGTTTTTCTTGCTCGGCTATTCGGCTTGGTGGTTGATGGCGGTCAGCCTGCGCACGTGGCTGGGCGGCTTGGCTCGCCTGCTTCGCGGCGATGCCGAACCGGCGCATGGTCAGCCACGCTGGATGTTCTGGGTGGGCCTTGTGCTCCTCATGGCGGCGAGCTGTTCGCTGGAATGGAGCCGCATGTACCAGTGGGAGGGGGACGTGCCAGGCGGGCATGCGGGCGGGGTGCTTGGCTACACGCTGGGGCCCTTGTCTATGAAGCTCCTCGGATTCGCGGGCTCGGGCGTACTGTGGATCGCGGCGCTGGTGGCCGGGTTGGCGATGGCCTTCCGCTTCTCTTGGGTGCGCGTGGCCGAGGGCATCGGTGCTTGGCTCGACACGCTGCGCGAGCGCCGCGTGGAGCGGATCGAGCGTGCCGAGGACATCCGTCTCGGTGAGAAGGCGCAGCGCGAACGCGAGCAGGTGGTTGAGGTGGAGCACCACCTGCACGTGGAGCACGCGCCCATCGTGATCGAAAAGCCGGTGGTGGAGGTGCCCAAGAGCGAGCGGGTGGTCAAGGAGCGGCAGAAGCCTCTCTTCACCGAGTTGTCCGATACGAAGCTGCCCCAGGTCGACCTGCTCGACGCCGCGCCGGGCCGCATGGAGACGGTGACACCGGAAACGCTGGAGATGACCTCCCGGCTCATCGAGAAAAAGCTTAAGGACTTCGGCGTGGAGGTGCGCGTGGTGGCCGCCTCTCCTGGGCCGGTGATCACGCGGTACGAGATCGAACCCGCCACGGGTGTGAAAGGTGCGCAGGTCGTCAACCTCGCCAAGGATTTGGCCCGGTCGCTCAGCCTGGTAAGCATTCGTGTAGTCGAGACCATTCCCGGCCGCACGACCATGGCGCTCGAGCTGCCCAATGCAAAGCGGCAGATGATCCGCCTGTCGGAGATCCTCGGCTCTCAGGTCTACAACCACGCGGCTTCTCAGCTCACCATGGGTCTGGGCAAGGACATCGTCGGCGCGCCCATGGTGGCCGACCTGGCCAAGATGCCGCACTGTCTCGTGGCCGGCACCACCGGCTCGGGCAAGTCGGTGGGTATCAACGCCATGATCCTGTCGCTTCTGTACAAGGCGGAGGCGCGCGACGTTCGGCTCATCCTCATCGACCCGAAGATGCTGGAGATGAGCGTGTACGAGGGCATTCCGCACCTGCTGGCGCCGGTCGTCACCGACATGAAGCAGGCCGCCAACGCGCTCAACTGGTGCGTGGGCGAAATGGAGCGCCGCTACAAGCTGATGAGCAAGCTGGGGGTCCGCAACCTCTCCGGCTACAACAAGAAGGTTGTCGACGCCGCCGAGAAGGGCCAGACGATTCCCAACCCCTTCAGCCTCACGCCGGAGCAGCCTGAGCCGTTGGAGCGGCTGCCTTTCGTGGTGGTGGTGATCGACGAGCTGGCCGATCTCATGATGGTGGTCGGCAAGAAGATCGAGGAGTTGATCGCTCGCCTGGCGCAGAAGGCGCGGGCCGCGGGTATCCATCTCATCCTCGCGACCCAGCGCCCGAGCGTGGACGTCATCACCGGCCTCATCAAGGCCAACATTCCGACTCGCCTGTCGTTCCAGGTGTCGAGCAAGATCGACTCGCGCACCATCCTTGACCAGATGGGCGCCGAGGCGTTGCTGGGGCAGGGCGACATGCTTTATCTCACCCCGGGCGGCGGGTTGCCGGTGCGCGTGCACGGTGCTTTCGTGAGCGACGAGGAGGTGCACCGCGTGGTCGAGTACCTCAAGAGCCAGGGCGAGCCGAACTACATCGAAGGCATTCTCGAAGGCGGCACGCTCGACGGCGAAGGCGGTGACATCCTCACCTCCGACATGCCCGGGGGCGGCAACGGCGAGAACGACCCGATGTACGACCAGGCCGTCGCCATCGTGCTGCAGCACCGGCGCGCCTCGATCTCGCTGGTACAACGGCATTTACGCATCGGCTACAACCGTGCTGCCCGCCTGCTGGAACAAATGGAGAAATCAGGGCTCGTATCGGCCATGTCCACCAACGGCAACCGGGATCTCATCGTCCCCGCCCGCACGGAATGACGCGATTTTTCGCCGCTGCCGTACTCGCTGCCGCCTCCTTCGCCGCGCGCGCCGATGCGGTGGCCACGCTGAAAGACTTCGTGGCCGACGTGAAAAGCGGGCGGGCTGCATTCACGCAGACGGTGGTGTCGCCCGACGGTGCGAAGAAGAAGACGTCCAGCGGCAGCTTCGAGTTCCTGCGGCCCAATCGCTTCCGCTTCGCCTACGAGAAGCCCTTCGAGCAGCTGATCGTGGCCGATGGCCACAAGGTGTGGGTCCACGATGTCGAGCTGAACCAGGTGACCTCGCGGCGGCTTGCCCAGGCCCTGGGCGCCACGCCGGCGGTCATCCTTGCGGGCGGCTCGCTGGACAAGGACTTCATGCTGGAGGCGCAATCCCCGCGTGACGGGCTGGAGTGGGTGAAAGCCACGCCCAGGGCGACGGGCAGCACCTTCCAGGCCGTGCACATCGGGTTCAAGGGCCGCGAGCTCGCGGTCATCGAGATTGCCGACAACTTTGGCCAGCGCTCGCTGCTGCAGTTTTCGCAGTTCGCTGCCAACGTGCCGCTCGCGCCCGAGCGTTTCCGCTTCACGCCGCCGGCGGGCGCGGATGTGATCGAGCAGTAGTCCTTCCTCCGAGGCCGCCGCCCCCTGCGCGGGGCCACTGCGACAATGCCCCGATGGGCAATCTCCACTTGCCGCTGGATGACAGCACGCAGCCGCCGCTGGCCGAGCGCTTGCGACCAAAGACGCTGGCCGAGGTGATCGGCCAGCAGCATCTTCTTGGCCCCGGCAAGCCGCTGCGCGCGGCCTTCGAATCGGGTCGCATGCATTCGATGATTCTGTGGGGCCCGCCGGGCGTGGGCAAAACCACGCTTGCGCGCCTCATGGCCGACGCCTTCGATGCACAGTTCATCCCCATCTCCGCAGTGCTGGGCGGCGTGAAGGACATCCGCGATGCGGTGGAGCGTGCCCAGGCGGCGCGCGCGGCGGGCCGACGCACGGCGGTCTTCGTCGATGAAGTGCACCGCTTCAACAAGGCGCAGCAAGACGCCTTCCTGCCCCACGTGGAGTCGGGGCTGTTCACATTCATCGGCGCCACCACCGAAAACCCTTCGTTCGAGGTCAACTCGGCGCTGCTGTCGCGTGCCACGGTGCATGTGCTGAAGAGCCTCACTGAGGAGGACCTGCAACTCCTGCTGGAGCGCGCTTGCGAACTGCTGAGGGCACCGGCACTCACGGAACCGGCGGCGAAGCGGTTGATCGGCTATGCCGACGGCGACGCGCGCCGGCTGCTCAATGCCTACGAGAACCTGGTGCCCATGGCCGGTGCGGTGGAGCAGATCGACGAACCGCTGCTGGAGAAGTCGCTGGGCGAGCAGCTGCGACGCTACGACAAGGGCGGCGACCAGTTCCACGACACCATCTCGGCACTGCACAAGGCGGTGCGAGGCTCCGACCCTGACGCATCGCTGTACTGGTTCGTGCGCATGCTCGACGGTGGCGTGGACCCGCGCTACGCGGCGCGCCGCCTGGTGCGCATGGCCAGCGAAGACATCGGGCTTGCCGACCCGCGTGCGCTACGCCTCGCGCTCGATGCGACCGAGACCTACGAGCGGCTGGGCTCGCCCGAGGGCGAGCTGGCACTGGCCCAGGCGGTCGTCTACTTGGCCGTGGCGCCAAAGTCCAACGCGGTGTATGCCGCGTTCAATGCGGCGCGTGCCTTCGTGGCGAAGGACATCACCCGCCCGGTGCCCCTAAGGCTTCGCAACGCGCCCACGCGGCTCATGAAGGGGCTGGACTACGGAAAGGGCTACCGCTACGCGCACGATGAGGCGGGCGGCTTCGCCGCCGGCGAACGCTACTGGCCCGACGAATTGGAAGGCCCTGTGCTCTACCGGCCGGTCGGCCGTGGGCTGGAGATCCGCATCGGCGAGCGCCTGGATGAATTGCGCCGGCTGAACGAAGAGGCGAAGAAGAAGACCTGAGTGCCGAGGTCGAGCCAGCCTGTTGGTGCCGTAGAGGAAGTCCGAATGTTGGCGCCATGGCGCGGCCCCTAGAATCGCGCCGCTCCAATGCGCTTCGATGCGCGTCCAGCCCGCCGCCAAATTCTCTTGCGGCGGGCCTTTGCAAATAGCGCGAGGCCGGCTGCCGCAGGACCATGCGGCACCGTCAGTCACGAGTGCCGTCGCCGCGCTGCACTATCAGGAGACACCATGGACACCTTCATCCAACAGATCATCAACGGCCTCGTGCTGGGCAGCGTGTATGCGCTGGTGGCGCTCGGCTACACGATGGTCTACGGGATCATCAACCTCATCAACTTCGCGCACGGAGAAGTGCTGATGGTGGGTGCGCTGACCAGTTGGACCGTGGTCAGCACGCTGCGCGGCGCGATGCCCGACTGGCTGCTTCTCGTTCTCTCGCTGCTGGCCGCCATGGTGGTGTGCGCGATCCTCAACTTCTCGATCGAGAAAATCGCCTACCGGCCGCTGCGCAACGCGCCGCGCCTGGCGCCGCTGATCACCGCCATGGGAATGAGCCTGCTGCTGCAAACGTTGGCGATGATCATCTGGAAGCCGAACTACAAGCCCTATCCGATCCTGCTGCCCAGCGAGCCGTTCTTCATCGGTGGGGCGGTGATCAATACAACACAGATCCTCATCCTCGTCGTCACGGCGTGCGCGCTGGCAGGCTTGATGTACCTGGTCAACAAGACCAAGCTCGGGCGCGCCATGCGCGCCACCGCCGAAAATCCCCGCGTGGCCGGGCTTATGGGCGTGAAGCCCGACATGGTCATCTCCGCCACCTTCGTCATCGGCGCCGCGCTGGCCGCGCTGGCAGGCGTGATGTACGCGGCCAACTATGGTTCGGTGCAGCACACCATGGGCTTCTTGCCCGGTCTCAAGGCATTCACTGCGGCGGTGTTCGGCGGAATCGGCAACCTGCCCGGGGCCATGCTGGGCGGCGTGCTGCTGGGGCTGATCGAATCGCTGGGTGCTGGCTACATCGGGGTGGTGACCGGTGGGGTGTTGGGCAGCCACTACCAGGACATCTTCGCCTTCATCGTGCTCATCCTCGTGCTCACGCTGCGCCCGCAAGGGTTGCTCGGCGAGCGCGTGGCCGACCGAGCCTGACAAGGAACGCCGCCATGATGAAAAACAAGCTCGTGGTTTTTCTGGTCGCCGGCCTCCTGCTCCTGCTCACGCCGCTGGTGGCGCAGCAGTTCGGCAACGCCTGGGTACGCATCATCGATGTCGCTCTGCTGTACGTGCTGCTGGCGCTGGGGCTGAACATCGTGGTCGGCTACGCCGGCCTGCTCGACCTCGGGTACATCGCGTTCTATGCGGTGGGCGCCTACATGTTCGCGCTGTTGTCCTCGCCGCACTTGACGGACACCTTTCCCGCTGTCCAGGCGATGTTCCCTAACGGCCTGCACACACCCATCGTCATCGCCATTCCGTTGGCGGCCGGGCTGGCGGCCATCGCCGGGGTGCTGCTCGGCATGCCGGTGCTCAAACTGCGCGGCGACTACCTGGCCATCGTGACGCTGGGCTTCGGCGAGATCATCCGGGTGTTCCTCAACAACCTGGATGCCCCCCTCAACTTCACCAACGGGCCCAAGGGCATCAGCCAGATCGACGCCATGCATCTGGGCAAGCTCACGGTCGGTCGGCCGGTCGACGTATTCGACTTCACGCTGCCGCCGGTGACGCTGTATTTCTACCTGTTCCTCGCGCTGGTGATGGCCAGCGTTCTCGTCTGCTGGCGCCTGGAGCGCTCGCGCATCGGGCGCGCCTGGATGGCGATCCGGGAAGACGAGATTGCGGCCAAGGCCATGGGCATCAACACCCGCAACATGAAGCTGCTCGCCTTCGGCATGGGGGCCACCTTTGGCGGCGTGTCGGGCACCATGTTCGCGGCGTTCCAGAGCTTCGTGTCGCCCGAGTCTTTCGCGCTGCAGGAGTCCATCATGGTGGTGGCGATGGTGGTGCTTGGCGGGCTGGGGCATCTGCCGGGGGTGATCCTGGGCGCACTGCTGCTGGCCTCGCTGCCCGAGGTGCTGCGTTACGTGGCTGGCGACCTGCAGCAGATGACCGAGGGCCGGCTCGACGCGGCCATCCTGCGCCAACTGCTCATTGCGGTGGCCATGATCACCATCATGCTGGCACGTCCGCGCGGCCTGTGGCCCTCGCCTGAACACGGCAAGGCGGCGCCCGTGCCGACCACGCCCACCCCCACGCCGGCCAAGTGAGGGCAGCCCCATGAGCGACACCATTCTTCGCGTGAGCGGCGTCTCCAAGCGCTTCGGCGGGCTGCAGGCCCTGTCCGACGTGGGCATCACCATTGAGCATGGCCAGGTCTACGGCCTCATTGGCCCCAATGGCGCCGGCAAGACCACCTTTTTCAATGTTCTCACCGGCTTGTATGCGCCCGACTCGGGCAACTTCGAGCTCGGGGGGAGGCCGTACAAGCCCTCGGCGGTGCACGAGGTGGCCAAGGCCGGCATCGCGCGGACCTTCCAGAACATCCGGCTCTTCGCAGAGATGACAGCGCTGGAAAACGTGATGGTGGGCCGCCACGTCCGCACTCATTCGGGTCTGGTGGGCGCAGTGTTGCGCACGCCGCGCTTCAAGCAGGAAGAAGCCCAGATCACCTCGCGAGCCCGGGAGCTGCTTGATTACGTGGGCATCGCGCGCTACGCCGATTTCAAGGCGCGGACCTTGAGCTATGGCGACCAGCGCCGTCTGGAAATCGCTCGTGCGCTGGCCACCGACCCCAAGCTCATCGCGCTGGACGAGCCGGCCGCGGGGATGAACGCCACCGAGAAGGTGGTGTTGCGCGAGCTGATCGACCGCATCCGAAAGGACGGCCGGACCATCCTGCTGATCGAACACGACGTGAAGCTGGTGATGGGCCTGTGCGACCGCGTGACCGTACTCGACTACGGCAAGCAGATTGCCGAGGGCACGCCGTACGACGTGCAGCGCGACGAGAAGGTGATCGAGGCGTACCTCGGCGCCGGCCACAAGGCGCATTGAGGGAGAGCACACATGGCGAACACATTGCTGAAGGTCATGGGCCTGAAGGTCGCCTACGGCGGCATCCATGCGGTCAAGGGCATCTCGTTCGACGTCAAGGAGGGCGAGCTGGTCAGCCTGATTGGTGCCAACGGCGCCGGCAAGACCACCACTCTTAAGGCGGTGACCGGCCTCCAGGCGGCTGCCGCGGGTGACATCCAGTACCTGGGCCGATCAGTCAAGGGGCAGGGCGCATGGGAGCTGGTCAAGCAAGGCCTGGTGATGGTGCCCGAGGGCCGCGGCACCTTCACTCGCATGACCATCACCGAGAACCTGCAGATGGGCGCTTTCGTGCGCAGCGACCGGGAGATCGATGACGACATCGAGAAGGTCTTCGCACTCGTCCCGAGGCTGAAGGAGCGCCGGAACCAGCTGGCCGGGACCATGTCGGGCGGCGAGCAGCAGATGCTGGCTATCGGGCGCTCGCTCATGGCGCGGCCCAGGGTGCTGCTGATGGACGAGCCCTCAATGGGCCTGTCGCCCATCATGGTCGACAAGATCTTCGAGGTGGTGAACGACATCCACGCCCGTGGCACAACCGTGCTGCTGGTCGAGCAGAACGCCAGCCGCGCGCTGCAGCTGGCCGATCGTGGCTACGTGATGGATTCGGGCGAGATCACGATGGCCGGCAATGCACGGGAGCTGCTGAGCGATCCCAAGGTGAGGGCCGCGTACCTCGGCGAGTGAAGGGCCGGTCGGCGGGCCGGCACCGGTTCAATCGCCGTGCTTGTCCGCCTCGGACGTGAATGCGTCCGCGAGAAACTCGTCCTCCGGCAGAGCGCAGCGCGCAACGAAATCGCGCTGCGCTGACTCGACCATGATCGGTGCGCCGCAGGTATAGACCTGATGGCCCGAGAGGTCGGGTAGATCCTCCATGACCGCGTGGTGCACGAAGCCCGTGCGGCCGGTCCATGAGTCCTCGGGTTTCGGCTCCGACAGCACCGGCATATAGGTCAGGTTGGGTATCTGGGCCGCCGCCTGCAGCGCCCAGTCGTGCATGTACAGGTCGGCGCGGGTGCGACAACCCCAGTAGAGCAACGCAGGGCGGGTGAAACCCTTGAACTGCATGTGCTCGATCATGGCTTTGATGGGCGCGAAGCCGGTGCCCGAGGCGAGCAGCACCATAGGCTTGTCGGAATCCTCGCGCAGGAAGAAGCTGCCGAAGGGCGCTTCCATGCGAAGGATGTCCTTCTCCTTCATCGTGCCGAACACCTGGTCAGTGAACTTGCCGCCCGGCATGTGGCGGATATGAAGTTCGACGAAGGGCTTGTCGCCTTGCGTGTGCGGCGCGTTGGCCATGGAATAGCTTCGCCGCGATCCGTCGCGCAAGATGAACTCCATGTACTGCCCGGCGTGATAGCGCAGCGGGTCGTTGGCGGGCAGTTGCAGCATGACCACCGCCACGTCGGCCGCCGGTTTCTGGATCGACATCACCCGGCAGGGCATTTTGCGCACCGCAAACTCGCCTGCGCCGGGTACGGTACGGGCCTCGATCACCACGTCGGTCTGCGCGGCGGCACAGCAGGTGAGTGTGAGGCCTGCCTCTTCTTCCTCCACGCTGAGGGCCTTGTGCTGGTGGGCACCGTGGATCACGCGGCCTTCGAGCAGGCGACTTTTGCACGAGCCGCAGGCGCCATCCTTGCAGCCATAGGGCAATCCGATGCCCTGCCGGATAGCGGCCTGCAGGATCGGCTCGTCTCGTTCGACGGTGAAGCTGCGGCCGCTGGGCTGCACGGTGACGGTGAAGGTCATGGCGAAGGGGCTCCTCGTAAACTCGCCACGCAATTTTGCCCCGGCCCGCCATGTCCACCCCTTCGTCCCGCTTCAGGCGACCCCGCCTCCTCATCGTCGGATGTGGCGATATCGGCCTGCGCGTGGTGAAGCTGCTGGGGCGCCGCTGGCATGTGCTGGCGCTTGTCACTGAGGCCGAGAAAGCCTTCGTCCTGCGTGCCGCCGGGGTCACGCCGCTGATCGGCAATCTCGATGCACCCGAAACCCTGGTGCGGCTGGCGGGCTTGGCCGAGGCTGTGCTGCATCTTGCCCCGCCACCGTCCGAGGGCTCCTGCGACCCGCGTACAGCCCATCTGTTGCAGGCGCTGGCCCGCAGGGGCGGCGTGCGGCGTGTCGTGTACGCCAGCACCACCGGCGTGTACGGCGACTGCGGCAGCGAGCGCTTCAATGAGACCCGGCGCATCGCGCCCCACACCGAGCGTGCGCGGCGCCGCGCCGATGCCGAGGGCCCCATGCGTCGGTATGGTTTGGCATACGCCGCGACCGTAACCATCCTGCGCATCCCGGGAATCTATGCGCGCGACCGGGAAGGCGGCGCCCGCGAGCGGGTGGCGCGCGGCACGCCGGTGTTGACTGCGGATGCGGACGTCTACACCAACCACATCCATGCCGACGACCTGGCGCGCGCCTGCGTGGCGGCGCTTGTGCGCGGTCGTCCCCAACGCGTGGTGCATGCCTGCGACGACAGCGACATGAAGATGGGTGACTACTTCGACCTGGTCGCCGACATCGAAGGCATGGCGCGTCCGCCCCGCGTGTCGCGCGAGGAGGCGCAGCAGCGACTGCCACCCACACTGCTGAGCTTCATGGGTGAATCACGTCGCTTGGCCAACGACCGGCTGAAGCGAGAGCTGCGGCTGGTGCTGCGCTACCCCACGGTTCGCGAAGGGCTGGGTGCCTGAGGCGACGCGCGTGACTCGTGTGTGAACCTCGGATGCTCAGATGCCCCTGGCGCGGCGCAGCGTCTTCATGCGGTCACGAGCGCGCACGGTGACGGTCTGCTGCTCCTCGCCGCGCGTGATGTCGAGTGTCACGTCGCGTTCGGGCGGCGCGTTTCGCCACAGCGTCCGGTAGAAACTTTCGAGGTCGCGAACTGCCGTGCCGTCGATGCGCAGGATCCGGTCACCCGGTTGCAGGCCGGCGTTCTCGGCCGGGCTGTCGCGCGTGATCCGCACGACGCGCACTGCGCCCTCGTGCTCCACGCAGTTCAGCCCCAGCCAAGCACGCGTGCTGTTTTGTGTGGTGCCGTGCTGGCGCAACTCCGGCAGGATGCGCTTCAGCAAGTCGACCGGCACGAACATGTTGCCCGGCACGTGAGGGTGGCGCGGCCCGAGCGCGTCCAGCACCACCAGCGAACCGATACCCATGAGCTCGCCCCGGCCGTTGAAGAGTGCCGCGCCGCTGTGGTCGGTGCGTGCCGGCGCAGTAAACAGTGCGCCCTCGATGTGGTACTCCCAGTAGCCAGAGAACGGCCGGCGCGAAACCAGTCGCGCGATGCTCACATCACCCAGTTCTCCGCCGCTGGCGATCATGAGGGGCTCGTTCACCGAGAGCGATGCCGGGTTGCCGAGCGCTGCCTGCGGCGCACGCAGGGGCGTCAGCGCCTGCAGGAGGCCGAAGCCCGAGGCCAGGTCATAGGCCACCACCCGTGCCGGCACCTCGCGATCAGGGCCGAGCACCAAGTCAACATGTTCCGCTTCGAGGATGAGGTAGCCGATGGTGACGACCAGCCCGTCAGGACCGATCACGACGCCGGAGCCTTGGCGCTCGCGACCGAGCGTCTCGATGGAACGGGCATCCTCCACCGCAACCGCGCGCACGCCCACGACGGTGGCGCTGGCCCGGGCCAGGACGCGGGCCTGGGCGTCGACGTCAGGAGAGCCCGCGGCACTGAGTGCCGCATTCCCTATGAGCAGCGCGGCGCCGAGCTTTACCAGCCACCACCAAGGGCCGCGCTGTGTCGACGACGATATCCGCTTGGGCATGGAGACCTCCCAAGAGGTTTCCAGCATGAACCTTTTCCGCCCCCTCGGCGATCGAGGGGATTCCGGACGGCGTGCCGCTCAGCGGCGTCGCCGCTGAAACGGGGGTTGGCCGCGCCAATAGCGAATCACGAGGAACGCGCCCAGCATGCCGCCCAGGTGGGCGAAGTGCGCGACACCGTCACTGACCCGAAGCCCCAGCCACAGTTCCAGCGCGCCGAAGATCACTACGTAGACCTTCGCCTTCATCGGAATGGGCGGGATGAGCAGCATGATTTGCCGGTTCGGGAACATCATCCCGAAGCCCAGGAGGAGACCGTACACGCCGCCTGAGGCTCCGACGGTGGGAAAGGGCGAGCCCGTGGCTGCCGTCACCACGAGCTGCGTCGCCGCGGCCGCGAGCACGCTGGCAGCGTAGAAGCGGATGTAGCGCTGCTCGCCCCACAGCCGCTCCAGCTCCGAGCCGAACATCCACAGCGCGAACATGTTGAACAGCAGGTGGACGATGTCGCCGTGCAGGAAGGCGTAGGTCACCACCTGCCAGGGGAGGAAGCCGTTCGCCAGTGGCCACAGCGCGAGCCACGCCTGGAACGACATACCGGTGGCCAAGCGCAGCAGATCTTCGAGGAAGAACGCCGCGACGTTGACGATGAGCAGCCACTTGGTGATGGGAGGGATTGGAGGCATCGCGCGATCCTAATCAACGGGGGCTAGTGAAGCGATGCCCCAAGGCGAGCAACTGTGACGCACGGCAAGCGTTCGATCGGCTTCGCGAGCGGGGCGAAGGTGCCCGACGAGCGCAGCCGCACTTCCGCACGGAGGGCATCGCGGTGGCCAATTGGGCCCGCGCAGGACCTGAGCAAAGCTTTTTGGTGCCGGAGGCCGGAATCGAACCGGCACGGTGTTGCCACCGGCAGATTTTGAGTCTGCTGCGTCTACCGATTTCGCCACTCCGGCAGTGGACTGGCGTGGTGCGCCCGAAGGGAGCGGATTATGGCACGCGCTCTCGCCGCGGGGCGGGGCTGCGCGACAATTGCCGCATGGCCTCTCGCAAGATCAGTTATCCCACTGTCGAAGACGTGATCGGCAACACGCCGCTGGTGCGGCTGGCGCGCCTGCCCGGCGTGCAGAACGAACAGCGCGGCAACGTGATCCTGGGCAAGCTGGAAGGCAACAACCCCGCGGGCTCGGTAAAGGATCGGCCGGCCATCAGCATGATCCGGCGAGCCGAGGAGCGCGGAGAGATCAAACCCGGCGACACATTGATCGAAGCCACATCGGGTAATACGGGCATCGCGCTAGCGATGGCCGCCGCCATGCGCGGCTACCGCATGCTGCTCATCATGCCGGAGGACTTGAGCGTCGAGCGTGCGCAAACCATGAAGGCCTTCGGCGCTGAGCTCATACTCACGCCGCGTTCGGGTGGTATGGAATACGCGCGCGATCTCGCCGAGCAGATGCAGCGCGACGGCAAAGGCAGGGTGCTCGACCAGTTCGCCAACGACGACAACCCGCGCATCCACTACGAGACCACCGGCCCCGAAATCTGGCGTGACACACAAGGGCGCATCACCCATTTCGTGAGTGCGATGGGCACCACGGGCACCATCACCGGCGTGTCGCGGTTCCTCAAGGAGAAGAACCGTGACGTCCGCGTGATCGGTGCGCAGCCCAGCGAAGGCTCTCGCATCCCGGGCATCCGCAAGTGGCCGCAAGCCTACCTGCCGAAGATCTATGACCCAACCTGGGTCGACGAGATGACTTTCGTCAGCCAGGCCGACGCCGAAGAGATGGCGCGCCGCCTCGCACGCGAGGAGGGCTTGTTCGCAGGCATCTCGGCGGCCGGTGCACTGTGGGTGGCGCTGCAGCTCGCGAAGACGGTGGAGAACGCGACTATCGTGTTTGTGGTGTGCGACCGCGGGGACCGCTACCTGTCGACCGGCGTCTTTCCCGCATGACGGCTCGCGTCCGTTGGCCAGCCAACTGCACGCGGGAGTGCCCGTGAGTTACCGCTTCTGCCCGCAGTGCGCCACGCTGCTGCAATCGGTGGAGGCTCTCGAAGACGGCGGCCCGAAGACGCGGCTGCGGTGCCCGGCGTGTTGCTGGACCCACTGGAACAATCCCACTCCCGTGCTGGCTGCGGTAATCGAACTGGCCGACCGCGATGGTCAACTGCTGCTGGCGCGCAATGCGGCGTGGTCGGGCAAGCTCTTCGGGCTGATCACCGGGTTCATGGAAGAAGGCGAGACCCCGGAGGACGGCATCCGGCGCGAGGTGTCCGAGGAGACAGGGCTCTGGGTCGATGCGCTTCGGCTCATCGGCGTCTACGATTTCCAGCGGATGAACCAGGTCATCATCGCCTACCACGCGCTGGCGCGCGGCGAGATCACCCTGTCGCCTGAGCTCTCGGAGTACCGTCTTTTCACGCCGCAGTCAGTGCGCTGCTGGCCCGCGGGCACCGGTTATGCATTGGCCGACTGGCTCAGCTCACGCGGTCATGTGCCGCAATTCATGGCGCTGCCTTCGCACCCCGCCTCATCACCGCCATAGGAACCGCATGGAAGCGAACAAGGAAATCGACACCCGCGGACTGAACTGTCCCCTGCCCATCCTCAAGGCCAAGAAGGCTCTGGCAGACATGGCCAGCGGCGAGGTGCTGAAGGTGGTGGCCACCGATCCCGGTTCAGTGCGCGACTTTCAAGCCTTCGCGAGGCAGACCGGCAACGAACTGCTGAAGCAGACCTCCGGCGGCGACGAGTTCGTGCATTACCTCAAGCGGCGTTAGCGCGCCGATCAGATCTCCAGGTCTTTCAGGAACTCGCGGAAGCCCTTGCCCAACTGCGGGTGCTGCAACGCTAGCTCCACATTGGCTTCCAGGAAGCCTTCTTTGCTGCCGCAGTCGTAGCGCTTGCCCTCGTAGCGGTAGGCGAAGACCTTCTCGCGCCGCAGCAAGGCGGCAATGCCGTCGGTAAGCTGGATCTCTCCGCCCACGCCGCGCGGCTGGTTGGTGATTTCGTGGAATACGCCCGGCGTGAGGATGTAGCGGCCAGCCACACCCAGTCGGGACGGCGCGGACTCCGGTGCCGGCTTCTCAATGATGCGGTTCACGTCCATAACGCGCTCGTTCACCTGCGTGCCAGCCACCATGCCGTAGCGGCGGGTGTGCTCAGGTGGCACTTCCTGCACCGCCAGGATGGACGCACGCCACTCGCGGAATTGCTCCACCATCTGCTTCAATATGGGCGGCTCGCCCACCATCAAGTCATCGGCGAGCAGCACGGCAAACGGGTTGTTGCCGATCAGCCGCTCGGCGCACAGCACCGCATGCCCCAGTCCCAGCGCCTGGGGCTGTCGCACATAAATGCATTCCATGTCATCGGGCTTGACGCTGCGCACCACATCCAGCAATTCCTGCTTGCCCGCTTGTTCGAGGGCGACTTCCAGCTCGAACGTCATGTCAAAGTGGTCCTCGATCGGGCGCTTGTGCCGACCGGTCACGAAGATCATTTCCCGCACGCCGGCGGCGTAGGCCTCCTCGACGGCGTACTGGATCAAGGGCTTGTCCACCACGGGGAGCATTTCCTTGGGCTGGGCCTTGGTCGCGGGCAGAAAACGCGTGCCCAGTCCGGCCACAGGGAAGATCGCCTTTTGTATCAACATTTGGTCACAGTCTCCGGCGGCAAAGTGTTTCTCCATTGCTGGGGATTCTGCATGAGGCCTTCTTGCGCGGTGCGCTTGGGTCCACCTTGTTTGCATGGATTTGCTGATTGTCGAACCGCTCGAACCGGAAGTCTCGCGATGGGTTTCGTCGCGGCACGCTTGGCAGGAGTTGCCGGCCGCCTTTGGTGCCGAGGTGGCCGTCGAGCGACCCCGTGTGGGAGCATTGAAAAATTCGACCGATGGGTCTGTGCAAGCTGCTGGAGCGATCAAACGCCGTGTGCGTGCAGCTCGGCTACCCTGCAAATCACTCCTCGCGTGGCCAGTACCACGCGCGAATGTGGGCGCGCAGCGTGGGCCGTGGTGCGGCTATCGATGAGGTGCTGGCGCGCTCTCGCCAGCCGATTTCACGCCGACTGAGCCAAACGCTGCACTTGGTCTTTGAGGCGGTCGCGTGTGGCGGTGAAATCTGCCACGCGCTGCTTTTCCTGAGCCACCACCGCGGCCGGCGCCCGCGCCACGAAGCCTTCATTGGAGAGCTTCGCCGCTGCCTTGCCAATCTCAGCTTCCAGCCGCTGGATCTCCTTGTCGAGCCGGTTGCGCTCGGCTTCCAGGTCGATCTCGACGAACAGCGCGAGCCGCGTATCGCCCGCCACTGCCACTGGCGACTGCCGGGCCGCTTCGGCGAAGGCAGCTTCGCCTGGCAGGAGCGTCACCTCCGACAGCTTGCCCAGCGCCTTGAGTACCGGCGCCGCCTCGGCCATGAACTGCCCGTCGCCGATGGCATTGAGCGGCACGCGCGCGGCGGGTGAGAGGTTCATCTCGCCGCGCAGGCTGCGGGTGGCATTCACCATGGTCTTGAGCTTGGCTACCCAGGCGTCGGCCTGCTTGTCGATGCGCTCGAGCTGTGCCTTCGGGTACGACGCGACCACGATGCCATGGGGATTGGCCGGATCGGTGCGGCCGGCCACCGGCGCCACGCGCTCCCACAGCTCGGCCGTGATGAAGGGCGTGATGGGGTGTAGCAGCCGAAGCACGGTCTCGAGCACGCGGATCAGTGTGCGCCGGGTCGCGCGCTGCTGTGCCGCGTCGCCGGTTTGCAGCTGGACCTTGGCAATCTCGAGGTACCAGTCGCAGTACTCGTCCCACACGAACTGATAGATGGCGCTCGCCACGTTGTCGAGCCGGTAGTCAGTGAAGCCTTTCTCCACCGCGGCTTCTACCCGTTGCAACTCGCCGCTGATCCAGCGATCGGCTGCGGAAAAGCTCAAGTAGCCCTGTGCAGGGCCGCCGGGCGCGCACTGCTCCTTGGAATGCTCGGCCAGCCCGCAGTCGTGGCCCTCGCAGTTCATCAGCACGAAACGCGTGGCGTTCCAGAGCTTGTTGCAGAAGTTGCGGTAGCCCTCGCAACGCTTGGTGTCGAAGTTGATGTCGCGGCCGAGGCTGGCGTAGCTCGCCATGGTGAAGCGCAACGCGTCGGCGCCGTAGGCCGGGATGCCCTCGGGATACTCCTTCTCGATGCGCTTGCCCACCTTGGGCGCCGTCTCGGGCTTGCGAAGGCCGGTGGTGGACTTGCGTACGAGATCGGGCAGCGACACGCCTTGCATCAAGTCCACCGGGTCGAGCACGTTGCCCTCGCTCTTGCTCATCTTGTGGCCGTGCGAATCACGCACCAGGCCGTGGATGTACACATCGCGGAAGGGCACGCGGCCGGTGAAGTGCACGGTCATCATGATCATCCGGGCGACCCAGAAGAAGATGATGTCGAAGCCTGTGACCAGCACGGTGGATGGGAGAAAGAGATTGGTCTCCCGGGTCTCGGCGGGCCAGCCCAAGGTGGAGAAGGGCACCATTGCGGACGAGTACCAGGTGTCGAGCACGTCCTCGTCGCGGGTGAACTTCGGTCCTGCGGCGCGGCGCTGTTCCAGGAGGCGAGCCTGCGCTTCGTCGCCCGCGGCGCGGGCGACGGCCAGCCGGTTGTCCATTTCGAGCTGCCACTTCTGAACCGCTTCATGCTCGTCGCGGCCCACGAAGACGTGGCCCTCGGTGTCGTACCAGGCGGGGATCTGATGGCCCCACCAGAGCTGTCGGGAGATGCACCAGTCCTGGATGTTGTTCATCCACTGGTTGTAGGTGTTCACCCATTGTTCGGGCACGAAACGCACGCGGCCGTCCTGTACCACCTCCGTGGCCTTCTCGGCGATCGACTTGCCGTCGCGTCCCGGCTTGCTCATGGCCATGAACCACTGGTCGGTCAGCATCGGTTCGATCACTTGGCCGGTGCGAGCGCAGCGCGGCACCATGAGCCGGTGCTTTTTCGTCTCGACCAGGAAACCCTGGGCGGCGAGGTCCTCCACCACCTTCTTGCGCGCGACGAAGCGATCGAGCCCGCGGTAGGGCGCGGGCGCGTTGTCGTTCACGGTGGCGTCGAGCGAGAGCACGCCGAGGATGGGAAGGTTGTGGCGCTGGCCCACCGCGTAGTCGTTGGGATCGTGGGCTGGGGTGACCTTCACCACCCCCGTGCCGAACTCGCGGTCGACGTACTCGTCGGCGACGATCGGGATGTGCCGGTCGGACAGCGGCAGCAGCACCAGTTGGCCGACGAGGTGGCGATAACGCTCGTCCTCGGGGTGAACCATGACCGCGGTGTCGCCTAGCATGGTTTCCGGTCGTGTGGTGGCGACCACCACGTCGCCCGAGCCGTCGGCGAGCGGGTAGCGGATGTGCCAGAGCTGACCCTCTTCTTCCTCGCTTTCCACCTCGAGGTCGGACACGGCGGACTTGAGCACCGGATCCCAGCTCACCATGCGTTTGCCGCGGTAGATGAGGCCCTCTTCGTACAGCCGAACGAATGTTTCGGTCACCACGCGAGAGAGCTTCTCGTCCATGGTGAAGTACTCGTGCTTCCAAGCCACGCTGTCGCCCATACGGCGCATCTGGCCGGTGATGGTGGAGCCGCTTTGCTCCTTCCACTCCCACACCTTGGCCACGAAGTTCTTGCGCCCCATGTCATGGCGCGACAGGCCCTGCTGCTGCAGCTGGCGCTCCACCACGATCTGCGTGGCGATGCCGGCATGGTCGGTGCCAGGCAGCCACAGCGTGTTGAAGCCGCGCATGCGGTGGTAGCGCGTGAGCGAGTCCATGATCGTCTGGTTGAACGCATGGCCCATGTGCAGGGTGCCCGTTACGTTGGGCGGTGGCAGCTGGATGGAAAACGACGGCCGGTCTTCGGCGAGGGTGGGCTCGTAGACTCCACTGGCTTCCCACACAGGCGCCCAGCGGGCCTCGATGGCGGCGGGTTCAAAGGACTTGGCGAGTTCGCTGCTCATGGAAAGACGATCGCCCGCGCGGGATGCACGCGAAAGCGACTCAGGCTGCAGGGGAAGTGTCGGATTGTAGGCAAGCGCTTCTCGCGACCGCCACACGAAGGTGACCGCTGCGCTTGGTAGCCCATGGCGCCGCCGCTGAAAATCCGCGGCATGGGGGGATCGAACTACATGAGCAAGTGTTCCCCAGCGTTGTCCCCGCCCAGGATCACGTAGTTCACCTTGCGGATGTCGGCCAGCCGGGTTCCACCTGAATACGAGATGGAGCTTTGCAGGTCCTCGTGCATCTCGCGCAGCGTGTCGGCGAGCCGGCCCTTGATGGGCTCAAGGATGCGCTTGCCTTCCACATGTTTGTACTCGCCCTTGTTGAAGTCGGATGCGCTGCCGTAGTACTCCTTGTAGAGCTTGCCGTCGACCTCTACCGTGCGGCCGGGCGACTCCTCGTGGCCGGCGAAGAGCGAACCCACCATCACCATGCAGGCGCCGAAACGCACGCTCTTGGCGATGTCGCCGTGGTCGCGAATGCCCCCGTCCGCGATGATGGGCTTGGTGGCCACGCGCGCACACCACTTCAGCGCAGACAGCTGCCAGCCACCGGTGCCGAAGCCCGTCTTGAGCCGCGTGATGCACACCTTACCCGGGCCGATACCGACCTTGGTGGCGTCGGCGCCCCAGTTTTCGAGGTCAATCACCGCCTCGGGCGTGCCCACGTTGCCGGCGATCACGAAAGTGCCGGGCAGCTTCTTCTTGATGTGTTCGATCATCCGGCGCACGGTCTCGGCGTGGCCGTGCGCGATGTCGATGGTGACGTAGTCGGCGCCCACGCCCTCGGCGGCGAGTCGGTCCACCACCTCATGATCCGTCGCCTTCACGCCTGAGCTGATGGAGACAAACAGGCCGCGCTCCCGCATGCGCCGGGCGTAGGCTACGTTGTCCAGGTCGAACCGGTGCATGACGTAGAAGTAGCCATTGGCGGCCAGCCATTCGGTGATGGGTTCGTCGACCACCGTCTTCATGTTGGCGGGCACCGCCGGCAGCTTGAACGTCCGGCCGCCGAACTCCACTGAGGGGTCGCACTGACTGCGGCTCTCGACGTGGCACTTGCGCGGCAGCAAAAGGATGTTTTCGTAGTCGAAGATTTCCATGTGTGTCGCTCTCCCGAGAAGCCGGGCATATGGAGTGCCCGGACGAAATTTTGCGTGGCTGATCCTTTGGCGCTGTGTGGTCGAACGACCCTTGCTCAACGCACACGGCACTCCGGGGCCACCGATTGCGCCGCGGAGATCATGTGGCCGTCGGCACTCGCTATCCATGCAACGCTGACCAGCCGTTCCGGCCGATCCGTCTCGGGTACGCGTACGGCGCGCAAATGCTGCGCTCGCCGCTCGCGGGCCAGTTCTGTCAGCGGCATCGGGCCGACGGCGGCGCGCACCAGCTGGCGCGCGACCGTGGTGCCTTCGCTGCCCGCCGGCACGCGCTCGACGAGGGCTGCGAAAGCCATCGCGCCGGGCGGCAGCGGCACGCCGCGCCGGGTGACGACCAGCCGCAACGCGATGTAGCCGTTCCACGCCGGGCCGTCCGTGATTCCCACGCGTGGCGTGTCGCTGTCGGCGAGCGTGTGGACGCGTTGCCGCGTGGACGAGGCGGTGTCTGCCGGTGTGGCCCCAGCCGCGCGGTCCAGCGCGTCGGGCAGCGCGGCGCTTGCCATCGGCGCGCCATCGCCGGCGGGCACGATCCAGTCCAGCAGCAGCGTGCGCGGGCCCGGCACCCCGCCCGGGGGCGTGCCTCGCCAGCAGGCCTCGCAGTCGGCGGGGATGAATCGCTCCAGCACCATCTTCGGCGGCTCGATGGGGCACGTCGGCGAGGCGGCCGCTGCAGCGCCGGCGCACAGGGCCAGCACGACGGTGGCAGACCCGCTGTACACGGAGGACGGCATCGAGGCGACTCCTAGAATGTCCGCATGAGTCTGCCTTTCCACGACGCGCTTGACAACGCGGGGGCCGCGGCGCCTTCGCTGCTCGCGAACCTCAACCCCGAGCAGCTTGCTGCCGTGACGCTGCCACCAGGGCCGGCCCTCATCCTGGCCGGCGCAGGCTCGGGCAAGACACGAGTGCTCACCACGCGAATCGCCTGGCTCATCCAGACCGGCCAGGTCTCGCCCGGCGGCGTGATGGCCGTGACGTTCACGAACAAGGCGGCCAAGGAGATGCTGGCGCGGCTGGGTGCCATGCTGCCGGTGCCCGTGCGCGGCATGTGGATCGGCACGTTCCATGGTCTTTGCAATCGCTTCCTGCGCGCGCACTGGAAACTGGCCGCGCTGCCGCAGGGCTTCCAGATTCTCGATTCGGCCGATCAGCTGTCGGCTGTCAAGCGCGTGGTCAAGGCGATGAATCTGGACGAGGAGCGCTTCCCGCCCAAACAGGTCACCTGGTTCATCGCGGGCGCCAAGGAAGATGGGCTGCGGCCCAAGGATGTGGAAGCACGCGACGAGCAATCGCGCACCATGGTGCAGGCCTACGCAGCTTATGAGGAACAGTGCCAGCGAGAGGGCGTGGTCGACTTCGCCGAACTGCTGCTGCGCACCTATGAGTTGATGCGCGACAACGCCGCCGTGCGCGAGCACTACCAGCGGCGCTTTCGCCACGTGCTGGTCGACGAGTTCCAGGACACCAACCGGCTGCAGTACGCCTGGCTCAAGATGTTCGCCGGGCCACAGACCAGTGTGTTTGCGGTGGGCGACGACGACCAGAGCATCTACGCCTTCCGCGGCGCGCAAGTCGGAAACATGGCCGATTTCGAACGTGAGTTCCGCGTGCAGAAGGTCATCAAGCTGGAACGCAACTACCGCTCGTTCGGGAACATCCTGGACGCGGCCAACGAGCTCATTTCGCGCAATCAGCGTCGGCTGGGCAAAAACCTGCGCACCGAGGCAGGCCCTGGTGAGCCGGTGCGCGTGTTCGAGGCCACCAGCGACTTCGCCGAGGCGCAGTGGATGATCGAGGAGGTGCAGCAGCTGCAGCGCGATGGCACGCGGCGCAGCAACATTGCCCTGCTGTACCGCAGCAACGCGCAAAGCCGTGTGCTGGAAAGCGCGCTCTTCAATGCCGGCATTCCGTACAAGGTGTATGGCGGGTTGCGCTTCTTTGAGCGGGCCGAGATCAAGCACGCGCTGGCGTATCTCCGGCTCATCGAGAACCCGAACGACGACACCAGCTTCCTGCGTGTCGTGAACTTCCCCACGCGCGGCATTGGCGCGCGCAGCATCGAGCAGTTGCAGGACGCGGCGCGCGTGTCAGGCCGAAGCCTCTACCAGAGCGCGGGCGCGGTCACTGGGCGCGGCGGCGCCAGCCTGCAGGCTTTCGTCGCGCTGGCCGACGCCATGCGCGAGGCGACCCAAGGTCTGACGCTGCGCGAGATCATCGAGCACATGCTGCAGGCATCGGGACTGACTGCCTTCTACAAGACCGAGAAGGAAGGCAAGGAGCGGCTGGAGAACCTCGACGAGCTTGTGAACGCGGCCGAGGCGTTCGTCACGCAGGAGGGCTTCGGCAAGGACGCGGTGGCCTTGCCCATCGATGAGCAGGGCGCCACTGCGGTCGTGGGCGCCGGTGCGGTAGCTGCGGCGGTGGAACAGGTTCCCGATGCCGACACCGGCGAGATCATGTCGCCGCTGGCGGCCTTTCTCACGCATGCGGCGCTGGAGGCGGGCGACAACCAGGCGCGAGCCGGGCAGGACGCCCTCCAACTCATGACGGTGCATTCGTCGAAGGGCCTGGAGTTCGATGCGGTGTTCATCACCGGGCTGGAGGAAGGACTGTTCCCCCATGAGAACAGCCTGTCGGACACCGACGGCCTGGAAGAGGAGCGGCGCCTCATGTACGTGGCCATCACGCGCGCACGCAGGCGGCTGTACCTGAGCTTCAGCCAGACCCGCATGCTGCATGGCCAGACCCGCTACAACATCAAGAGCCGCTTCTTCGACGAACTGCCCGAGGCGACGCTCAAATGGCTCACGCCACGGAACCAGGGTTTTGGTTCCGGCTTTGCGCGCGAGTACCAGTCGGCCTGGGCGCGCGGGTCGGGGCTGGGGTCAATCGTTGGCGCAGGGCGGGTGGGCGCCGGTTCGTCGGCTCAAACGCCGGTGCCGGCGGCCATGGCGTCGTCGCGCAGCTCACATGGCTTGCGTGTGGGCCAGAGCGTGTTTCACAACAAGTTCGGCGAAGGCGTGATCGTCACGCTGGAAGGCGGCGGCGATGATGCGCGCGCTCAGATCAACTTCGGCCGTCACGGCATGAAGTGGCTCGCGCTCGGGGTGGCGAAGCTGACACCCGTGGAGTGAGAGGCCGGGGCCGCTCAGTCGTCGTCGTCCGAAGGAGTCACCACGTCGATGGTCTTCTCGACCACCTTGCCGGTCACCTTGACGCCAGTGCTCACGACCGCGCCGGTCACCGAGATGGCGGCACCTGCCGCAGCGCCGGCCACGTCCAGCACGCCGCAGCCGGCGAGGCTGGCTACGAGCAGCGAAACCAGGGCGAGACGCCCATGGATGCGGAGGGCGGAACGGCGCATGGGAGTCTCCGGCCGGGTGAAATCGGCCCCGGGCGATGGTAAAGGGGCTCGCGCCGCAGCGTAGCGGCTTTCAGACATCGACTGAGTCGATCTCGCGGTAGACCTCACGCAGCCACATCTTCAGGCGCTGCCGGTCCATCAGGCCGAGGTGGCCGTTGCTGCCTTCGGTGCCGTGCTTGGCGCTCCAGAAGCTGCTGTTGGTGGCGTCGATCTTGTTGATCACGCTCTCGTGGAGATGCCGCACTGCGAGAATCTTGGCGCCCAGCTCCGCCGCGCGCGCCTGCTCGCCGGACTGTTCCAGCACGGCGAAGTCGTTTCCACGTACCTGGTTGCGCACCAGCACGTAGCGCAGTTCCTTGCCGAAACGGTCGAGCAGTCGCGTGAGCAGGTCGACGGAGTCCTTGCCGCAGTCCATCACGTGCCAGTAGGTTAGACCCACGCCGATCTCGTCGGCGAGGTTCAGCACGCCGGACTCGTCCATCCATCGGAGCAGCGGATCGTTGGTCTGGGCCGCCAAGTCGACGAGGATGCGCCGCTCGGGCTGGTCCGCCGCAGCTTCCATGATGCTGTCTAGCGATTCGTAGCGGTCCACCAGCACAGGAGAGGCATAGCCGGCGTAGAAGCGCATCAGTGCGCCGTGTGACCGGTCGGTATCGAAGCCGAGGAAGGGCAGATTGCGGTCGATCAAGTACTGCGCCAGCACGCGCGCCATCAGCGACTTGCCGACGCCGCCTTTCTCTCCGCCGATGAAGTGGATGTGAGCCATGGACCCGGTGTGTTGTGGAGGGCCGCATTGTCGTTGCGGTTGAGGAGGCGCCGCCTCAGCCGCGGCCGAGGAACGGCATCTTGGTGGCCATGATCGTCATGAACTGCACGTTGGCGTCCAGGGGCAGGCTCGCCATGTGGACGATCGCGTCGGCCACGTGGCGAACATCCATGCGCGGCTCCGCTATCAAGTCGCCGCGAGGCTGCAGCACGCCCTGCGCCATCGGCTCGGTCATCTCGGTCGCCGCATTGCCGATGTCGATCTGCCCGCAGGCGATGTCGTGAGCGCGTCCATCCAGCGACGTCGCCTTCGTGAGGCCGGTGATCGCGTGCTTGGTGGCGGTGTACGGTGCGGAAAAGGGCCGAGGCGCGTGCGCGGAGATGGATCCGTTGTTGATGATGCGACCCCCGCGAGGCTGCTGGCCCTTCATGATGCGGAAGGCTTCCTGGGTGCAGAGGAAAGCGCCCGTGAGGTTGAGGTCCACGGCGTCTTTCCACTGCTCGACGCTGAGATCCTCCAGCGGAATGGCCGGCGTGCCGATGCCCGCGTTGTTGAACAGCAGGTCCAGCCGCCCGAAAGCCTCGCGTGTGCGAGCGAACAGCGCCTTCACGGAGGCGGGGTCTCGTACGTCCGCCGGCACCGCCAACGCGCGTGCGCCGAATTCGCCGGCCTCGAGGGCCGTCTGCCCCAGCGCGTCGGCACGGCGGCCCGCCAGCACCACGTGCCAGCCGGCGTGCAACAAGGCGATGGCGCTGGCGCGGCCGATGCCGCTGCCCGCGCCGGTGACGAGCGCGATCCTGTTCACGCGGACTCCTGTGCAGGCGGCAGCGTCTCGGCCACCGGAAGCGAGGGCTCGAAGGTGTCGGCAAACGTGAAGTACAGCGAGGCGTAGAACGCGGCTGACATCATCAGCATGGCGGGCGTGGCCGCCGCGAAGGCGAGCTGCGGCATGCCCAGCAGCGCGAACAGCGTTGTCATCGCGAAGCCCAGCACCATGATCACCGCGACCCAGCCGAGCGCATACACGACGAGCGCGCCCTTGTTGCGCCAGCAGGCCACCACGCTGAAGAACATGGCCTTGCCGGCGGGCTGGTCGTCCCAGTGGACCAGCGCCGGTGCGTGCCAGAACGGCACGGCGAGCAGCGAGATGCCCGCTGTCATCAGCAGCCAGGCGGCTTGCAGGCTGCTGTCACTCAGAACGCGCTGCAACTCCTGAGGTGTGGCTTGCTCGCCGCCGCTCACGACTTGGCGTACGGCATCGAAAGCGGCGCCGCCTACCCAATCGCTCACCCAGAACACCAGCGCCACGCCGGCCGCATAGAGCAGGCCCAGCTGAAGATGGGCGATGCGCCGGGCGCGCGAGCCCTGTAAGGGTTCGACGAACACGCTGACGAAATGGAACCGTCCCTGCAGCGCCTGCCGCGTGGCGATCATGAAACCCAGCGTGGCCAGAGGGGCCACGGCGAACATGAGCATCGGCCCCAGCAGCGCGTAGAGGAAGAAGAGTGCAGTGAAACCCAGGGGCCGCCGAAAGAAAATGCGCAGGCCCTGGCGTACCCACACCACGCCACTGCGGGCGGGCAGCTTCCGCAGCCTCATGGTGCCACGGCGCGCGGTGGCGTGAAGTGCCAGGGCGTGTCTACCCGGCAGCGAAGCACGCGCTCGAAATGCATAGGGTCGTGGGCATTCAGCATGGCCGCATCACGCGGCAGGTGCAGATCCCACAGTCGCGAAATCCAGAAGCGAAGTGCCCCGGCACGCAGCATCGCTGGCATGAGCCTAAGCTCGCCGCCGGTGAGCGGGCGCACTGCGTCGTACGCAGCAGCGAAAGCGCTGGCGCGCTCCTCCACCAGTCGGCCCGACTTGGCGTCGATGCACCAATCGTTGAGGCACACCGCCAAGTCGAACAACCACGTATCCACACCGGCGAAGTAGAAGTCGAAGAAGCCCGTGAGCTGATCGTCCTCGAACATGACGTTGTCGCGGAAAAGGTCGCCGTGGATAGGCCCGCGCGGCAGTGCGGCGTACTGGGCCGAGGCGGCCACGTGCTGCTGGAACGCGAGCTCGGCATCGATCAACTCGCGCCGTTCGGGCGCGAGGAAAGGCCGCACGACGGGCACCGTTTCTTCCCACCACGCCATGCCGCGCAGATTGGGCTGGTGCAGGGGGAAATCCCGGCCGGCCAAGTGCATGCGCGCGAGCATGGCGCCTACGCTTTCGCAGTGCGCCGTGTCGGGCGCCATGTGGTGCCTGCCGCGCAGCCGGTCCACCACTGCCGCGGGCTTGCCCTTGAGTGTGTGCAGAATCGCGCCGCTTCCGTCGGCCTGCGGATCGGGCACGGGGATGCAGCGGTGTGCCAGGTGCTTCATCAGTTGCAGGTAAAAGGGCAACTGCTCGAAACCCAGGCGCTCGAACACGGTGAGCACGTACTGGCCGCGCTGCGTGTCGGCGAAGTAGTTGGTGTTCTCGATGCCTGAGGCGATACCCGCGAGCGAGATCAATTCGCCCAGGCCCAGGCGCGACACGAGTGCAGCGGCCTCGTCGAACGAGACCTCGGTGAAGACGGCCATCAAGGATCAGAAGTTGAGCACGGGCCAGACCCGCTTGCCGGCCGCGCCGCGCGTGGAGCCGGCGCCTTCGGAGACTTCGCGCGCCGCATCGGCCGGGATGATTTCGTACCCCTGCGCGATCGCGCCCTTGGGTTTCACCGTGATGCGCTGAGTCTGCCCGCGCACGCGCAGCTCCTCGATGCGTGCACCCTTGTCTTCGACGACGGTGCGCTGGATCTTTGGTTCGGAGCGCAGGCCGTTGCCGGTGGGCGGCTCGGCGGGCTCTTGTGCGCCAACCGCGCCGCACAAGGTGCACAGCGCAACGGCGAAAACGGGCGTGGCGTTCATGCGGAGGATTCTAGAGCCGCATGCCGCACCATCCCGGCATGGATGGGTGCCCGAAGACGCCCTGCCTCAACCGGTGGACACGGGACCGGCAGGTTTGCGGCGGGCGAGGGGAGTCCGAGGGGTAAACCAGCCGCAGTGCGCCTTCGAGCAGTAGCAACGATACCTGCGGGGGCGTGGCCGTGACACTGTCAGCCCTTACAGGTTGACGTAGTGCGCGGTCGGGCTACCGTGTGATCGCGTTCGTCCTCCGGCGGCGCCCGGTGGTTGACCCGGGCGCACGGAGCGTGGCGAACGAGCAGTGAAAGACGCAAGATGTTTCGTATCCTGGTCGTTGAGGATTCGCCGGTGAACATGGCCTTGACCGTGGCGATCCTCGAGAGTGCGGGGCACGCCGTGCTACAGGCCGATCACGCGATGCTGGGCATGGAGATCGCTCGTGATGAGCGGCCCGACCTCATCCTCATGGATATTCAGCTTCCCGATATCGACGGGCTCAAAGCCATGCGCATGCTCAAGAGGGACGAGCGCACCGCCCGCATTCCGGTGATCGCGCTCACCGCCTTCGCAATGAGGGGCGACGAGGAAGAGGTGCGTGCCGCAGGCTGCGATGGCTATATCACCAAGCCGATCCGGTACAAGGACTTCCTGGCCGAAGTGGATGCGGTGATGCGCCGCGCCGAAGAGACCTGAAAACCGAACCCACCCAACGCGGGCACGCTGGATGGGTCGCAGGTTCTGAGGCCCCGGCGCGCGCGGCCCGGCCCTGCCAAGGGCATGGCAGACAATCGCGCGCATGACCGAGACGACCGAAACCGACCCGAGTACCTTGCTGCTCGTCGACGGCTCAAGCTACCTCTACCGCGCCTATCACGCTCTGCCCGATCTGCGGGCGCCCGATGGTTTTCCCACGGGCGCCATTCACGGCATCGTGGGCATGCTGCGCAAGCTGCGCCAGGATGTGCCTTGCGAGCACGCGGCATGCGTTTTCGATGCCAAGGGAAAGACCTTTCGCGACGACTGGTATGCCAGCTACAAAGCCACCCGCAAGGCCATGCCGGACGACCTGGCGCTGCAGATCGACCCGATCCATGAAGTCGTGCGGCTGCTGGGGTGGCCCGTGCTCGAAGTGCCGGGCGTGGAGGCGGATGATGTGATCGGAACCCTGGCTTGCGCCGCGGCCCGGGCTGGGCACAAGGTGGTCGTTTCCACCGGGGACAAGGACCTGGCGCAACTCGTCACGCCGCAGATCATGCTGATCAACACCATGAGCGGCGAGCAGCTCGACGTGGAGGGGGTGATCGCCAAGTTCGGCGTGCCGCCCGAGCGGATCATCGATTACCTGACGCTCATCGGCGATAGCGTGGACAACGTGCCGGGGGTCGAGAAGGTGGGCCCCAAGACCGCGGCGAAGTGGATCAGCGAGCACGGCTCGCTCGAAGGGGTGATGGCGGCTGCGGGCGGCGTCAAGGGCGTGGCCGGCGAGAACCTGCGGCGTGCGCTCGACTGGCTGCCGCAGGGCCGCCGGCTCATCACCGTGGTGACCGATTGCGACCTGAACGGCCACGTGATGGACTGGCCGCAGTTCGAGTCGCTTGCGCTGCGTGACGTCGATCGGGCGGGCCTGCTTGCGTTCTACGACCGCTACGGTTTCAAGGCGTTCAAGCGCGAACTCGAGGCCGAGTTGCGCGCCGATGCGGCCGTCGCCGGCACGGCCCCACCTCAGGTGCCGCCAGCCGTCGCACTACCGCGGCACTATGAAACAGTGCTGACTTTCGAGGCGCTCGACGCATGGATCGCCAGGCTGCGGGCGGCGCCGCTGGCCGCACTGGACACCGAGACTGACTCGCTGGATCCGATGCTCGCGCGCATCGTGGGCATCTCGCTGGCCGTACAGCCGGGTGAGGCTGCGTACATCCCGCTTGGCCATCACTACGCCGGCGCGCCCGACCAGCTTCCCGCCGCCGAGGTGCTCAAGCGGCTCGCGCCGTGGCTGGAGGATGCGAACGCGGCCAAGGTGGGCCAGAACATCAAGTACGACGTGCACGTGTTCGCCAATGCCGGCATCACGGTACGCGGCTATGCGCACGACACCATGCTGCAAAGCTACGTCCTGGAGGCGCATCGCCCGCACAGCCTGGAGAGCATGGCCGAGCGCCACCTCGGCCGCAAGGGCTTGAGCTACGAAGAGGTGTGCGGCAAGGGCGCGAACCAGATCCCGTTCGCGCAGGTGGAGGTGAGCCGGGCGGCCGAGTATTCGGGCGAGGACAGCGAGATGACGCTGCAGCTGCACCAGGTGCTGTCGCCGCGCATCGAGGCTGAGCCGGGGCTTTGCGAGGTGTACCGCCACATCGAGATGCCGATGTCCGAGGTGCTTCAGCGCGTGGAGCGAAACGGCGTGCTGATCGATGCCGCCGTGCTGCAGGCGCAAAGCCGCGAACTGGGAGAGCGCATGCTGGCCCTGGAACGCCAAGCGCACGAGCTGGCCGGCCAGCCGTTCAACATTGGCTCGCCCAAGCAGATCTGCGAGGTGCTGTTCACCAAGCTCGGCATGCCGGTGCTCAAGCGCACCGCGAGCGGCACCCCTAGCACCGACGAAGACGTGCTGGAGAAGCTCGCTGAGGACTACCCGCTGCCGGCGCGCATCCTGGAGCATCGCAGCCTGGCCAAGCTCAAGGGCACCTACACCGACAAGCTGCCGCTCATGGTGAACCCGGCGACCGGCCGCGTGCATACCAATTACGCGCAGGCGGTGGCCGTGACGGGCCGGCTGTCGAGCAACGAGCCCAACCTGCAGAACATTCCCATCCGCACGCCGGAGGGGCGGCGGGTGCGCGAGGCGTTCATCGCGCCGCCGGGCCATGTGGTGATGAGCGCCGACTATTCGCAGATCGAGCTGCGGCTGATGGCGCACATCAGCGAAGACCTGAACCTCATGCGCGCCTTCACCGAGGGCATGGACGTGCACCGCGCCACGGCAAGCGAGGTGTTCGGCGTCGAGCCGGCGCAGGTCAGCAGCGAGCAGCGGCGCTATGCCAAGACGATCAACTTCGGGCTCATCTACGGCATGAGCGCCTTCGGGCTCGCGGCCAACCTGGGTATCGAGCGCAGTGCGGCCACCGCCTACATCGAACGCTATTTCGCGCGTTACCCCGCGGTGAAGCGCTATATGGACGACACGCGCGCGGCAGCCAAGTCCAAGGGCTACGTCGAAACCGTGTTCGGCCGGCGCCTGTGGCTGCCGGAGATCAACAGCCCCAACGGCCCGCGCCGCTCAGCTGCGGAGCGCGCGGCCATCAACGCGCCCATGCAGGGCACGGCTGCCGACATCATCAAGCTCGCGATGATCGCGGTGCAGGCCGCGCTGGATGCACAGGGCCGCACCACGCGCATGGTGATGCAGGTGCACGACGAGCTGGTGTTCGAGGTGCCCGAGTCCGAGTTGACGTGGGCGCGCGACGAGGTGCCGCGCATCATGGCGTCGGTGGCCGAGCTCAAGGTGCCGCTGGTCGCCGAGGTGGGCGTGGGACGCAACTGGGACGTGGCGCACTGATGTCTCTGTTCCCCCAGGAGGCGTTGCGTGAGGGGGTTCGCAAGCGCGAGGTCTTCGGCTGGGCCATGTATGACTTCGCCAACTCGGGCTACACCACCGTGGTGCTCACGGCGGTATTCAACGCCTACTTCGTGGGCGCCGTGGCCGGTGGTGCACCTTGGGCCACGCTGGCCTGGACGCTGGCACTGGCGGGCTCCAGCGTGCTCGTCATGCTGACCATGCCGGCGCTGGGTGCCTACGCTGACCTTCGCGCTGCCAAGAAGCGGCTACTCGCGTTCACCACCGCGGGTTGTGTGGCAAGCACCGCGGCGTTGGCCCTGGTGGGGCGCGGCGATGTGGCGCTGGCGGTGTTGGCCATCGTGCTGTCCAACACCTTCTATTCGTACGGCGAGTCGCTCTCGGGTGCCTTCCTTCCGGAGCTTGCGCGCGACTCGGCGATGGGCCGTGTGTCGGGATGGGGCTGGAGCTTCGGCTACTTCGGCGGGATGCTGGCGCTGGGCGCGAGCCTGGCCTGGGTGCTGGCGGCGCAGGCGCGCGGCGAGCCGGCCACGTCATTCGTGCCGGTCACGATGCTGATCACCGCCGGTGTGTACGGTGTCGCATCGCTCGCCACGTTTGCGCTCCTTCGCGAGCGGGCGGTGCCCCGGCCCGAGGCGCAGGGCTCGTCGGGGCTGGCCGCGTCGCTGCGCCAGCGGGCGGGCACCTGGCGGCAGGCGCGGCGCTTTCGCGACTTCAGCTGGATGCTGGCGTGCGGCACCTGCTACCAGGCGGGCATTGCGGTCGTGGTGGCGCTGGCAGCCGTGTATGCCGAGCAGGCGCTGGGCTTTCAGCAAGCTCAGACCATGTTGCTTGTTTTCCTCGTCAACATCGCTGCGGCGCTGGGCGCGTTCGGCTACGGCTACTGGCAGGACCGCATCGGTGCCAAACCCGCGCTGGCCATCACCCTGGCCGGTTGGGTGGTGATGACCGTCCTGGCTGCGGCGGCCACAGGGCCGCGGCTGTTCTGGATTGCAGCCGTGATCGCGGGCCTGTGTATGGGCTCCAGCCAGTCGACCGGCCGCGCGATCGTGGGCCTGTTCGCACCGCCAACGCGCCACGCCGAGTTCTTCGCGCTATGGACCTTCGCGACGCGGCTGGCCGCGGTCGTGGGGCCGGTGACCTATGGGGTGATCACGCTGGCGACGCAGGGCAACCACCGCGTCGCCATCGCGTCGACGGCGGCCTTCTTCGTGCTGGGGCTGCTGCTGCTCGCGCCGGTGAACGTGGGCCGTGGCATGGTCGCGGCGCGCGAGGTGGCACCGCTCACCGATGATGCCGGGACGCTGCAGCCCTCAGGTAGCATGCCGACCCCATGAACTGGCCCTACGAACTGCAAATCGGCTGGCGTTACACCCGGGCCGGACGTGCGGGCCGCCGCAATCGCTTCATCTCCTTCATCTCGGGCGTGTCCATGCTGGGCATCGCGCTCGGCGTGGCGGCGCTGATCATCGTGCTGTCGGTGATGAACGGTTTCCAGAAGGAAGTGCGCGACCGCATGCTGTCGGTCATCGCGCACGTGGAGGTGTACGACGCCAGCGGTGCCGGCTTCGCCGATTGGCACTCCGTGGCCGCGAAGGCTCGTCGGCATCCGCAAGTGGTGGGGGCGGCGCCTTTCATCGCGGCGCAGGCGCTCATCGCTCGTGGCGACGACATGCGCGGCACCATCGTGCGTGGGATCTCGCCGCAGGAAGAGGCGACAGTCACCGATCTTGCAGCGCAGCTGAGGGACAGTACCTTCGCGCGCCTGGTGCCCGGCGCTTGGGGCATCGTTCTGGGCGGCGAGCTGGCCCGTGCCATGGGCGTGCGCGAGGGCGACAAGGTCACGCTGGTCACGCCCGGCGGACAAGTCACGCCGGCGGGCGTGGTGCCGCGACTGAAGCAGCTCACCGTGGTCGGTACCTTCAATGCCGGGCACTACGAGTACGACGCCGGCCTCGCGCTCATGCACGTGGACGATGCCGCACGGCTGTTCCGCGTGGAAGGGCCCACGGGCGTGCAACTGCGGCTGAAGGACGTGCATGCTGCGCGCGTGGTGGCCGACGAGTTGGCCGGCTCGCTGGGCCCGGGGGTCAGTGTGCGCGACTGGACACGCACCAACCGGAACTGGTTCGAGGCGGTACAGATCGAGAAGCGGCTGATGGGCATCATCCTCACGCTGATCGTTGCGGTGGCCGCCTTCAACCTCGTGTCGACACTGGTCATGACGGTGACCGACAAGCAGGCTGACATCGCCATCCTGCGCACCCTGGGCGCGAGCCCGCGTTCGATCATGGGCATCTTCATGATCCAGGGCGCGGCGGCCGGCATCATCGGCACGCTCGCAGGCGTTTTGCTGGGCCTCGGGGTGGCACTCAACATCGACGTCATCGTGCCGGCCATCGAGCGGGCGCTGCAAATGAGCTTCCTGCCCGGCAGCATCTATCTCATCACCCGCATGCCCAGCGATCCGCAAAGCGGCGACATCGTTCCCATCGTGGTGGTCTCGCTGTTGCTGGCCTTCGTGGCCACGCTGTATCCCAGCTGGCGCGCGAGCCGCGTGCAGCCGGCCGAGGCGCTGCGCTATGAGTGATGCAGTGATCGAGGCGCGCGGCCTGCACAAGCGCTTCACCGAAGGCGGGCTCGATGTGCACGTGCTGCAGGGCGTCGATCTCACGGTCCGCCGCGGCGAGGCGCTGGCCATCGTGGGCGCTTCCGGTTCGGGCAAGAGCACGCTGCTGCACCTGCTGGGCGGGTTGGAGGCACCCAGCGCGGGTGCGGTGCATTTGGCTGGCCGCGACTTCTCTCGCATGAGCGCGACCGAGCAGGGCCGTTGGCGCAACCAGCACCTGGGCTTTGTCTACCAGTTCCATCACCTGCTGCCCGAGTTCACCGCGCTCGATAACGTGGCCATGCCACTGCGGGTGCGGCGAACGCCGCTGCATGAGGCGCGCGACGGGGCGCGCGGCGTGCTATCGCAGGTGGGGCTCGCGCAGCGCGTGCAGCACCGGCCGTCGCAGCTGTCGGGCGGCGAGCGCCAGCGCGTGGCGATTGCGCGGTCGCTGGCCGGCGAGCCGGCCTGTGTGCTGGCCGACGAGCCCACCGGCAACCTCGACCGCGAGACTGCCGATGGCGTGTTCGATCTCATGCTTCAGCTGGCGCGCCAGCGCGGTATGGCTTACGTGATGGTCACCCACGATGAGACGCTGGCCCGTCGCTGCGACCGGGTTTTGCACCTCAAGCAAGGCCGCCTGACCAATCAGATGGCTTGACGCGCGCTGTCGCGTATGTGCTTGGGGTGCCCGGCGAAACTGTGGTGTACTTCGCCGCCGCAATCTTGGCGGTCAGGGAAGAACAAGCATTGCGAAGCACGACTTCGGCTCAGCGGGAGGCATGGGCACGCAGCTGCATGAGGGCGGTGCGCTGGTGCTTGCTGCTGGCGTGGCTCTTCAGCCTTCACGCAAACGCCGCTCCAATAGAACTGCACGGACGCTGGTTCCAGCTCAATGCTCCAGCGGCGGGCGTTGCTGACGGCCGGCAGCCGGTCGACCGAATCCGCGCCGTCGGCGGCCAGTTCGAGTACGAGGCGGCGTTCCAACTGGAACAGCCCGGCCGCTACGTGGTCGACTTCAAGAACTCCAGTGTGGTGGGCCGCTTCATCCACCGCGTGCTGGACGAGCAAGGCCGCGTGGTGGCCGAGGCGCAGGGTGGGCTGCAGGCATCTCAGCCCAATCCATTTTTTCTTCGCCACGGGCGAGAACTGACCTTGCCGGCTGGGCGCTTGAGGCTGGTGACCCGCCTCGACTCCCCGTTCTTCCTGGCCCAGCCCGTGCCCTACCTCGACACGGTCGATCACTACCGCGAGGCCATCAAGCCCGGCAATGGGCTGGTGCTCGTGTGCCTTGGCGTATTCATCGGTTTGGGCAGCTACTACGCGATGCTCGCGCTGTGGCGCCGACGGCTGGCCGATGCGATGTACGCGGTGTTCATCGCGGGCAACCTGCTCTACAACAGTGCGGCGCTGCTTGTGGCCGCCGAGCTGTTCGGCGTGCGGTGGTTCTACTTGGTGAGCGCGCCCATCCTGCTGTCGAACATCGCGTACGTGGTGTTCGTCATGGCGCTTCTGGGCATCAGCGTTCAAGACCAGCCCCTGCTTCACCGGGCTGGCCGCGGGCTGATCGGCGCGTTCGCCGGTTTCATCGTGCTCGCGGCAGCTTGGCCGGCCTGGTCGCTGGAGCTCGACCGGGTCGGCGTCGGCCTGTTCCTCATCTATGGCGTGGTTGCCGCCGCGTCGTGTGCCTGGCGCGGCGACCGCCTCGCTCGCCTGTACCTGGTGGCCAACACCGGCTTCTTCGTTATTGGTTTCGCATCGCTCACTCTCGTTGGCCTGGAGGGCGTGTTCACACTCTACGTGGAACACCTCGGCTTGGCCGCGGTGACGATCGAGGTGCTGCTGCTGGCGCTCGTGCTCTCGTACCAGTTCGGCGTGCTGCAGGAAGCCAGCTGGCAGGCGACGGCCCAGGCTGAACGGCATCTGCAGTTGGCGCGAACTGATGCCCTCACCGGGTTGCCCAACCGCTATTCGCTCGAACTCATGCTGGCCGGCCTGCCGCCGCATGGCAGCCTCACCTTCGTGGATCTCGACGGCCTGAAGCACTACAACGACCGCTTCGGGCACGTGCGCGGCGACGAACTGCTCCGCGACTTTGCCACCACGCTGGCCACGCGGCTGGGCGATACCGCCACGCTCCACCGTCTGGGCGGCGACGAGTTTGCGGTCGTGTCCGACCAGGGCGCTTGCGAGGCGGTGGAGCGCATGGTGGAAGACAGCATCAAGGCCCTGCGCTTATGCGGCTACGACGTGTGCGGTGCGAGCTTCGGTTCCGTGCTTGCGCACGAGTGCGCCGACACGGAGCAGCTCAAGCATGTCGCAGATACGCGCATGTATGCGCACAAACGAAAGCGCCGAGCACACGTCCCGTACGGCTGAACTTGCGAAGCGCATGACACCTTCACCCCACCACCAACACACACACCCAGGGAGGAAACTGACGATGAAGAAGACATGGTCGCTGCTGTGGCCCGTGATCGCCTTGCTGCTGGTGCCGCTTGCGGCTGCATGGTTCATGTACCCAGCCACTCATTTGCCGCCGGGTTTCGGCATCTTTCCGCCGCAGTTCGTGGTGGCGCAACCGCCGTTCTGGCTGCCGTATTTCATGTTGCTGTTGCTGGTGGTCGCGGTCATCGTGCTGTTCCTCGCGTTCCCCACGCTGTTCGGGTTTCAACCCGTGCCACCGGGCCCGCCGCCGGTGCCGCCTACGCCTTCACGCTGGCCGTGGTGGTTCTGGGTCGGCGCCGCGCTGACCGGCTTCTTCTGGTGGCTGATGTGGGCCCGGGTGACCATCTTCGGCGCGCTGGTGTACTACGCGTTCACGCCGCTGTGGTGGGGCTTCATCATGTTCGTGGACGGCATCGTGTGGCGCCGCACCGGCGGGCGATCCTTGCTGGCCAGCCGGCCCGGCACGGTGGCCGCGAGCGCGGTGGTGTCGGTGGGCGGCTGGGCGCTCTTCGAGTACCTTGACTACTTCGTGCTCGGCAACTGGTTTTACCCGAATGGCCACATGGCTGCGCTCGATCACGCCACGATCGTGGTGCTGTTCGTCCTGGCATACACGACGGTGTGGCCGATCGTCTTCGAGTGGACCACCCTGCTCGCCACCTTCCCGCGGCTGGTGCAGCGCTACGCCAAAGGTCCGCGCTTGGTCTTGCCGGGCGGGTTGCTGCTGATCGGTGGGCTGGTGTTGTTGGGCGCCATGGTGTTCTGGTTTCGCCCGCTGTTCTGGGTGCTCTGGATCGGCCCGCTGGCCGTCATCGGCGGACAGATGCTGCGCCTCGGGCTGTGGACGCCGCTGTCTGACCTGGCGCGTGGCGATTGGTCAAAGCTGGTGCTCGTCGCGCTCGCCTCGCTGATCACGGGCTTCTTCTGGGAATTGTGGAACTACGGCAGCTCGCATCCGAACGCGATACCTCCCACGAATCCGAACTACTGGATCTACGACATCCCGTACGTGAATGTCATCCACTTGTGGTCGGAGATGCCGCTCCTGGGCTACGCAGGTTACTTGCCCTTCGGGATCCTGATCTGGGTGGTGTTCGCGTGGGCGGCAGAACTGTTCGGTTTCGATTCGCGCCTGGATCTGTAGTCCTTACAGCACCCGTCCGAACCAGGCCACCGACAGGCCCGCGGCCGCCATGACCAGCACTGCGGCGGCCGCGGCGAAGAAGGCGCTGATCTCGGTTTCCTTCTTCTCCACCACCAGCCGCGTGCTCAGCGACTGGTAGACCTTCTTCAGGTCGCCGGCGGTGCCCGCGTAGAAGTACTCGGCGCGGGTGAGGTTCGCGATGCCCTTGAGCGTGTCTTCGTCCAGCCGCACCCGCATGCTCCAGCCCTCGAAGCCGATGGTTTCGCCTTCCTTGGTGCCCACGCCCACGGTGTAGATCTTCACGCCGCGGTCGGCGGCCATCCTGGCGGCGTCCATCGGGTCGGGGCCAGTGGTGCGCTGACCATCAGTCAGCAAGATGATGGCGCCCGAGCCATACGAGCCCGGCGGCACCGGTGGCGGCGCTTCCTTCTTGGGCTTTTCCCCGGGCGCCAACGGCATGGAGCGGGCGCCGGTGATCTGCGAGAGATCGATCCCGGCGTCAGGAAAAAGTGTGGCGAGGGACAGCACGATGCCGCTGCCGATGGCGGTGGCGCGCTGCAGCTGGAACCGGTCGATGGCGGCGTACAGATCCTCGCGGCTTTGCGTGGGCGGCTGCACCACTGCTGCAGTGCCGGCGAAGGACACGATGCCCACCCGCGCGGTGCGGGGAAGATCCTTGATGAAAGCCTTGGCAGCCTCCTGCGACGCGACCAGCCGGTTCGGATGCACGTCGGCGGCGCGCATGCTGCCGGACACGTCCATCGCGAGGATGATCGTCTCCTGCTGGCTGGGGAGGGTGACGACCGCCAGCGGGCGTGCGGTGGCGACGAACAGCGCCGCGATGGCCAGCAGCAGAAGCGCGGGCGGCAGGTGGCGCCGCCAGCCGGGGCCCTTGCCGGCGGCCTGTCTCACCAGTGCCAGGCTGGCGTAGCGCACCGTGTTCTTCTTTCGGCGACGCAGCAGTCACATGTACAACAGCACCAGCGCCGGCAGCGTGGCCAGCAACCACAGGAAATCGGGCCAGACGAAGGTCATGATTCACCTCCGCGCATTCCATTCGCACTCCAGGAGGTGCGCGGTGCCAGGTGTGCGGGCAGCCCGCCGCCGCTTGCCAGGCGGCTGCGCTGCCGGCGCATGTCGGCAAAGCGAAGCACCGCATCCACCAAATCATCATCGGTCGCCAGTTCGAGCGTGTCCACACCAGCTTTCATAAACCCTTCGTGGATGCGGCGCTCGTGCTCCTCAGCGGCCTGAGCGAAGCGCCGCCGAAAGCCCGGGTCGTGCGTGTCCACGAACAGCTGTTCGCCCGTCTCGGCATCCTGGATGGTTACCAAGCCAAGGTCGGGCAGATCCATCTCGGCCGCGTCGTACAGGCGCACGGCGAGCACCTCGTGACGCCGCGCCAGCCGCGCCAGAGCCTCTTGCCAGCCTGGGGCGCTGATGAAGTCGGAGACCACGAACACCATTGAGCGCCGTGTGATGATGCGCTGGGCCGCCTGCAGCAACCGGTGCAACTGCGTGCCGCTGCTGGTGGCTGGGGCGCGGAAGTCGCGCATGCGGTGCAGCAGGTTCAGCACGTGCATGCGCCCGCCGCGCGCCGGCAGAACCGCGTCGACGTCGTTGCCGTACAGCATCGCGCCCACCCGGTTGCCGTGGCGCGTGAGCACGCGGGCGAGCACTGCCGTGAACTCTGCCGACACCAGGCGCTTGGTGCGCAAGTTCGAGCCGAAGTCCACGCTGCCCGACAGGTCGAGCACGAACCAGGCGTTGAGTTCGCGGTCTTCGGTGAACTCGCGTACATAGGGGCTTTGCAGCCGCGCGGTGACGTTCCAGTCGATGTGGCGCACGTCGTCGTGGAATTGATACTCGCGCAGGTCGGCCAAGTCCAGTCCGGTCCCGCGGAACAGCGTTCGGTAATCGCCCTGCAGCAGGCCGTCGAGCCGGCGGATCACCGTCCACTCGAGCCGGCGGAGGATGGCTTCGGTGCTCGGTCCCTTCATGGCGGGCTGCTTCGCCTCAAGCCTTGGCGCGCAGCTCGTCCGGGTGGTGGGACAGCGGCTTGTCGGGCTTGGGTACCTTTTGCACGATCTGCGAGACGATTTGGTCGGGCGTCATGCCGTCGGCCAGGGCCTCATAGCTGAGCACCAGGCGGTGACGAAGCACGTCGGGCACCAGATCCACCAGGTCTTCGGGCAGCGCGTAGGCGCGGCTGCGCATCATGGCCAGCGCCTTGGCGCCTTCGATGAGGCCGATGGTCGCGCGCGGACTGGCGCCGAAGGTAAGGTACTTCGATAGATCCGGCAGGCCGTGGCGACCGGGCTCGCGGGTGGCGCTCACGAGCTTGACGGCGTACTGCATGAGCGAGGGATCCACGTAGATCTTGCGGCATTCGCGTTGCAGTTCGGCCAGCTGGCTGGTACTCGCCACCGCGCCCGCCGTGGGCGGCTCTCCGGTCATGCGCTCGGCGATGACGAATTCTTCTTCCTCGCTCGGGTAGCCCACCAGCACTTTCATCATGAAGCGGTCGACCTGCGCCTCGGGCAGCGGGTAGGTGCCCTCGGTTTCGATGGGGTTTTGCGTGGCCATCACCAGGAAGGGCGACGGCACCTTGTGCGTGTCGCCGGCAATCGTGACCTGCCGTTCCTGCATGACTTCGAGCAGCGCGCTCTGCACCTTGGCGGGGGCGCGGTTGATCTCGTCGGCAAGCAGCAGGTTGGCGAACACCGGGCCCAGCGACGTGCTGAACTCGCCGGTCTTCTGGTTGTAGATACGCGTGCCCACCAGGTCGGCAGGCACCAGATCGGGCGTGAACTGGATTCGCTTGAAGCTGCCGCGCAGAGTCGTGGCCAAGGTCTTGATGGTGATGGTCTTGGCCAGGCCCGGCACGCCCTCGACCAGCAGGTGGCCCTGCGCCAGCGTGGCAACCATGATGCGCTCCAGGAACTTGTCCTGGCCGACGACCACGCGTTTGACTTCGTAGAGGATGCGCTCCATGAGCGTGGCAGTGTTGGGCGCGTCGCTGTTATCCATGAGGAAATCTGAAAGAGGAAGGTGGAAAGGGAGGCTGCGGCCTCAGAACGGTGGCATGCCGGCCGCGGACGCGGCGTTCTCGATCGGCACGGCGAAACCGATGCCGATGAAGGTGCCTTGATCGCCAGGGTTCAGGATGGCGGTGACGATGCCCACCACCGACCCATCCATGGTGACCAGCGGACCGCCCGAATTGCCGGGGTTGGCTGCCGCGTCGAACTGGATCAGGTTGCTCATGCGCTCGCCCTCCGGGGCACGGAAACTGCGTTTGAGCCCCGAAATCACGCCGGCCGATGTGGAGGGACCGATGCCGAAGGGAAAACCCACCGCGATAACCTCGTCGCCGGGGATCAGGTCTCCGGTGCCACGCATGGTGGCGGCCTGAAGGTCGTCGGGGATGCTTCGCGCGCGCAGCACGGCCAGGTCGTTTTCGGGCTGTGCGCCCACCATGGAGGCGTCCGTTTCGTGACCGTCGGCAAAGGTCACCTTGATGCGCTTGGCGCCCACGACCACGTGCAGGTTGGTGAGGATGGTGCCGTTGTCCACGATCACCACCCCGGTGCCTGTGGAGCGCTGATGGGCCTTCGGGTCGTCGCCGGGCTTGGGCGGCTCCTCGTTCTCGTCGTCCAGCCCGACCACGCGCACCACCGAGGCTCGCACGGTCGCATAGGCCTTGGCGTAGGCCGAGGGCAGGGGCTGCTTCTCCAGCGTGTGGCGCACCGCTGCGTCGATGTCCTTCTGGGTGAGCTGGGACGGCGGTGCGGTGAGCGCACGGTCGGCCAGCCCGCCAGTCACCACGAGAACTGCGGCGGCGATGGCCCCAGCGGCCACGCGGTGTCGATGCATGAAGCCACTCCAGCGCGACGCGCGTGTGGCGGCCGGTGGAACGGGAGACGGTGCTGACGCCGGCGAGGCGGTGGTGATGAGGGGCGGCACCTCGTCTGCCTCGCCCGGGGTTGGAGCCGGGAGTGCCGAGCGCTGCCGGGAACGGCTGTAAAGCGGAGCCTTCTTCATCACTGCACCCCCTCGGTTCGCACACGGCAAACCTCGTACCCAACCGTATCACGGCGCTGCGGATCGTGCACGCGAGGTGCCCCGGGTGCGGGCATGATTCAACGCATGGCCAACTGGATCGACACCCACTGCCACCTCGATGCGGCCGAGTTCGACAGCGACCGGGACGAGGTGGTCCGGCGCGCGCGCTCGGTCGGCGTGACGCAGATGGTGCTGCCGGCCGTCCACGCCGGCAACTTCGATGCCGTTCGCGCACTCGCGCACCGTCATGGCTTCGCTTATGCGCTGGGCATCCATCCCCTGTGTGTCGATGGGGTCCCCGACGAAGAACTGGCATCCCTGCGCGAGGCGCTGAGTCGCCATCGGGACGACCCGCGCCTGGTGGCGGTGGGCGAGATCGGACTCGATCATTTCGTCCCTTCGGCCGACCGCGCGCGGCAGGAGCGGTTCTACGTCGAGCAGCTGCGCCTGGCACGGGAGTTCGGCCTGCCGGCGATCATTCACGTGCGCCGTTCCGCCGATGCATTGCTCAAGCACCTGCGCCGCGTGTCGGTGAGCGGCATCGTGCACGCTTTCAACGGGAGCGAGCAGCAGGCCGGAGCCTTCGTGGACCTGGGCCTGCGGCTGGGCTTCGGCGGCGCGATGACCTTCGACCGCGCGCTGCAGATTCGCAGGCTGGCGGGGGGCTTGCCGGCCGAAGCCATCGTGCTGGAGACTGATTCGCCGGACATCCCGCCGCATTGGCTTTACCGCACGGCGGCCCAGCGCGCAGCCGGCGAGCGAGCCCGCAACGAACCGGCCGAGCTGCCGCGCATCGCCGCCGTCCTTGCCGATCTGCGAGGCTGGTCCGTGGAGAAGACGGCGCAAATGGCCTGCACGAACACGCTTGCTGCGCTGCCGCGGCTGGGGGCTCTGGCAGACTAGCCGGGCTATGTCCATTTCCTCCCCGACCTGCAGTTCCCCGGCCGCCTCGCGCCCGCCCCAAACCCTTGCCCCCGCCACGCTGTCCGAAGCCGACGGCGTGCGTTACCTGCACCTCGGCACGCCGTGGGTGCAGGGCGCCATGCGGCTGCGCAGGCCCAACCAGATCGAGCTGGAGTATGTGCAGCGCATGATGGTCTGGATGCTGCTGCGCGAACCTGACGAGCTGACTTCCGGCCATGCCGTACAGCTGGGCCTGGGGGCGGCAAGCATCACGCGCTTTTGCCACAGCGTGCTGCGCATGCAGACCACGGCAGTGGAGCTGAACCCCAGCGTAATCGCCGCCTGCCGCATGTGGTTCAGGCTGCCACACCAGAGCGAGCGCTTGGAGGTGGTGGAAGGCGATGCGGGCGAGTACGTCGCGGATCCGGCCCACGCGGGGAACGTGAACGCCCTATGCGTGGACGTATACGACCACGACGCGGCCGGGCCGCTCACGGACACGATCGAGTTCTATCGGCACTGTGCCCGCCTGCTGGACGAGCGCGGCGCCATGACCGCCAACCTGTTCGGCCGCAACGCCAGCTTCAAGGGCAGCGCCGAGCGCATCGCCGCCGTCTTTGGCGAATCGCACGTGCGTGTGCTTCGCCCCACGCGCGAGGGCAACACCATCGTCCTTGCGTGGAAGGGCGGCGACTTGCCCGAGCGAGAGGTCCTTGAAGACCGCGCTCAGAGGATCGAGAGCCGCTTCGCGCTGCCGGCTCGGAAATGGCTGCGCATCATGCAGTCCCTGCCCCTCGACGCCTTCGAGCCTGCTGAATGAGCGTTGCAGACTCCACGACTTCCGATGCCACTCCGGCCGGCCGGCTGGAATGGCGCACGCTGCTGAAGTGGCTGCGCGAGGATCAGCTCGTGACCGCCGAGGACGCCGAGCGCACCCGCAAGCGCTTCGCCGCCGGCGATAGCGCGCAGCACCCGCTGGTGCGCCTGGGCGCGGCCGGTCTCGCGCGCAAGGGCACCGGGAAAGCGTTCGACACCGAAGCACTCACCGAGTGGCTGGCTGGGCGCTGCGGGCTCCCGTACATGCGGATCGACCCGCTCAAAGCCGACGTGGGGCGCGTGAGCGATGTCATGTCCATCAGCTACGCCGAGCGCCGCAGGGCGCTGCCGCTCCAGGTGAGCACGCACGAGGTCACCATCGGGACCTGCGAGCCTTTCGACACCGCGTGGGTGCCGGAGATCGAGGCGCATACGCGCCGCACGGTGAAGCTGGCGCTCGTCAACCCGGTGGAGATCGCGCGCTACACCACCGAGTTCTACACGTTGTCGAAGTCGGTGCGCGCGGCCATCAAGACGGGCGAAACGTCGGCCCTCGCGAGCTTCGAGCAGCTGGTGGAGCTGGGCCGCAGCAACAAGCAACTCGACGCCAACGATCAGGGCGTGGTGCAGGTGGTCGATTGGTTGTGGCAATACGCCTTCGACCAGCGCGCCTCCGACATTCACCTGGAGCCGCGGCGCGAGCTGTCTGCCATCCGCTTTCGAATCGACGGCGTGATGCATACGGTCTACCAGCTGCCGCCGGGTGTGATGAACGCGATGATCGCGCGGGTGAAGCTGCTCGGCCGCATGGATGTGGTGGAGAAGCGCCGCCCGCTGGACGGACGCATCAAGACGCGCAACCCCGACGGGGACGAGGTGGAGATGCGGCTGTCCACGTTGCCCACCGCCTTCGGCGAGAAGATGGTGATGCGCATCTTTGATCCCGACACGACCATCAAGCCGCTGGAGGCGCTTGGTTTCGGCAGTCACGACGCCAAGCGCTGGCAGGACCTGGTCGCGCGCCCGCACGGCATCATCCTGGTAACAGGCCCGACGGGCTCGGGCAAGACGACCACGCTGTATTCCACGCTCAGGCGGCTGGCCACCGACGAGGTGAACGTCTGCACCATCGAGGACCCGATCGAGATGATCGAGCCCGCGTTCAACCAGACACAGGTGCAGCCGGCCTTGGACCTGGGCTTTCCCGAGGGCCTGCGCGCACTGATGCGCCAAGATCCGGACATCATCATGGTGGGCGAGATCCGCGATCTCCAAACCGCCGAGATGGCGATCCAGGCCGCGCTCACTGGGCACCTGGTGTTCAGCACGCTGCACACCAACGACTCGGCGTCGGCCATCACGCGGCTGGTGGATCTGGGCGTGCCGCCGTATCTCATCGGTGCCACGGTGATCGGCGTGCTGGCGCAGCGCCTGGTGCGCACGCTGTGTCCGAGCTGCCGCCAGCCCGATGAGAACACCACGGCCGACACCATCAACGAGTCGCTCAAGCCCTGGCGCATCAACGGCCAGGCCCGCCCGTACAAGCCCGTGGGTTGCCTGGAGTGCCGCATGACCGGCTATCGCGGCCGGGCGGGCCTGTACGAGTTGTTGGTGGTGGGCGAGGCTGCGCGCGCAAGCATCATGCCTTTGCCCGATGCCGTGAAGCTGCGCCATCAGGCGCTCAAGGACGGCATGTGGCCATTGCGCATGGCCGGAGCGATGAAGGTGGCACAGGGTGTGACCACGCTCGACGAAGTGCTCAGCGCCACGCCTGCGTGGGACTGATATGCGGCCACACCGCAGCGTGCGGTAGATGGAAGCCGAGATGGAAACCGAGGCGCTGACGCGAAGGTCAAGCGCAGACTTGCAACGCCCTGCTTACGTGTAAACCACACAAGGGGTGAAAGGGGGGCTGCCTAGAATCCCCAGCCATCAAGCACGACATCCCAGGAGACAAATCATGAAAATCAAGAGCCAGAAGGACTTCTGGTCCGGGTTGATGTTTCTGCTCGTCGGCATTGGCTTCGCGTGGGGCGCTCTCAACTATTCGTTTGGCTCGTCTGCACGGCCAGGACCGGGCTACTTTCCCTTTGGTCTGGGCATCCTGCTGGCACTCTTGGGTGGATTGACGCTGTTTGAGTCGCTCACCATCGAAACCGAGGGCGGTGAACCGATCGGCAGCATCGCGTGGAAGCCGCTCAGCATCATCGTCGGCTCCATGGCGCTGTTCGGCGTGCTGCTGCCCTGGCTGGGCATGTTCATCGCGTTGCCGATCCTGGTGATCACCTCCGCATTCGCCGGAGACGAGTTCCACCTGGGAGAGGCGGTGATCAACGCGGTCGTGCTCACCATCGGGAGTTGGGCCATCTTCATCTGGGGCCTGAATCTGGTCATCCCGTTGTGGCCTTCGTTCGTGCGCTGAGGAGAACAGCATGGATCTCATCAGTAACCTGGGCCTGGGCTTCGAGACCGCGCTGACGTTGCAGAACCTGATGTATGCCTTCTTCGGCTGCTTCCTGGGCACGCTGATCGGTGTACTCCCCGGCCTCGGGCCGGTGGCAACCATCGCCATGCTGCTGCCGTCCATCTACGCGCTGGACGCCACGCCTGCACTCATCATGCTCGCCGGCATTTACTACGGCGCACAGTACGGCGGCTCCACGACCGCCATCCTGATCAATATCCCGGGTGAGTCGGCCTCAGTTGTGACCGCGATCGACGGCTATCAGATGGCGCGGCAGGGGCGCGCCGGCCCGGCCTTGGCGACCGCGGCGCTGGGCTCCTTCTTCGCTGGCTGCGTGGGCACGCTCATCATCGCTGCGTTCGCGCCGCCGCTCACCGAAGTGGCCTTCCAGTTCGGCCCCGCCGAGTACTTCTCATTGATGGTGCTCGGCCTGATCGGCGCGGTGGTGCTGGCCTCCGGCTCGCTCATCAAGGCGATCGCGATGATCCTTCTGGGCCTGCTGCTGGGGCAGATCAACACCGATGTGATCTCCGGCGTGCCGCGCTACAGCTTCGACATCCCCGAGCTCACCGACGGCATCAACTTCGTCGTGATCGCCATGGGCGTGTTCGGCTTCGGCGAAATCATCTCCAACCTGGGCCGGCCGGCCGAGCACCGGGAGGTGTTCACCAAGGAAGTGAAGCACCTGTGGCCGACCAAGCAGGATTTCAGTGACGCCTGGCCTTCCGTGCTGCGCGGCACCTCGCTCGGCGCCATGCTCGGCATTCTTCCCGGTGGCGGCGCACTGCTGTCGTCCTTTGCCGCCTACACGCTCGAGAAGAAGCTCGCGAGAAACCCGCGGGTGGCCTTCGGCAAGGGTGCCATTCAGGGCGTGGCGGGCCCCGAGGCAGCCAACAACGCGGGCTCGCAAACCTCGTTCATTCCCATGCTCACGCTGGGTATCCCACCCAATGCTGTGATGGCGCTCATGGTCGGCGCGATGACCATCAAAGGCATCCAGCCCGGCCCGCAAGTGATGACCAGCAACCCCCAGCTGTTCTGGGGCCTGATTGCCTCCATGTGGGTAGGCAACCTGATGCTGGTGGTTTTGAACCTGCCGCTGATCGGCATCTGGATCAAGCTGCTGACCGTGCCCTACCGCTTCCTGTTCCCGGCCATCATGACTTTCTGCGCGATCGGCCTGTACACGCTGAACAACAACAACTTCGACGTGTTCATGGCGGCAGCTTTCGGCGTCGTGGGCTATGCCTTCTTCAAGCTCGGCTGCGAGCCGGCGCCGCTGCTGCTGGGCTTCATTCTGGGGCCCATGATGGAAGAGAACCTGCGTCGCGCGCTGCTGCTGTCGCG
>CBFHAS010000007.1:0-60660 GCA_965653625.1 uncultured Burkholderiaceae bacterium | reverse complement strand
GCGGTGGCCGCGGTCTCGCGCGACGGGTTGGACGGCGGCGCGGCGCCGGCCGCCCTGGCACAGCCCGCGGCCGACGCGCGCGACGAATTCGGCCAGCTAGCCGCCGGTTTCCGCGCCATGCTGGCCACCTTGCGCCATCAATGGGAGGCGCTGCGCCGTGCCGACCATCTGCGCCGAGAGGGCGTGAGCAACCTGTCGCACGATCTGCGCTCACCGCTCACCGCCACCGCGGCCTGCCTCGAAACGCTGGAGGCCCGCTGGGCCGGCGAGTCCTCGCCCGACGGCGATCACCGGCTGATCGAGGTGGCGCTGCGCAACACCCGCAACGCGGCGCGGCTGGTGCAATCGCTGGGCGACCTCGCGCAGCTCGACGAGCCGGCGTTCCAGCTGCAGGCCGAGGTGATGGACGCCCGCGAGCTGCTGGACGACATCGCCATGCGCTTTGGCGAGCGGGCCCAGCAGCAGGGCATCGAGGTGCGCGCGGAACACGGCGGCCATCTGGCCGAGGACGAGCCCTACGCCGCGGTGGACATCGAGCTGTTCGAGCGCGCGGTGGCCAACCTGGTGGACAACGCGCTCAAGTTCTGTCGCCGCGGCGACCGCATCACCCTCGCGGCACGCCGCGAAGGCGACCGGGTGCGGATCGCCGTGTCCGACACCGGGCCGGGCATCCCGCAGGCAGATCTGCCGCACCTGTTCGACCGCTTTTATCAGAGCCGCCACAGCGTGGCGCCCGCCACCGGCGAGGGCGGCAAGGGCCTGGGTCTGGCCATCGTGAAGCGGATCGTCGAGCTGCATGGGGGCGAGGTGGCGGTGCGCAGTGAGGCCGGCGCGGGGACGGCCGTGACGCTGTTGCTGCCGGCCGCACCAGCGTGAAGCACTTGCGCGGCCATCGCAGGGAAAGCCCCGATGCCTGTGTGATCTTGCACGCCTAAAGTGACGGTTCTCGCGGCAGGCACCGTTTGTGTGCCTCGCAAGGCGGGGGTCAGAGGAGACAAGGCGATCGGCGGAGCCCTACGGCCCGGGTCGTCAAATGGGCCGGACACGGCCGATGCAAAATCAAAAAAGGGGCGCTGGTGCTTACCGGCGCCCTTTTTATTGCTCCTCGAACTTGTTGCATGCCCCTCGAACTCGCTACTCTCTCGCTCGCCTCGCTGTTTGCCGGATTCGTCGATGCCATCGTGGGAGGTGGTGGGCTCATCCTGGTGCCGGCGCTGTTCGGCGCCTTCCCGCAGGGCGCACCGGCCACCCTGCTGGGCACCAACAAAGGTGCATCGGTCTGGGGCACGGCCTGGGCGACCGGCCAGTTCGCGCGCCGTGTCGCCCTGCCCTGGGGCTCATTGCTGCCGGCCGCGGTGGCGGCCGTGGCGGGCAGCTTGTGCGGGGCGTGGGCCGTGACACAGGTGAGCGCCGAGGGTTTGCGCCGCGCGATGCCTTTCGTGCTCGCGGCCGTGCTGCTGTACACGCTGGCACGCAAGGATCTCGGGCGCACCCACGCCCCGCGGCTGGCGGGCCATCGGCAGGCGTTGGCCGCCTCGGCCATCGGCGCCGTGATCGGTTTCTACGACGGCTTCTTTGGCCCGGGCACCGGCAGCTTCTTCGTGTTCCTGTTCGTGCGCGTGCTGGGTTTCGACTTCCTGAACGCCAGCGCGAGCGCCAAGCTGCTGAATACCGCCACGAACGCGGCGGCGCTGCTGCTGTTCGGTCTGACGGGCCATGTCTTGTGGCGCGTCGCGCTGGTCATGGCGGTGGCCAACGTGGTGGGCAGCCTGCTCGGCACGCGCTTGGCGCTGCGCCATGGCGCGGGTTTCGTGCGCGTCGTGTTCATCGCGGTGGTGGGCGCACTGATCGTGAAGACGGGGTACGACGCCTTCTTGAAGTGAGGCGTTTCGCACGGCGAGCGCCTGCGCGGTGACAAAAGGGCCGGCCCGCGCCCACTGTTCCTCGCATTGCCCCGGCGCGGCCGGCCTAGCATCTCCTTGGGATTCCTGCCGCCAAGGAGCGCCATGTCCGTCGACGCCCAACTCCGCTCGCTGAACATCGATGTCCCGGCCCAGCCGGAGGCGCTGGTGAAGTTGTCGCTGCTGCTGGCCGACGACGACATCAACATGCAGGCGCTGTCGTCGCTCGTGGAGTCCGACATGGCGCTGGCCTCCGCGGTGCTCAAGGCCGTGAACTCCTCGCTGTACGGTCTGTCGGGCCGCGTGCAGAGCGTGCAGCAGGCCATCACCTTCCTCGGCACGCGCGAAGTGGCGGCCGTCACCTTCGAGATGGGGCTGAAGGCGGTCTTTCCGGCAGCACCGGAACTGGATTCCGTGTGGGAGCGCGCCGGCGTGCGCGGCCTGCTGATGGGCCGCATCGGCAGCGCGCTCGATGTGGACCCGTGGGCCGCTCACTCTGCCGGCCTGTTCGAGGAATGCGGCAAGGCGGTCCTGTTCCGCCATGCGCCGGGGCGCTACCGCCCCCTTCTCGTGTCCGCCACGGACGACGAGGATCTTGTGATGCGGGAGCACCAGGAGTTCGGCGTCAGCCACGATGCGCTGGGCGCCGCGCTGTGCGAAACCTGGGGCCTGGCTGCGGCGGCGGTGCACAGCGTGCGCTTCCACGTGATGATCAACGCCACCCGGCAGCTGCCAATGCAGGTCCAGCGGCGCAAGATCTGCGCCATCGCGGCCCTGGCGAACTCGCTCATGCGCGACCCCGACACGCTGGAAGACGTGGCCCGGATGGTGGCGCCCCAGGCCGACATGGACGTCACCATGGTGCTGCGCGGCACGCGCCGCGTGCAGCAGCAGATCGAGGCGGCGGTGGCACGCAGCAGCGGCGGCGCTTAGCGGTTCGCAGTTCTTCAGTTCTGCACCTGCTGGTAGATCGCCTCGGCGAGCGCGAGCAGCCTGTCTCGCGGAAGCGCGCCCACCAGCGCATAGCCCGTGGAGCCTTCCACCCAGTAGAACACTCCGAGCTCCCGCCGCCGCTCGTACCGAAAAGCGGGCGGCGTGGCGTCGTCGGGTCGGCGCAGATAAACGGTGACGCGCGTGGCGCTGTTTTCCCCGATGCGCTGGTACATGAGCTGCGCGCACGGGCCGTTGGAGTCAGGCAGCAGGCGACCCCCCACCAGCTCGTAGCCCTGAGCGCGCAAGTCGAAAAGCTTGACCGGGCGCTCCAGCCGCTTGGCGAGCCAGCGCGCCAGATGCTCCTCCTGCGCCCGGCTGTCGGCCGGCGTGGCGCCTTTCACAGACACTTCGACCGGGTGGCGCACCTCGGGTGCGTACACCGCGTGCGCCACGATCGCGCGGCGTTCCCAGCCGGCGTGGCGCCCAGCGGCTTCACGCGGTTGGGCAGCCCACATCGCCCCGGCGCCGGCGGCTGCACCCATGGCGAACACCGCCACGGCGGCGACCAGCCTGGGGCCATCCGAGCGGTGCGACCGCCGGCTGGTGGCGCCACACCAGCTGTTCAAGCCGTGTAGGCACGGGCTCCTGCGCCACAGGCGACAGCCGCGCCCGCAGGGCATCGCGGTCGGCAGCCCACAGCCGCACGCGTGCGGCGTGCTCGGGGTGTTCGCGAAGCCAGGCGTCGACCTCGGCGCGATCGGCGTTGCTCAACTCGTCATCGAGCCAAGCCGAGAGCTTGTCGCCCAGCTCACTGGGATGGGGGGAGGGGTTCATGGGTTTCACACCACGCGACGCAGGCTGCGCGTGCCCGAGGGAGCGGGCGCCTGGCCTTCCAGCAGCGCACGAAGCACCGTCCGGGCTCGCGACACCCGCGACATCACCGTGCCGACGGGAATACGCAGCACTTGCGCGCACTCGGCGTAGGTGAGCTGTTCCAGGGTCACCAGCAGCAGCGGCTCACGCTGCTCCACCGGCAGTTGCGCCAGCGCGGCCAGCAGGTCCATGCGAGACCGGGGTCGGGCAGGCCCGTCGCAAGTACCGAGCCCGCACCTTCCTGCAGCGTCTGGGGCTCCACGGGCACCAGGCGGGCCTGGCGCCGAAGCTCATCCAGGTGGGCGTTGTGCGCGATGCTGAGCACCCAGACCAGGATGTCGCGCCGCTGGTCGAACTGGTGCGAGTGAGCCAGCGCACGTTCCAGCGCCGTCTGCACCAAGTCGTCGGCGGCGCCTGGCTCGAACACCAGCGAACGCGCATAGCGGCGCAGGCGCGGGATGGTGCCGAGCAGTTGCTGGCGGAAGGCGGTTGGCGCGGTCATTTCGCAGGTAGGCAGCGTCGTGAAAGCCTATTCCGGAACACCACGCCGGCGGTCTCCGCGGGGCGGTATGCGCACGTTGGGATGTCCCGGATCGCAGCAGCGCGTGCGGCGAAGGCATCCCCGCGTCTGCGCGATCCCGGACAATCGCCCCATGTCCCCCCCGATGAAGGCGCAGGCGCCCAGCTTCTCCGCATCGCAATTCCGCGCTGCACTGGGTATGTTCGCCACCGGAGTCACCATCGTGACCGCGCGCGATGCGAACGGCGCGCCCATCGGCCTGACCGCCAACTCCTTCAATTCGGTGTCGCTGGACCCGCCGCTGGTGCTGTGGAGCTTGTCGCGGCTGGCCGGCTCCATGCCGCACTTCAGCCGTGGCTCGCACTACGCCATCAACATCCTCGCTGCCGAGCAGCGTGAGCTCGCAGAGCGCTTTTCCATGCGGGTGGCCGATCGTTTCGCGGGCGTGCTGTTCCGCGAAGGCAGTGGCGGCGCCCCTATCCTGGAAGGCGCTGCGGCGGTGTTCGAGTGCTTCAACCGCAGCCGCTACGCCGAGGGCGACCACGTCATCTTCGTGGGCGAGGTGGAGCGTTGCGAGCAGCGGGCCGATGCGCTGCCGCTCATCTTCCACGGCGGGCGCTACTACACGGAGCTGCCGCTGTAAGCGAAGAAATGCCCCGGGGCCGTCATCGGCCGCGGGGCTCGCTGCTCGAAGGAGCAGATCATTGCGCCGTGCGATCGTGCCGCCAAGCGGCGCTGTAGTCCCGGTCTGTCGCCAGCGTCCACAGTGCGAGCGCGGCAACCACGATGCCGGTGACGACGGCCGATGTGCGCGCCGTGCCGGCGAAGCCCAGCACCCAGGGTGAGGCGACCATCCACAAGCCCAGCAGGCATTCGGTCCACTCTTCCCAGGCGCGCGGCACGAAGATCGCACCCAGCGCCGCGGCGATGAGCGCCACGCCCACGATGATCGCGTTCCATGTGGGAGCGGCCTCTGCCTGGACGCCCAGAGCCCAAGGGGACAGCACCAGCCATGCACCCAGGACCGCGTTGACCGCGTCTTGCCAATGCTTCAGTCGCATCATGGTTTGCACCTCCTTGTCAGTGAAGTGAAAAAGGAACATCTATAGGGAACGCTTTGATCGGACCTGGCGGACGATGTTCCACGCGTCGGCCCCGTCCATCGGGCCGGACACAAGCTGGAGGTGCTCATGAGTACGATCCGCCAGGTGCTCGCGCACGTGAACGACAGCCCGCATGCCGCACAGGTGCTGGGCATCGCCGCGCGGCTGGCCGGTGCGCTGGATGCCGTGGTTGCGGCGGTGTACGCGGTGGACCTGCCGGCGCCAGGCGCCTACTTGTCCGCTGAGGCCGCGGCGGTGGCTGCGCAGCTCACGGTGGACGATCGGCAAGCGCGCTGGGACCAGGCTCGCACCCGGGTCCAGGCAGTAGTGCCCGATCTTGCGCTGGAGATGGCCGAAGGCGATGCCCTGGGCGCCTTGCTCCGGCGCGCCCGCTGCACAGATCTCATCGTGTTGGGGCAGCACGACACGCAGCACCCCGAAGGCCATACCGCCCGGCTGAGCCATCGGCTGCTGGTGAGCGCGGGTTGCCCGCTGCTCTTCGTGCCCTATGCCATGCCCGGCGAACCCTCCACCTGCGCGACCCGCATTCTGGTGGCATGGTCTGGCACGCGTGAGAGCGCACGTGCGCTGCGCGACGCCTTGCCGCTGCTCCGGCGCGCCCGGCACGTGGAGCTGGTTCACTTCGCTCACGCCAGCGCCTCCGACTCCGCCGCGGGGCTGGCCGACGTGCAGGCTCACCTCGCTCGCCATGACGTGCAGGCCACGTGCGTGGCGCGGGGCCGCCGGGAACCCACGCTGGCCGAGCGCATCATGCCCGGCTGGATTCCCGATGCGCCGGTGGCCGAGGCCCTGCTCTCGCACGCGGCCGACATCGAGGCCGATCTCATCGTCATGGGGGGCTACGGGCACCCGCGCGCCTGGGAACTTACGCTGGGCGGCGTGACGCGCACGCTGCTGCAGTCGATGACCGTGCCGGTGCTCATGTCTCATTGACTTCCCGTGGCGCCAACCTTGAAAGCGCGGCGGGGAACGCCAGTTGCCGGGCATTGCGCCCACCGGAAGACATCGCCATGCTGATCGCTTGCCCACACTGCGCCTCCACCAACCGCGTGCCCGACGAGCGCCTGGCCGATGACCCGGTGTGCGGCCGTTGCGGCCAGGCGCTGCTGTCCGGCGAGCCGGTGGATCTCACCGAGGCCAGTTTCGATGCGGTGGCCGGCAAGACGGAACTGCCGCTGGTGGTGGACTTCTGGGCGGCGTGGTGTGGCCCCTGCCGCGCGATGGCCCCGCAGTTCGCCCTGGCTGCCCGGCAGCTCAAGGGCCGCGCCGTGTTCGCCAAAGTGGACAGCGACGCGAACCCGCGCCTGTCGTCGCGGTTCGCCATCCGCAGCATCCCGACCATGCTCCGGCTGCGCGGCGGCCGGGAGGACAAACGCATTTCCGGCGCACTGCAGTCCTCGCAGATCGTCGGCTGGGCCAGCGAGCTCTAGTCCCCCCGCCCCCGCTCCTCTTCGCGCTCGCGCAGCACGCGGCGCTGCACCTTGCCGGTGGTGGTCATCGGCAAGGCGTCGATGAACTCGATCTCCTTTGGGTATTCGTAGGGCGCAAGCTTGCCGCGCACATGCCGCTGCAGTTCGTCGACCAGCTGCTCGCTGCCGGCATGGCCCGGCGCCAGCACGACGTAGGCCTTGACCAGCGTGCCCCGCTCGCGGTCGGGCTTGGGCACCACCGCGGCGTTGGCCACCGCCGGGTGCCTGACCAGGCAGTTCTCGATCTCGCCCGGGCCGATGCGGTAGCCGGCCGACTTGAAGACGTCATCGCTGCGGCCCTGGTACCAAAGGTAGCCGTCCTCGTCCATCACCGCGGTGTCGCCGGTGCGGCACCACGAATCGTGCACTTCGCCGGTGAACTTGCGGCGCGTCGCCTCCGCGTGGCCCCAGTAGCCGAGAAAGAACACGGGGTCGGGGTGGCCATGCACGTCGCGCCGATGCACGGCCACGTCGCCCGGCGTGCCGCGCGGGCATTCGCGGCCCTCCTCGTCGATCACGGCCACGCGGTGGCCAGGGTAGGGGCGGCCCATGCTGCCCGGCCGCGCGGGCCAGTGCAGCGCGCAGTTGCCGACCACGTAGTTCATCTCGGTCTGACCGAACATCTCGTTGACGATCACGCCGAGGCTGCGCTCGCAGTAGTCGAACACCGCCTCGCCGACCGCCTCGCCGGCGCTCATGACGGCGCGCAGCTTCAGCGCGTAGCGGTCTGGTGGTCGGGGCACGGCTTTCATCATGGCCTTGAGCGCCGTGGGAAAGAGGAAGGTGTGCGTGACACCGTATCGCTGCATCAACGCGAACGCCTGCTCCGCTGAGAAGCGCCCCTGGAAGGCGACGATGGGCCGGCCGAAGTACAGGGTAGGCAACAGCGCATCCATCAGCCCGCCGGTCCAGGCCCAGTCGGCGGGCGACCAGAACACCGCGTCATCCTGCGGAAACCAGTTTTGGCTGCACACGAAGCCAGGCAGGTTGCCGATGAGCGCACGGTGCGGGATGAGGGCGCCCTTCGGCTGGCCGGTGGTGCCGCTGGTGTAGAGCAGCAGCGCCGGGTCATCGGCGTCGGTGGCGACCGGGGTGAAGGGCCCGTCTTCTCGGCCGAGTGCGTCGGCCCAGTCGACGTCGCCGCGGCCGGTGGCGCCACCGACCGCAATGACGGTGGCAAGCGAGGGGCACGCAGGGCGGGCGGCGAGTAGCGCGTCGATGGTCGTCTCGTCCACCACGGCGAACCGTGCGCCGCTGTCGTTGAGTCGGTACTCCAGTGCCTCTGGTCCGAACAGCATGGACAGTGGCACGGCGACGCCACCCAGTTGGTAGATGGCCATGTGCGAGACGGCAGTCTGCGGTCTTTGCGGCATGGCGATGGCCACGCGATCACCGCGCGTCACGCCATGGCGCATCAGCGATTGGGCAAGCCGGTCGGCCTGATGCTGCAGTTCGGCGTAGCTCATGCTTCCCACGTCGCCGTTCTCGTGCTGCCAGTGGACGGCGACAGCCTCGGGCGTGTCGCGTGCCCAGCGGCGGCAGCACACCTCGGCGAGGTTGAACTGCGCGGGCACGAGCCATCGGAACGAGCCGTGCACGTCGGCGTAGCGATCGATCGGGGTGGTCCCGGGGCGGCGCGCAGGTGAAGCCATGGCCCAGCTTACGCGGCGTGGCTGGGTGATCGCAACATGCTCGGTTCGCATCGGGCTTGTCGACTGTCCTCGCATGTTGGCGAGGGCGCTTGGACAAGCTCGGCGCAACGGGTCCGCCTGCGGCCGGTGTGTGTGGCGCTGGTGCCGGTGCTTCGACAGGCTCAGCGCGAACGGGAGATGGGCTCAGCGCGAGCGGGAGGTGGGCTCAGCGCGAACGGGAGGTGGGCTCAGCGCGAACGGGAGGTGGGCTCAGCGCGAACGGGAGGTGGGCTTAGAGCGGATGGGGGTGGACTCAGAGCGAACGGGGTGGACTCAGCGGGAAAGGGGTGGGCTGGGCTCAGAGCGAACGGAATGGGCTCAGTGCGAGACAGCGGGACTTGGCGCGGCGTTGCGCTCGATGTCCACGTAGTGCCACCATTGGTTCCCGTACAGCGACCGTCGAAAGCCGCGCAGCCAAGGCTGTGTGAGCTCGGTGGAGATCCGGTGCACGTTGTACTTGTGCGGCGCGTAGGCCGTCACGATCTGCTGGGCCTCGCGCAGCAGCGCCAGGCGCTTCGGCCCATCGGGCAGGCCGGCCATCTCGCGATAGATCTGGTCATATCGCTCGTGCTTGAAGCGCGGCAGGTTCTGTCCGCCGGCGGCCGGGCCGTACAGCAGCTGAAGGCTGTCTTGCACATCGGGCGAGCCGGCTGAGTAGCCGAGCTGCCACAGCATCAGCTGGCCGGCGCGAGCGGCCTTGAGCTGCTCGGGCCACTGGCCCGTGCGCACCCTGAGCCGCACGCCGATCGCGTCCATGTTCTTCTTCCACACCTCGTCGAAGGAACGTGAGATGGCGTCGGGCTGACTCGCATACTCGATCACCAGCGGCCGGCCGTCGGGCAGGTCGCGCCAGCCGTCGCCGTCGCGGTCGACATAGCCGAAGAGATCGAGCAGCGCCTTGGCGCGCGCCGGGTCGTAGTCGCTGTTGGCGCTCTTGTACTCGGGGTCGTAGCCCCAGGTGCCGGGGGCGACCATGCTTTGCGCGGGGATGGCCTGCCCGCGGCGCAGCACGCGGATCTCGCGCCACACGTCGGTGGCCAGGCTGATGGCGCGGCGCAGTGCCACCTTGTCGGCGGTGTAGCCGCCGACGACCGGGTCTTCCATGTTGAAGTAGTACAGCGTGCGATCGGGCTGTACCGCGCGGTACGCCCGCACACCCTGCTTCTCCAGGTTGGGCGCCAGGCGGCCGTTGGGCACCGCCATGTCGACGAACTCCAGCGGCACCCCGACGTAGTCGAACTGCCCGTTCAGGAAAGCCAGCCAGCGCGGCTGTCCCTCCTCGATGATGCTCACCTCCACCCGGTCCACCATGGGTAGGCGCCGCCCCTTGAAGCGGCGCAGCAGTGCCTGGCCTTCGGCGTCGTCCGCGGCCGGCGCGCCGTCGTAGAGCACCTCGCGGAACGTCGGGTTGCGCTCCAGCACGATGAGTGAACTGCGGCGCCACTGCGCGAGCCGGAACGGCCCCGTGCCCACCGGGTGCTCGGCGATGGCGTCGCCGTAGTGCTCTACCACCTCGCGCGCCATCGCGCCGCCGACGCTGCTGTCGGCAAGCGTGTAGATGAGGCGCGGGCGCGGCTCCTCGGTCTTGAGTTGCAGTGTGTAGCGGTCCAGCGCGCGCAGGCCTTCCACCTCGCGGTCGTAGTCGAAGGGCTTGCCGGTCTTCAGCGCCTGCTCGCGCAGGGCTTCCACGCCCACGAAGCCCGCGTCGCGCATGCTTGTGTAAACAGGGCTCTTGTTCGCGGGATCGAAAAGGCGCTTGAACGCATAGACGTAGTCGGCGGCAACCAGCTCGCGCGGCTGTCCCTTGAACGCCGGGTCGTCGGCGAAGCGGATACCTGGCCTCACGCGGATGGTCCAGGTGCGGAAGTCGCTGCTGGCCTCGGGCAGGGCGGTGGCGGTGTTGGGCACCACCTTGAACGGCCGCGCGAGGTAGTCGTACCTGTAGAGCGCCTCGAAGATGTGTGTGGTGACCGTGCGCGAGTACAGGTCGCTGATCTTGGCCGGGTCGAAACCCGTTTCCGCTGCGACGAAGGCATAGCGCAGCACCTTGGTGCCCGGCGCCGGGCCGGGCTGTGCCGTCGCAGCGTGGGCTGCGGCCGCGAAGGCCAGGGTCAGCACCATGATTGCCTGTATCGGGCCGCGCCATTTCATCCCGCGCCACTTCATCAATCGCACCTTCGGTCTTTCGCTGCTGCCATGGAGCCGCACAGTCTATGGCGGTGACTGCACGCTGGATGGCTTCACGGGTTCTCACCATGTCCGCTTAGACTGCGCTCGCTTCGGCCGCCTGCCACTTCATCGAGACCCACCCGCAAAGTCCATGGCCGCGTACATCCTTCGGCGCCTGCTGCAGATGATTCCCACCCTGCTCGGGGTGGTGCTGCTGGTGTTCGTGCTCTTCAAGTACTTCGGCGGCGACCCGGCCGAAATCCTGGGCGGGCTCAATGCCACGCCCGAGCAGATCGAGGCGATCCGCGCGCAACTGGGCCTGAACCAGCCGGCGTGGGTGCAGCTGGGCATCTATCTGGAAAGCATCGTCACGCTTGACTGGGGCCGCAGCTGGGCCACGAACGAGGCGGTCGGCCACATCTTCGCCACGCGACTGCCGGCCACGCTGACGGTGATGCTCCCCATTCTTGTGCTCGACACGTTGATCGCCCTGCCGATTGCCATGTGGGTGGCGTACCGGCGTGGCTCGCTCGCCGACCGGGCCATCATGGTGATTTCCACCACGGTGCTGTCGGTGTCGTTCCTCGTCTACATCATCCTCGGGCAGTACTTCTTCGCGTTCCGCCTGGGGTGGTTTCCCGTGCAGGGCTGGAGCGACAGCGTGTGGACCAACCTGGCGCTCTACGTGCCTCTGCCGGTGATGCTGGCCTTGCTGGTGGGCATCGCGCCGCAGACGCGCCTGTACCGCACTTTCTTTCTCGACGAACTGGGGCAGGACTACGTGCGCACCGCTCGCGCCAAGGGCATGACCGAGCGCACGGTGCTGTTCCGGCACGTGCTGCGCAACGCGATGATCCCCATCCTCACGAACATTGGCCTGGCGCTTCCGGGCGTGTTCATCGGCTCTTTCCTGATCGAGGTGTTCTTCTCGATCCCCGGGCTGGGGCGCGAGGTCATCCTGGCCGTGAACCGCAGCGATTACCCGGTGATCCAGGCGCTCACGGTCTACCTGGCGCTGCTCACCATGCTGATCAACCTCACGGTGGACATCCTCTACAAATTGGTCGATCCGCGGGTGGTCCTGAAATGAGCGCGGTGTTGCAGCCCACCGGCACCCAGCCCTCCGCGACAGCGCCGGGCCGGCCCGAAGGCGTGTGGCATGCCGCGTGGATGCGGCTGCGCGCCGATCGCGTGGGCATGGTGTCGCTCGGCGTGGTGCTGCTCTTCGTGATCCTCATCGCGCTGGCGGCGCTCGGACTGGCAGCGAAGGACTGGCAGAGCGAGGTGGGCGTGCCCAGTGCGCCGCCATCGTTCATGGGTCCAGCCGCTGCGCGCGAGGCGGCTGCCATCCCCGTGCCTGGCGGGCCGAACGTCGACATCTCGTCGGTGGATCCGCTCGCGCCTTACTACGAACAGTGGGAGCGGCGGGTCCAGCAGTACCGCACCGTTGAAGCGCCCAAGCGCGAGACGCTGCCCTTGGGTGGCGACCGCCTGGGCCGCGATGTGCTGGCCAAGGCGCTCAAGGGCACGCAGACCTCGGTGTTCGTCGGCTTGCTGGGTGCGCTGGTGGCCACGCTCATCGGTACGCTGCTGGGCGCGCTGGCCGGCTTCTTCGGCGGCCGGTTGGGCGACTTCCTCGAGTGGCTGTACGCGGTGTTCACATCGATTCCCGACATCCTGCTCATCCTGTCGTTCGCGGTGATTTTCGGACGCGGTATCGGCAGCGTGGCGATCATCCTGGCGCTCGTGGGCTGGACGGGGCTGTACCGACAGGTGCGTGCCGAGTTCCTCAAGCACTCGGTGCGCGACTACGTGCGCGCCGCCGAGGCCATTGGCGCCTCCACGGCCTCGCGCATGTTCCGCCACATCCTGCCCAACGTGAGCCACGTGATCCTCGTGCGCATGTCCTTGCTGGTGGTGGGCTTCATCAAGTTTGAGGTGATCCTGTCGTACCTCGGGCTCGGCGTGGGCGTGGACGAGGTGTCCTGGGGAACGATGCTGGCCGAGGCACAGAGCGAGCTGATCCTCGGCCACTGGTGGCAGCTGGCCGCGGCCACGGTTTTCATGGCGGTGTTCGTTACTGCGTTCTCCCTGTTCACCGACGCGCTGCGCGACGCGCTCGACCCCAAGCTGCGCGGCCTCGAATGAGCACGTTGCTGTCCATCCGCGAGCTGCGCGTGGCCTTTCGCATGGGCCGCGTCGACGGCACGCAGACGCGCGCGCAGGCCGTGGGCCGCGACCACACCGGCGTGAGCTTTGAGGTTCCCGAGCACACCACCGTGGCGCTGGTGGGCGAGTCGGGTTCGGGCAAGAGCGTGACTGCCATGTCCGTCCTCAACCTGCTGCCCGACAACGCCGAGCGGCACGGCGCCATCACATTCATGGGCCGCGACATGATGGCCGCCACGCTCACCGAACTGCAGTCGCTGCGCGGTCGCGACATCGCCTGCGTGTTCCAGGATCCGATGACCTCGCTGAACCCCGTGTTCACCGTGGGCCAGCAGGTGTGCGAGCCGCTCGTCAAGCACCTGGGTCTGTCGTCGCGGCAGGCTGCGGTGCGCGCCGAGGAACTGCTGGCGGAGGTGGGGCTGCCCGAGCCGAAGCGGCGCCTGTCGAGCTATCCGCACGAGCTCTCGGGTGGCCAGCAGCAGCGCGTGATGATCGCCATGGCGCTGGCCTGCGAGCCGAAGCTGCTGATTGCAGACGAACCCACCACGGCGCTCGACGTCACCATCCAGCGGCAAATCCTCGAACTGCTGGCGCGGCTCAAGGAGCGGCGCCGCATGAGCATGCTGTTCATCAGCCACGACCTCGGCGTGGTGGGCGAGATCGCCGACCACGTGGTGGTCATGCGCCACGGCATGGTGCGCGAGCAGGGGCCCGTGGCTGACATCTTCGCCCGTCCGCAGGACACCTATACCCGCGCCCTGCTCGCCTGCCGGCCCACGCTGGAGCACCGCGGCGATCGCCTGATGGTGATCGACGACCACATGGCGGCGCAGTCTGCTTCGCCGTCGAGTGCGTCTGTCGCGCCGCAGGAGGCATTGGCCCGCAAGCCCGCCAAGGATCCGCATGCGCCGGTGGTGATCGAGGCCACTGGCCTGCGCAAGAGCTTCTGGCTGCGCCGCGGCGTGTTCGGCCGTCAGGAATTCCCGGCCGTGCGCGGTGCAAGCTTCCGGCTGTGCCGCGGCAACACGCTGGGTGTCGTGGGCGAGTCGGGCTCGGGCAAGACCACCCTGGCGCTGGCCCTGCTGCGCCTGCACGAGCCCAGCGGCGGGCCGACCGGCGGCCGCGTGCTTTTCGAGGGACGGGACCTGCTCACGCTCGCCAGGCGTGAGCTGCTGCCGGTGCGCCGGCGCATCCAGGTGGTGTTCCAGAACCCCTATGCCTCGCTGAACCCACGCTTCACCATCGGCCAGACGCTGGTCGAGCCCATGGCCATCCACGGCCTGGGCGACGGCGCCGCGGGGCGCCAGGCGCGCGCCCGGGAGCTGCTGGCCAAGGTCGGCTTGGAAGATTCCGCCATGGCCAGGTACCCGCACGAGTTTTCCGGCGGTCAGCGACAGCGCATCGCCATTGCGCGCTGTCTGTCGCTGGAGCCCGAGGTGCTGGTGCTCGACGAGGCGGTCAGCGCACTCGACGTGTCGGTGCAGGCGCAGGTGCTCAACCTCCTCAAGGACCTGCAGGACGAGCTTGGCCTGGCGTACGTGTTCATCAGCCACGATCTGGCGGTGGTGCGCTTCATGGCCGACGAGGTGCTCGTCATGCGCGACGGCGAGGTCGTGGAGCAGGCCGGCGTGGAGGACATCCTCGACCGGCCGGCACACGAGTACACGCGCAAGCTGATGGCGGCGGTGCCGCGAGGCCATCGCGCGGCGGGTTGAGCGCGGCGCTGAGGCGACTCTGTGCCGGCCGCGACAGGGCGTCGGCGAGCCAGCGAGTGGGACAGCGCACCGGAGACTGCTCCCCGCAGGTCGGTGAAGCGTGCGTAAAGGGCGATGGCGGTGCGGAACCCGCGCTGTGCTGGCTTCCGGGGGCAACGTGGACCTTGAAAGTTCGCACGACCGTGCTAACCTCCGTTGCGTGGAAACAAGGACCCACCGCAGCGGCCTCACCCTCACCGCCATCCTCGATACCGCCCTCACCATGGCGGTGCAGGATGGCGTGGACAGCCTGACCATCGGCGAAGTGGCCAAGCGCCTGGGCTTGTCCAAGAGCGGCGTGTTCTCGCGCGTGGGTTCGCGCGGAGCGCTGCAGATCGCCGTCATCGAGGAGTTCGACCGCCGCTTCCTGCAAGAGGTGTTCGTGCCCGCGATGCGCGAGCCGCGCGGGTTGCCGCGGCTGAGCGCCATCATGCGGCTGTGGCTGCAGCGCGCGCGCGACATCGATGTGCATACGAGCTGCCTGTACTGTGCGGGCGCCTTCGAGTTTGATGATCGCAACGGCCCGTTGCGCGACAAGCTGCTCGAAGGCATTCTCGGCTGGCGCAGCGCGCTCAAGCGCACTGTGATCCAGGCCATCGACGAAGGCCACCTGCGCCCCGACATCGACGTCGACCAAGTCGTGTTTGAGCTTGATGGCCTGTTCGTCGCGCTCATGCGCGATGCCCGCTTCCTGCGTGATCCTCGCGCGCCGGATCGCGCCTGGGCTGCCTACGAGCGGCTCATCCGCTCGCTCCAGCCCGCTGCCGCCGGCCGGTCCGCCGACTCCGGGGTTTCAGTGGGCTAGAGCGCTCCCCGCCTGCCGAGAAAGCTTCCGAATGATGTCAGCCCAACCCCCCGCTTTCACCAATGTCGCACGCTCGTGCGAGCATAAAGGATCCCCCATGCTGATCGTTATCACTTGCATCGCAGCCCTCGCCGCCGCACAAGGCGCCTGGCATCTGCATCGGCTGTGGCGCGCGGTGCCGCAGCGCAACAGCGACTTCGGTCCTCTCTGAAGAGATGTGCCCTATGGAAACTTCTGCGTCCGCCAATCCCGCTGCCGGCTTCTACGGCGCGAGCCGCACGGTGCAGGCACTGGGCGCCGCGCTGCGCGCGATCGGCGCGTTGTCCCCAGGCTGGGGCACGCGCGCGGCGCTGCGGCTCTTCTTCACACCCGTACCCTGGAAGCTCTCGACGCGCCGGGCCGTGCCTCCCGGTTGGGTGCCCAGCAGCTGGCCCTTCGAAGGCGCGAGCTTGACCGTGTATCGGCGGCCCGACGTGCCGCCGGGCCGCCCGGTGGTGCTCCTGGTGCACGGCTGGGCGGGCAGCGGACTGCAGTTGCGCCCGCTGGGCGAGGCGCTTGCCGATGCCGGATTCGATCCGGTGCTGCTGGACTTCCCCGCGCACGGTCGCAGTCGTGGCTGGCGTTCGACGCTTCCGCAGTTCACTCGCGCCTTGCACGCCGCTCATGGCCGGTTGGGGCCCCTTCACGCGGTGGTGGCGCATTCGCTGGGCGCGTTGGCCGCGCTGCACGGTGCTGCGCGCGGCCTGGCGGTGCAGCGGCTGGTGCTGATCGCGCCGGCGGCGCCGCCCGGTGATTTCCTGCGAGGGTTTGCCCGCCGGCTCGGCTTGGCAGAGCCTGTGGCCGAACGGATGCGTGCACACATCGAGCTGCGCGAAGGCGTGCCATTTGCGCACTTCGAGCCAGAGTGGCTGGGGCCGCGCGTCGTTCAGCCCACCCTGGTCGTGCATGACGAAGGCGACCGCGTTGCGCCGCTCGCGTCATCCCGCCGGGTCGTTGCCGCGCTGCAAGATGCCACGTTGGAGCCGACGCGCGGACTGGGACACAACCGTGTGCTGAGCGATCCGGCGGTCGCGATCTGGACGCTCGGGCACCTTGGCCCCGCGGACTGACACATCCGGTAGGTCTCGTTAACACTTTTTCGCGACTAAGACACCGTGATGCCCGATTCAGGCTCGGGCACGACGCTTTTTGTCTATCGACTCCAGGTGGCCGAGCTCTTGCGAAGCGAAAAGCGCTGGCACAGAAGCTGCGCTGAAGAAGGCACATGCGGGGGCGGTGCTGCTCCCAGCATCCAATACAAGGACGTCGTTGCATGTTCATCACGCGCCGCCTTCGCCCCGCAGCCGGTCCCCGCCAGAGCCGTCTTCCGGCACCGCGATGTCGGGGCGGCGCCTCGTCGCTACTGAGACTGTCGCAGACGGGCGCCGCCCGACTGCCCTCCCCACCAGACATGCGCGGCTGGGTGCAGCGCGCGGCGCATGCCTTGTGGCTTGCAGCAGGGCCGGCCCTTGCGTCCGACGAATTCATGACCGGGTCAAGGAGTCGCACATGAACATGGTCAAGCCTTTCGTGCCACGTGCCCCGGTACTGCCCAAGTCGCGCCTAGCCGGGGAAGCGCCGCGCCCCGTGGGGCAGCCGGCTCCGGCGCGCAACTTCCAGGTGCTGCAGTCGCGCAGCGCCCCCCAACAGCTATGCTTGTTTTTGCGCCACGGCGCAGGAGACGTCAAGTGATCGGGATCTCACTGTTCGATTGACGTCCAGGGAAGCGGGCAGCCCGGGGGTAGGAGAGAGCGAGTCCCCGGGGGCCTGTCCCGCTTCCCTTCTTTTTCATGCTCCTGGCGCTCCTTCCCGCGCCTCGCTCCCTGCCTGATCTCCTCTCTGGCGCCGCCTACGCTGGCTCGCCCCAGCCGACACTTGGCCGGGCGCGTTGCGCGACATCACACCCTGAGGATGTCCATGGGCGTCATCCCTTCCTGGCGCGTGGTCGACGCGCAACCCGGCAGCGTGGTCGCTTCCGACGAGCGATTGCGCTGGGGCCAGACACTGGCCTTGGGTGTGCAGCACGTCATCGCGATGTTCGGCGCGGCGCGTTCAGCATGGGGGCATCGGCACCGCCACGTTCGGGGCCATCTTGCTGCACGCGTTGCTGCGCGGCCCCGACTTCTACGCAACCCCCTCCGCCACGGTCTGCGGCTGCGCCACTGGCTCCACCCCTGGTCCTCTCGGGGGCGGAGGCGGGGTCTGCTGGCCCTGCTGGACCAGCCACTGCTCGTCGCAGGGCAACGGAGTGTCGGGCGTCAACAAGAAGCCCTCGTTCTCCAGGGTGACTCGTTCAGCCTCGGATATCGTCACCAACTGCTCAAACAGCGCGCGCAAGCCTTCGGCGTTGGCCTCCCGGACGAGTTGTTGCGCCTTGGCTTGGATTTCGGGCAGGTTCCACGGCATGCCCATCATCATCTCGGTGGAGAACGTGCCCTGTGCCAGATACTTGTTGCAGAACTGCGCGGCGTTCTTGTAGGGTCGATGCAGGATGCCTGGCCGGCAGAATTCGGCCTTCGCAAGCATGGGGTCGTTGATCCAGATGGTGTGTGCGCCATTGGGTACCACAATGCCTTCCGCCATAACTCTTGCGGCGGCCTTGCCGTTGGAATAGCAGGCGAAATACGGCTTGTTGGGCAGGACTCTGCTGATAGAGTTTCTCTGATTTTCCCAAAGCCCCACCCAGTTTTTCTTGAAGCAGGTGCGCAGCTTCTTTTCGGCGGGTGTTTCATCGCCAAAAAGGGCGGCCTCGTGGTTGAGGTACACCGCATAGTTGGTGCCGGCGCGATGCAAGCCGTCGAAATGCGCATCAGCCGACGTGTCGGGACACCAGAAGTACTCGTCGTCATCGATATGGAGCACCCAATCCATGCCGTCTCTGGCGGCGAGTGCAAACCCGGCGTTCAAGTTGAGCACCTGGCGCTGCGTCAGGCTTTCTGGCGAGCCGAAATGCGGCCCCCCATAATCGCGACGCACGTCGGCGAGGTAATGCTGCCAAAGTTTCGGCGAGTGCGTGTCCCAATATTCCTTCGAGCAAGGAATCAATTCCACCGCGCTGGACGAGGGCTTGTAATCCGTGCGTCCGTCGTCGCAGAACACATAGATCTTGCTGAACCCGAGCGACAGGTGATATTTGGCCCAGGGCTCGGATTCTTGCTTCCAGGTTCGCTGCGTCGAGACGATTGCAACTTTCATGCTTGGTGCCGTCGTTGGGGTGATCACGGAAACGCGCGTGCCACAGACCTATTACGGTTGCCTGGCATGCATGCATTGCATCTCAATGCTTGCGCCAAGGGGCATGACCGTCAAGGTGGTTCTCCCTATTCACACCAGTGCGCGCCGTATAACCGAATTCCGGCGCGCCCATGGGTGGGATGACGTTCGGGGCTGCCGGGCCAGGAGCCACCCTTCATATCGAGGGGGAGTCGCTGACTGTAAGTACCGGCCGTTATCCCGCCGATTTCAGCCGGCCCGCGAGGGCTTCGTCCATGGTGCGCAGGAACGTGGCAACGTCAAGCGGCTTGGTGAGATAGCCGAGAAAGCCCGCGCGCCGGGCCTCTTCGATGGTTGACGGCATGGCATCGGCCGACAGCGCCACGAAGGGCAGCCCGCCGAGGCCCGCGGCGCCTCCCAGCTCACGCACGACGTCCAGGCCCGTCATGTCGCCAAGATGCATGTCCAGCAGCAGGAGGTCCGGGCGCTCCCGGCGCACTGCCTCGACGGCCTCCTCGCCGCTGCGAGCGATCACGAGCCGGCAGTCCGGGCGCAGCAGCATCACCTGGCGTACCAGTTCGACGTTCATCGGGTCGTCCTCGGCATAGAGCACGGTGCGACGCGCGCTGTCGCGTGTGTCCGTGCGCCCCGACGCGTCGGGAGGCGCGGCCTCGGCAGGATGGGTCTCGCTGGCCGGCACGGCAGCGGGCAGGGCCACCGTGAAGCGGCTGCCGACGCCAGCCTCGCTATGAACTTCGATGGTTCCGCCCATGAGCTGCACGAGCCTTTGCGTGACCACCAGCCCGATACCGGTGCCTTCGATGCCGGTGCGCTCGGCCCCGAGCCGGTTGAAGGGCTCGAACAGATGGGCGCGCTGCGCCGTTGTGAGGCCGCGCCCGGTGTCCTCGACTTCCAGAAGGACCATGTCGCCGGCCGGCGCCGCGCGCCAGCGCACCGCCACGCTGCCTTCCGGCCGGTTGTACTTCACGGCGTTGGTCAGCAGGTTGAGCAGCACCTGGCGCAGGCGCAGATGGTCGGCCCGCACGCGGTCGCCGTGCGGCGCTTCGGCCGCAGGCTCGGTGGTCAATTGCACGTTCGCTTCACGCGCCGCGGGCGCCACCAGGCCCATCGCCTCCCGCACCAGGGAGGACAGCGACACCGTTTCGGGCGCGAGTGTCATGCCGCCGCTTTCGATGCGCGAGAGGTCGAGCACATCGTTGATCATCGCCAGCAGATGCGCGCCCGCATCCTCGATGTGATGCAGTTTGGCCCGCTGGTCCTGAGTCAGCGGATGCGTGGTGTCCATGTGCAGCAGCTGCGCGAAACCGAGCACCGCGTTCAGCGGCGTGCGCAGCTCATGGCTCATGCGCGAGAGAAATTCCGTCTTGGCGGCGTTGGCGCGCTCGGCGGCTTGAGCTGCCAGCAGCGCGGCCTCCGTGCGTTTGCGTTCCGTGATGTCTTCCACCACGGCAATGAAGTGCGCCGGCCGCCCCGCGGCATCGTGCGCTAGCGCCGCCTTGTACGACACCCAGATGGCGCGGCCGTCCCGTCGTAGGCCGCGGGTCTCCTGCGCGCGGCCGCCCGGTTCGCCGCGCAATAGGCGGCGCGCGTACTCGCGGCTGGCCTTCCGGTCCGCTGGCATGGTCACGTCGTGCACGCTCAGCCCAAGCAGATCCTCGCGGGGGTAGCCGAGCACCTCACACAGCTGCTGGTTGGCGCGGATGAAGCGGCCGCGCGGCGTGATGTGCGCGATGCCGACCGCGGCCGTTTCAAACGTGGTGCGAAGAAGTTCCTCGCTCTCCCGCAACGCCCGCTCGGCGGCGCGGCGCGCCTCATCCAGCTTCACCGCGCCCATGATGTCGCCCAAGCTGGAGAACAAAGGCTCCAGCCCGGTCACCAGGGCTTGGTCGTAGCCGCCCTCGCGGTTGCCAAGGCCGATCAATGCCACGATTTCGCCTCTGTGCGAGAGAGGCACGCCAAGGAAGCTTTTGAGGGCCGGAGCGCCCGGCGCCTGCCCACCGCGTCGAGGGTCGTGCTCGGCATCATTGGCGATAACCGGCCGGCCTGACAGCACAGCGGTGCCGAACAGGTGGGACAGCTCGTGGAACTCCAGCGGCTGCTCGCCGTAACGATGAGCCCTCAGCCGCTCGCGCGCGCTCGGGTCCCACCCGGCATCGCTGAGCACCACCATGCGCAGGAAGCGATGGCCATCGCCAGGATCGTGGAGCACGCGCGCGATGTAACCGAAGCTGCTGCGGGTGCAGGCCAGCAGGCCGGTCAGCAGCGGCTCCAGGAACTCGCGAGTGGGAACCCCGCGTATGAAGCTGGACTGGACCCGGCTGATGATCGCGCCGAGATCGGACGTCGCCACCGGGGTTTCAGAAGAAGGGCTAAAAGCTGTCGACGACATTCGCCCGGAATGTGGCACAAGCGCCAAGGTCGCACGGCCTAAGGTGTTTACAGGTGAAACTCGCCAGGCCGCGGTGTGGCGGCCCCGACCCCCGCTGGAATCCGAGCCTGCGCATCGTGCCCTCCCTTCCTCCGGTTGAACACCTGCGCGACGATCTCGTCGCGGCGTGCATCGTCAGCGTCCTGCTGATCCCGCAGAGCCTGGCTTACGCGCTGCTGGCCGGCCTGCCCCCGCAGGCGGGGCTGTATGCCAGCCTGTTGCCCCTGGCCGCCTACGCGGCGCTGGGCTCCAGCCGAGGCATGGGTGTGGGGCCTGTGGCGGTGATCTCGCTGATGGTGTCGCAGGCGATTGCCAATGCGCCGACTGACGCCGACGTCCATGGCGTGGCGCTGGTGCTAGCGGTGGAGGTCGGCGTGATGCTCGCCCTGGCAGCGTGGTGGCGGCTGGATGCGCTGGCAGCACTGCTGAGCGTGCCGGTGCTCCAGGGGTTCGAAACGGGCGCGGCCTTGTCCATCGCGCTCAGTCAACTGCCGGTGCTCCTGGGCGCGAGCGCGGAAGGCTCCAGCCTGCCCCGCGTAGTGGCCTCATGGGTGAGTTCGGGCGTGCTGCTGTCGCCATTTGCCGCGGCGTTTGGCGTCACGGCACTGGTGCTCCTGTGGCTGGCGCGCCGCTATTCCGCGGCGCTTCTGGCCCGGCGGCTGCCGCGCCAGTTTGGGCAGACTGCCGCGCGCGTTGCGCCACTGGCAGTGTTGCTTTTGGCAATCACCGTGGCGGCAGCTACCCATGCCAGCCGGCACGGCGTGGCGCTGGTCGGCCCGCTGCCCGCACTGGAGTGGTCCCTGGCGATGCCCCCTCTGGATCTGGACTTGTGGAAGCGCATGCTTCCCGATTCGGTGCTCATCGCGCTGGTCACCTTCGTCAGCAGCTTGGTGGTGGCCGAATCGCTGGCGCATCGGGACGGCAGCCGCATCCGCCCGCGGCGCGAGCTGGCCGGCCTGGCGGTGGCCAACCTCGCCGCGGGCGTGAGCGGCGGGATGCCGGTGGCCGGCAGCTTCACCCGCAGCATCGTGAACGTCGAGGCCGGCGGCCGCACGCGCCTGGCGGGCGTGTTCACCGCAGTGCTCATGGCACTGGCCATCGTGACACTGGCGCGCCCGCTGGCGCTGCTGCCCACGGCGGTGCTTGCGGCCACCATTTTGATCGCCGTGTCGTCGCTGTTCGACGGCACGCCGTTCCGCGAAGCCTGGCGCTACTCTCGCCCCGAGGGCGTGCTGATGGGTGTGGTGGCCGCGCTCACCGTGCTGGCCGGCGTGGCGTGGGCGTTGGGCGTCGGCGTGGCCGGGTCCATCGCCTTGCTTCTGCAGCGCACCGCACGGCCGCATGTCGCGCTCCTCGGGCGCGTGCGCGGCACCGAGCATTACCGCAACATCGGCCGCCACGACGTGGAGCTGACCCCCAGCGTGATGGCGCTGCGCATCGACGAAAGCCTGCTCTTCACCAACGCGCGCCAACTGGCCGACGTGGTGCAGCAGCACCTCGCGCAGCACGACGGCACCGCGCGCGTGGTGCTGCAGATGTCGCCCGTCAACCGGATCGACTTCAGCGGGCTCACGGCGCTGCGGGAACTGCACGGGTTGTTGCGCGAGCGCGGCATCCGGCTCGACCTGAGCGAGGTGAAAGGGCCGGTGCTCGATGCCCTTCAGACGGGCGACTGGCTCTCGTGGTTCCGCGGTCGGGTGTACCTGAGCCACCACCAGGCGATGGACGACGGCTGACTCACCGCGCCGACTGCACAGGGCCTTCGCAGCCCGGAGTCGCGGCTTTTGCCGCGGGCCAGCGGCATTTACCGATGGTTGATGATGCTCACAAGCATGCGGAGTGCTGCGCCAGGGCCAGATGCGATGATCCCCCCATGGCACTCGAAACCCTTCAAATCGAGACCGGCCCCCGGCCCGAGGCGGCAATCATCATGCTGCACGGCCTGGGTGCCGACGGAAACGATTTCGTCCCCTTCGCGCAGGAGATCGATCTCGGCGCGGTGGGGCCGGTGCGCTGGGTATTCCCCCACGCGCCGATGATGCCGGTGACCGTCAACGGCGGCTACGTGATGCGCGCCTGGTACGACATCCTCGGCCCCAACATCCCGCAGCGGGAAGATGAGCCGGGCCTGCGCCGCTCCATGGGCGAGGTAGCCGCGCTCATCGACGCGCAGCGCCAGCGTGGCATCGCATCCGAACGCATCGTCCTCGCAGGCTTCTCGCAAGGCTGCGCGATGACCCTGCTCACCGGCCTCAGGTACGGCGAGCGCCTGGCCGGTTTGGCCGGGCTGTCGGGCTATCTGCCGCTGGCGACGAAGCTCGCAGCCGAGCGCAGCATGGTCAATGCCGGCGCGCCCGTGTTCCTGGCGCACGGACGCAGCGATCCGGTGGTGCCCTTCGCCGCGGGCACCGTCTCGCGTAACGTGCTACGGGCGATGGGCTACGCCGTCGAGTGGCACGAGTACGCCATGCCGCACTCGGTGTGCGCCGAGGAGATCGCCGACCTGAAGGTCTGGCTGCAGAGCGTGCTGCGCTGAACGGCGCGGCCGGGGACAATCGCCGCATGGCTTTCCGTTACCTCACTGTTCCCGTCACGCACTTCGAGCAGAACTGCTCCATCGTGTGGTGCGACGACACCGGCAGGGCCGCGGTCATCGACCCCGGCGGCGACCTGCCCAAGCTGCTCGCAGCCGCCGATTCGCTCGGCGTCAAGCTCGAACAGATTTGGCTCACCCATGCCCATGTCGATCACGCCGGCGCCACCGGCGAGCTGTCCCGCCTGCGCGGCCTACCCGTCACCGGGCCGCAGGAGGAAGACCGCTTCTGGATCAACGCGCTGCCGCAGCAAGGGGTCATGTTCAACTTCCCGCCTGCCGAGCCCTTCGAGCCCGACCGATGGCTCGACGACGGCGACACGGTGCAGATCGGTCACTGCGAACTTGAAGTGCGCCACTGCCCGGGCCACACGCCGGGGCACGTGGTGTTCTTCGAGCGCGAGACGAAGACGGCCTTCGTTGGCGACGTGATCTTCGCCGGCAGCATCGGACGCACCGACTTCCCGCGCGGTGATTACGCCGCGCTGGTCGACTCGATCGTCAGCAAACTCTGGCCTTTGGGCGACGACGTACGCTTCGTGCCGGGACACGGGCCCGAGAGCACTTTCGGGCATGAGCGTCGCCACAACCCCTATGTCGGGGGCACCTGAGGCCAACTTCCGCAGACAGAGGCCGGGGCGTGAAACCGAGCGGTGCCGCTACGCCGGCGGCCCGAATCGCTGCGTTGGCTTGGCGGCGCGCGCGTACAGCGGTTGCACAGCCGGCAGATTCGATTCGATTTCCTGGATGCGGGTGCTTCCGGCCGGGTGGGTAGACAGCCATTCCGGCGGCGCGCCCCGGCCCGCCGTCGCCTGCCCCATCTTCTGCCACAGCGTGACGCCGGCGCGCGGGTCGTAGCCGCTGCGGGCGGCCAAGTCGAGGCCCACCTTGTCGGCCTCGGACTCGTCGTCGCGGCCGAAGCGCAGCGACAGCAACTGGCCGCCCATGCCGGCGAGGTAGCGACCGCCGCCGCCCAGGCCAAACAGCGCCGCGCCCAGTTCGATCAGGCCGTTCGTGGCGGCACTCTTGCCGATCCTCTCGCGAGCGTGCTCCCGCAGCGCGTGCGCGATCTCGTGGCCCATCACCATGGCGACCTCGTCGTCGCTGAGCTTGAGTTGGTCCAGCAGGCCATAGAAGAACGCGATCTTCCCGCCGGGCATGCAGAACGCGTTGATCTGCTTGCTGCCGATCAGATTGACCTCCCAGTTCCAGCGTGCCGCACGCGGCGTCGACTTGAGGTTGGGGGCGTCCACATACGGGATCAGCCGCTTGGCGATGCTTCGCAGCCGCACCACCTGCGGGTGACTCTCGGGCGCCAGCGCCCGCTTCTGTGCCGCCTGCTGGAGCATTTGCTGGTACTGCTGCGCGGCCGCCTGCTCGATTTCCTCGGCGGGTACCAGCCCGGCCAAGCTAGATCGGTCGGGCAGGGCGATGCCGTCGGCGGCGGCCACGCCGGGCAAAGCCAGCGCAGCGCCCGCAGCCAGCATGCTGCGGTTGAAGCGGCGGCGCGCATGCATCGCGCAGGTGCAGCCCCAGGCATGCGGGCCCAGCGCCGGGTCGGGTTGGAAGCCGTGAGGGTCGAATTCAGGGTTCATGAGTTGGACACCGTGCAGTCGGGCAGTGCAACACCACACCACCATTCCTGCAACTATGGTGCCTTACGCCGCAATCAAGTATCGGTTCGGCACCAGGCGGTTCAGTCGTCGTCGCCCGGACGGGCGTCGGGATCGACCTCCAGCGCCCGCACGGGCGCACGCAGCCACCACAGCATGGCCAGGGCCGGCGCGGCCATTACCGTCGACAGGATGAAGAAGGAAGGCCAGCCGATGGATTCGGCCAGCACCCCGGCCAGGGGCCCCACCCACACACGCCCCACCGAGGCGAAGGCCGACAGCAGCGCGAACTGCGTGGCCGTGAAGCGCTGGTTGCACAGGCTCATCAGGAAGGCCATGAAGGCCGCTGTGCCCATCCCGCCCGAGAGGTTTTCCGCGGCGATCACCACCAGTAGGCCGCCATCGACCGGTGTGTCGTGCGCCAGCGAGACGAAGCCCCAGTCGAAGGCCGGGAGGACGAGGCCGGCGAGCTGCCCTTTCCCGCTCACGGCCAACCACCAGAAGCCGAGGTTGCTCGCCATCTGCAGTGCGCCGAACAGCATGAGGGCACGCCACAGCCCGAGCTGGATCATCAGTGCGCCGCCGACCAGCGCGCCCACGATGGTGAGCCACAGGCCGATGATCTTGTTCACCACGCCCACCTCCGCCGTACTGAACGCCATGGATTGCAGCATGAACGGTGTCATCAGCGAGCCGGCGAAGGCATCGCCCAGCTTGTACAGCACGATGAACGCCAGGAACGCCGCCGCGCCGGCCTGCGAGAAGTAGCTGCGCAGCCCGCCCAGGAGCGTTTCGAACTTGGCCGCTCTCGCCGCCCACGCCGCCAGCGGCAGCGTGAAGCCAATGCCCAGCATCAGCGCGAGCAGGTCCGTCCACTTCTTCTGCATGCCCGCCGCGGTGCCGCTGCCGTCGAACACCGGCCCCAGCAGCGTGGCGGCAATGGGAGGAGCCAGCTGCTCGCTCATCACGAACCCGACCGCCACGGCGGCCAGCACTGCGAGGAAGCCCAGCACGTCGTGCCGCGCCACGCTGCGCGGCGCCGCGGTATGGCGCAGACGCGGCAGGGCCAGCAGGGTGAGAGCGGCGGCGCCCACCATGAGCCAAGCCATGAAGCGGTACACCTGCGGCCAGGTCCAGCCGCCGCCCTGCGTGGGGTCGACCCAGATGAAGGCCACCCCGCCGGAGAGGATCATCGCCAGCCGGTAACCCATCACGTACATCGACGACCCCAGGCCCCGCTCGCTGGCGTGCAGCAGGTCAGTCCGGTAGGCGTCGATCACCACGTCCTGCGAGGCGGAGACGAAAGCCACCAGCACGGCCAGGAGCGCGAAGGCCCGGGTGGTCTGCGAGGGCGAGGTGGCCGACATCCACAGCAGCACGGCGGCGAGCGCGAGCTGCGTGAGCACCAGCCAGCCGCGGCGGCGGCCCAGCCACGGCAGTTCGAAGCGGTCCATCAGCGGCGCCCACAGGAACTTGAACGTGTAGGGCAGCCCGACGATGGAGAGGAAGCCGATGGTCGCGATGTCGACGCGCTCGGCTGAAAGCCATGCCTGCATCGCCTGCCCGGTGAGCGCAAGCGGCAACCCGGAGGCGAAGCCCAGCACGGCCACGACGAGGAGGCGATGCAGCGCCGGGGCGCTGAAGCGGGAGGGCGCGGCAGCGCGTACGGCGGGGGCGGACATCCGGCGATTCTAGGAACCCCCAGGCATGCCGCCCCGTCCCCGGCTGGGGACACGCGCAAATCAGAAGCGGTAGTTCACGCCCACGCTCAATTGAGGGAGGAAGCGGATCTTGCCCGCGCCGTCGCGCACCTCGGCCAACTCGCGATCGATGTCCGCCTGCGTCACGTTGCCCGAGAGGTTGGGTCCGCTCGCGCTGCCCGTGACCTTGGCGCGTCCGAACGAAGCGCCCGCATCGAACACGAAGCCCCATCCGGGATCAGCGGCGTGATGGCCGTAGCCGAAGCCCAAATACGGCGTGGTCTTGGGGAACTTGATCAGCACGTCGAACCGGTCGTTCGGGCTGGTGGTGTACGCCGTGCCGCCGATGGTGATCGTGCCGCCGTTGCCCCGACCCACCAGCGTGAGCTTGAAATCATTGAACGTCACGCCGCCGCTCAGGCGCCATCCGCCGCTCACGAACCAGTCGGCGTACACGCCGCTTCGCGTGGTCTTGAGCGTGCCCTCGTAATCGATGCCGCTCTCGGATTCGGTGCCCGAATGCGTGCCGAGCGTTGACACGTCGGCTCGCACGCCGAAACGAGAGTCGATCGGATGGGCGTAGCCGAGCATCACGCCCGGCAGCCCGACGCCCAGGTACAGGTCGCCGGCATGGGCCCCGGCAGGGGCGAAGCCTGCGATTACGGCGAACGAGGAGCAGGTGAGCAGTTTCTTCAGCATGTGGTGCGGGGGTTGGACGCCGGCCGCCGCACCGCGCGGCGCCGGCCGTGCGTTACTGTCCCCGAGTTGGGCGAATAACGCGCGGCGGAAATGCCGGGCAAGCCACGGCCAATTTCGCCCCCGCCGCTCACAGCGTGAAGTCGTAGTCGATCACCAGTGGCGCATGGTCCGAAAAGCGCTGCTCCAGGTAGATGTGCTCGCGTCGTGCCGTCGCGCCGATGGCCGGCGTAGCCAGGTGGTAGTCGAGCCGCCAGCCGACGTTCTTGGCCCAGGCCTGGCCGCGGTTGCTCCACCACGTGTACTGCTCCGGATGCGGGTTCAGCCGCCGAAACACGTCGACCAGGCCGATCGCATCGAGCGCATGCGTCATCCAGGCGCGCTCTTCCGGCAGGAAGCCGCTGTTCTTCTGGTTGCTGCGCCAGTTCTTGAGATCGATCTCCTTGTGCGCGATGTTGATGTCGCCAACGAGAACGAATTCACGCTCGGCCTTCAAACGCACCAGATGGGGCGCCATCAGCTCCAGGAATCGGAACTTCGCTTGCTGGCGGTGCTCTCCGCTGGAGCCGCTGGGAAAGTAGCAGCTGATGAGGCTGAGCTTGCGTGTGGGTGTGTCGAAGCGCGCCTCGACATAGCGGCCTTCGGCGTCGAATTCGGCGTCCCCAATGCCGGTGACCACTTCGCTTGGCTCCTTGCGCGTGTAGAGCCCGACGCCGGAGTAGCCCTTCTTCTGCGCGCAATGAAAATGACCCTTCATGCCGGCCACGTGGTCGAAGCGTCCGGCCAGGTCGGTGGCTACTGCCTTGATCTCCTGCACCCCCATACAATCGGCGCGCAGGCTTTCGGCGAACGGAAGAAGGCCCTTGGCTGCCGCTGATCGGATGCCGTTCAGGTTCAATGTGACGAGACGGAACACCCCATGTCCTCTGTGAGCGCGAATGCGGCAGCTGACCGGCTGGCCGAGGACTTTGTGGCCTTCTCGGTACAAGCCGGCGTGCTGCGCTTCGGGGAATTCAAAACCAAGGCCGGGCGGCTATCGCCCTACTTTTTCAACTCCGGCCTCTTCGACGACGGCGCCAAAATGGGCCGCCTCGGGGAATTCTATGCGCGGCGCCTGCTCGCCTCGGACCTGGGCTTCGACATGCTTTTCGGCCCGGCCTACAAGGGCATCACGCTGGCCGCATCCACGGCCATGGAGTTGGCGCGGCTGGGGCGCAACGTGCCCTTTTGCCACAACCGCAAGGAAGCCAAGGACCACGGCGAAGGCGGCCTCATGGTCGGCGCGCCGCTCAAGGGCCGCGTGGTGATCGTCGACGATGTCATCACCGACGGCGCCTCCAAGCGTGAATCGGTCGAGATGATCCGCGCGGCCGGCGCCCAGCCGGTCGCGGTGCTCATCGCCATGGACCGCATGGAGCGCGGCGGTCGCGACGACAACCTGTCGGAGCGCTCGGCCGTTGAGGACTTCGAGCGCGCGTACGGCATGCCGGTCCTGTCGATTGCCACGCTGACCGACCTGATGCACTACCTGCGCTCCAACGACGATCCGCAACTGGCGCGGCATTTCGCTGCGGTGTCAGCGTATCGCGACCGTTACGGCAGCTGAGGTGCAGGCGTGAAGAAGGGGGTTCGCATCGGGATTCATTGCGCATGGGCGGCGGCCCTCCTCGCTGCCGGCTCGGCGCAGGCAGCCATCTACAGCTGCACCGATGCCAAAGGCAAGCGACTCACCTCCGATCGGCCCATTCCCGAATGTGCGCAGCGCGACCAGCGTGTGCTCAATCCTGACGGTTCGGTGCGCCGCATCCTGCCGCCAACCCTCAGTGCCGAGGAACGCGCCGAGCAGGAGACGCGTGACGCCCGGCTTGCCGCGGAGCGGGCGACCCAGCAGGATGCACTGCGGCGCGACCGCAACCTCATGGTGCGCTTCCCCAGCCAGGCGGCGCATGACAGGGCCCGCGCGGTTGCGCTGGACGATGTGAGGGCCGCGGTGCAGCGCTGCGAGCGCCGTCTGGAGGATCTTGCGGCCGAGCGCAAGCCGCTCCTGGCCGAGACCGAGTTTTACGTCGGCCGGCCCCTTCCCGCCAAGTTGAGGCACGCGCTGGAAGGTAACGAGACCGCGACCGAGGCGCAGCGCGTACTGATCCAGAACCAGCAGGCCGAGATGGTGCGCATCAATGCGCTGTTCGACGCGGAGCTCGTCCGCCTCAAGCAGCTATGGGCCGGTGCGGCGCCGGGTTCCATGGGCCTACTCCCAGCGGAGCCGGGCGCGTCGGCACAGGCGCTGTCCGCGGCGCGGCGAAGCACCAACGCCAGGTAGGGCGGTCGCCGGCCCGTATCCCCTCTGGGCGATGCAGCCGGCTTTAGCGGGAAGTACCGCAGCTAAGCCCCGAGCTTCTTCTTCAGCAGATCGCTGACCTGCGCCGGGTTCGCCTTGCCTTTGGTGGCCTTCATCGCCTGACCCACCAGTGCGTTGAAGGCCTTCTCCTTGCCGGCGCGGTACTCCTCCACCGACTGGGCGTTGGCCGCCAGCACCTCATCAACGATGCGTTCCATCTCGCCGGTGTCACGCATCTGCCGCAGGCCTTTGGCCTTGATGAGGGCATCCACGTCGCGGTCCTCGCCGGTCCACAGGGCATCGAACACCTGGCGGGCGCCGGCATTGGACAGCGTGTCGTCGGCGATGCGCGAGATGAGCCGCGCCAGCGTGGCGGCATCCACCGGGCTGGCCACAATTTCGCGCTGTTCGGCGTTCAGCCGGCGCGAAACCTCGCCCATCAGCCAGTTGGCCGCGAGCTTGGGCTGGCCGCACGCGCAAGCCGTCGTCTCAAAGAAGATTCCGAAAGCCTTGCTCTGGGTCATCATCGACGCGTCGTACGCGGGCAGCCCGTACTCCTTCTGGAAGCGCGCCGCCATCACGCCCGGCAATTCCGGCATGCCCTCGCGCACCTCGTCGATCCACTGCGGCGAGATCACGAGCGGAGGCAGGTCGGGGTCGGGGAAGTAGCGGTAGTCGTGCGCGTCTTCCTTGCTGCGCATGGCGCGCGTTTCGCCCGTGTCAGGGTTGAACAGCACGGTGGCCTGCTCGATCTGGCCGCCGTCCTCGATCAGGTCGATCTGCCACTGGATCTCGAAGTCGATGGCCTGCTGCAGGAACTTGAAGCTGTTCAGGTTCTTGATCTCGCGCCGCGTGCCGAACGGCGCGCCGGGTTTGCGCACCGACACGTTGGCGTCGCAGCGGAAGCTGCCTTCCTGCATGTTGCCGTCGCAGATGCCGAGCCACACCACCAATGCGTGCAGCGCCTTTGCGTAGGCCACCGCCTCGGTGCTGGAGCGCATGTCGGGCTCGGACACGATCTCCAGGAGCGGCGTGCCTGCGCGGTTGAGGTCGATGCCGGTCTGGCCGGCGTAATCCTCGTGCAGCGACTTGCCGGCGTCCTCTTCAAGATGCGCCCGGGTGAGGCGAACCTTGTGCGGCGTGTCGCCCACGAAGAACTCCACCGTGCCTCCCTGCACCACTGGCGTCTCGTATTGGCTGATCTGGTAGCCCTTGGGCAGGTCGGGGTAGAAGTAGTTCTTGCGCGCGAAGATGGAGTGTTGAGCCACCTTGGCGGCCACGGCGAGGCCGAAGCGGATTGCGCGATCCACCGCGCCGCGGTTGAGCACCGGCAGCGTGCCGGGCAGCGCCAGGTCCACGGGACAGGCCTGCGTATTGGGCTCGGCGCCGAAGGCGGTGGGCGCGCCGCTGAAAATCTTGGAGTGCGTGGACAGCTGTGCGTGCGTCTCCAGGCCGATCACGACCTCGTAGCCGCGGATGAGTGTGCTTGTCATCAAAACCCCGCCGGCGTGCGCGTGTGCCAGTCGGTTGCCTGCTGGAAGGCATGCGCCGCGTGCAGCAGTCGGGCCTCGTCAAAGTAGTTGCCGATGAGCTGAAGGCCCACTGGCATGCCGGCCTCGCCGAAGCCCGCGGGCAGGCTCATGCCGGGCAGGCCGGCCAGGCTGGCCGGCAGCGTGAAGATGTCGGCCAGGTAGGCGGCCACCGGGTCGTCGCCCTTGTCGCCCATTTTCCAGCTGACGGTGGGTGCCACCGGCCCTGCGATCAGGTCGCAGTGCTGGAAACACGCCTGGAAGTCGTCGGCGATCATGCGGCGCAGTTTCTGCGCCTGCAAATAGTAGGCGTCGTAGTAGCCGTGCGAGAGCACGTAGGTGCCGATCATGATGCGGCGCTTCACTTCCGGCCCAAAGCCTTCGGCGCGCGACTTCTTGTACATGTCGAGCAGATCGGTGTAGTGCCGCGCACGATGGCCAAAGCGCACGCCGTCGAAGCGACTCAGGTTGGACGAGGCTTCGGCGGGCGCGATGATGTAGTAGACGGGGATCGACAGCTCGGTGCGCGGCAGGCTCACGTCGACGAGCGTTGCGCCCAGAGCTTCCAGTTCCCTCAGCGAGGCGCGCACTGCGCCGTTCACATCGGCGGCAAGCGCATCCGGGAAAAATTCGCGCGGCAGGCCGATGCGTAGGCCCGTGAGCGGCTTGGCGGCCGTGGCGCCTTCTCGCGGCTTCAGCATCGCCGCGTGGTAGTCCTGCGGGGCGCGCTCTGCGCTGGTGGCGTCGCGCTCGTCGAAGCCGCTCATTGCCGAAAGCAGCAAGGCGCAGTCCTCGGCGCTGCGCGCCAGCGGGCCGGCCTGATCCAGGCTGGAGGCGAAGGCGATCATCCCGTAGCGCGAGCACACGCCGTAGGTCGGCTTGATGCCCGTGATGCCCGAGAAGCTCGCCGGCTGGCGGATGGAGCCGCCGGTGTCGGTGCCGGTGGCGGCGGGCACGAGCCGTGCGGCCACGGCCGCCGACGAGCCGCCGGACGAGCCCCCGGGCACGCGGCTTTCGTCCCAGGGGTTTCTCACCGGCCGGAAAGCCGAGTTCTCGTTCGCGGAGCCCATGGCGAACTCGTCGCAGTTGAGCTTGCCCAGCGTCACTGTGCCGGCGTCGGCGAGCTTGCGCACCACCGTGGCGTCGAAAGGGCTCATGTAGCCCTCGAGCATCTTTGACCCCGCCGTCGTGGGCAGTACGCTGGTGACGAAGATGTCCTTGTGCCCGATCGGCACGCCGAGCAGCGCACCCGTGGCACCAGCGGCGCGTCGCTGATCAGCGGACTTCGCTTGGTCCAGGGCCCTGTCGCCGTCGACACACAGCCATGCGCCCAGATGTTCGTGACTCGCAACGCGCGCGAGTAGATGTTTCGTGGTTTCGGTGCTCGACAGCTCTTTCGAAGCCATGGCGCGGCCCAACTCGGCCACGCTCATCTCGTGGATCGCCTTCATTCGATGACTTTCGGCACCAGGTACAGCCCGTCTTGCACGGATGGAGCGCTGCGTTGGCTGAGGCTGCGCTGCTCGGCTTCCGTGACGACGTCCTCGCGCAGACGCAGGGCCACCTGCTCCGCCGCCGACAGCGGCGTGTACAGCGGCTCAACGCCGCTGGTGTCGACGGCGCTCATGCGCTCCACGATGGAGAAGAAGCCATTGATCTGGGCCAGCATCGCCGCCTGCTCGGCCGGCTGCAGTTCGAGCCGCGCCAGATGTGCAATTCGGCTCACGTCGTCGGAGGTCAATGCCATGGGAATTGCGTTGCTTTTACCGTCTTGACGCGGGTCTGATGACAGAGGGGATCAGGTATTATCTTCGGTTATCTACAACCCGCTTGGCGCAGCATCGAACGTGGCTTCATCTGCGCCCATTGTCCCGGGTCCCCGAACACACACTTGACCGCTTCGATGCGCCGGCTTGCTCTGCTTCATGCCTCACGCAAGGCAACGCGCCGCGTCCCGCTGTCGTCCGATCCACGCCCTCGGCGCGGCAACCCAGCCGCACGTGGCCGCTGAACGCCATACAACAAACATGCTCGGATCCTTTCGTCGCTATTTCTCGACGGACCTCGCCATCGACCTCGGCACCGCCAACACGCTGATCTACGTGCGCGGCAAAGGCATCGTGCTTGATGAGCCCTCGGTAGTTGCCATTCGCCACGAGGGCGGCCCCAACGGCAAGAAGACCATCCAGGCGGTGGGCGCCGAAGCCAAGGCCATGCTGGGCAAGGTACCCGGCAACATCGACGCGATTCGCCCCATGAAGGACGGCGTCATCGCCGACTTCACGGTCACCGAGCAGATGCTCAAGCAGTTCATCAAGATGGTTCATCCGCGCTCGGTGCTCAAGCCGAGCCCGCGCATCATCATCTGCGTGCCCTGCGGTTCCACGCAGGTGGAGCGTCGTGCCATCCGGGAGTCGGCCCTGGGCGCCGGCGCCTCCGAGGTCTATCTGATCGAGGAGCCCATGGCCGCGGCGATCGGCGCCGGATTGCCGGTGTCCGAAGCCAGCGGTTCCATGGTGGTCGACATCGGCGGCGGCACCACCGAGGTGGGCGTCATATCCCTCGGCGGCATGGTCTACAAGGGCAGCGTCCGCGTGGGCGGCGACAAGTTCGATGAAGCCATCATCAACTACATCCGTCGCAATTACGGCATGCTGATCGGCGAGCCCACCGCCGAATCCATCAAGAAGAGCATCGGCAGTGCCTTCCCCGGCTCTGAGGTGAAGGAAATGGAAGTGAAAGGCCGCAACCTCTCCGAGGGCGTGCCCCGGAGCTTCACCATTTCCAGCAACGAGATCCTGGAAGCGCTCACCGACCCGCTGAACCAGATCGTTTCCAGCGTGAAGAATGCCCTGGAGCAGACGCCGCCCGAGCTGGGCGCCGACATTGCCGAGCGCGGCATGATGCTCACCGGCGGCGGCGCACTGCTGCGCGACCTGGATCGCCTGCTGGCCGAGGAAACCGGCCTGCCGGTGCTCGTGGCCGAGGATCCGCTGACTTGCGTGGTGCGCGGGTGCGGCATGGCCCTCGAGCGCATGGAAAGGCTCGGCGCCATCTTCACCTCGGAGTGACATGACAATGAGGGGTCGGCAGCTATAAGCCTCGCGACCTGAAGCAGTACCTCCAAGCCGCCCTCTCTGAACCCCATGGCCACGCCGATCGGCACCCTCGACCGGACCCCGCCGCCGTTCTTCCGGCAAGGGCCGTCGGCGCTGACCAAGCTCACCTTCTGCTCGGCACTGGCGGTGTTTCTCATGGTGGCCGACACCCGCTTCAAGCTCACGCAGCCTCTGCGCACCATGGTGGCCACGGTGCTGCACCCGGTGGAGCGCGCGCTTCGCGTGCCGGTGGACGCTTGGAACGCGGCGGGCGAGTATGCGGTCGGGTTGCAGCAGGCGCTGACCGGCGAGGCCGAGGCGCGCGCCCAGTTGGCTCGCCAATCAGAGCGCGCCGCCCGCGTGGAGCAGCTCCAGGCCGAGAACAACCGCCTGCGCGAATTGCTCGGCCTGCGTGCGGCAATCGCCGTGCGCGCTCAGCCTGCCGAGGTGCTGTACGAGGCACCCGATGCGTTCTCGCGCAAGGTCGTCATCGACCGCGGCACCTCGCAGGGTGTGGCACTCGCCTCGCCGGTGGTCAACGAGCAGGGCGTGCTCGGTCAGGTCACACGGGTGTACCCGCTGTCATCGGAAGTCACGCTGCTGACTGACAAGGATGCCGCCATCCCGGTACTGAACACCCGCACGCAGTCGCGCAGCGCGGCCTTCGGCATTGCGAGTGGCTCCGGCATGGAGTTGCGCTTCATGGCTGGCAACGCCGACGTGCAGGTGGGCGACGAGCTGCACACCTCGGGTGTCGACGGCGTTTACCCGCCGGGCTTGCCGGTGGCGCGGGTGAGCGCGGTGGACCGCAAGGTCGACACTGGCTTCGCCAAGGTGATGCTCGTGCCGGCGGCGCGGCCCGACGGCGTGCGCCACGTGCTGGTGCTGGAGCCGCTGGGCTTCCAGATGCCGGCAAGGCCGGAAGCCGAGGCTGCCGTGGATACGGCGTCGGCGCCTGGGCGCAAGCGCGCCGGGCCGGGCGCCCAAGACAGGGGTATGACACCATGATCCTGCCTCGCGCCGCCGACCAGCTGCTGCTCCCGGCCAATCCGCTGTTCATTTCGTTCACGCTGCTGGTGGCCTTTGGCCTCAACCTGGTGCCGCTGGGCCGCAACCCGGCCATGCCTGATCTGCTCGCGCTCGTGCTGGTGTTCTGGAACGTGCATCAGCCGCGCCGTGTGGGCGTGGGCCTGGGCTTCTTCTTCGGACTGATGATGGACGTACACGACGGCGCCATCCTCGGGCAGCACGCGTTGGCCTACACGCTGCTGAGCTTCTTCGCGATCGCCATCCACCGGCGCCTTCGCTGGTTCACTGTTCCGTCTCAGGCGGTGCAGATCCTGCCACTGTTCGGCGCGGCACACGCGGTGTCGTTCATCGTGCGCATGATTGCCGGCGGCATGCTTCCAGGGTGGGAACTGGTGCTCGCCCCCGTGTTCGAAGCGCTGCTGTGGCCGGTGGTCACGTGGGTGCTGCTCGCGCCTCAGCGACGCGCGCCGGACCCCGACGAAAACCGGCCGCTCTGAGAGCGCGTTCCATTTGATGATGCGGTGACGAAGTGACCGAGCTCAAGAACGTCGAGCAGGAGGTGGCGCGGTTCCGTACGCGCCTGCTGGCGGCTGCCGCCTTCGTGCTGTTCGGCCTGGGCCTGGTGGCCACGCGCCTGGTCTACCTGCAGGTCTACCGCCATGAGGAGCTGGCCACGCAGGCCGAGGCCAACCGCATCGCGGTGCTACCAGTGGTCCCCATTCGCGGGTTGATCGTCGACCGCAACGGCATCGTCCTTGCCACGAACTACTCGGCCTACACGCTGGAGATCACGCCCTCAAAAGTGGATGATCTGGACGGCACCATCGATACCCTGGCAACCCTTGTCGAGATCCAGGCGCGCGACCGCAAGCGCTTCAAGCGCCTGCTCGAGGAGAGCAAGAGCTTCGAGTCCCTGCCCATCCGCACCCGGCTCACCGACGACGAGGTCGCCCGCTTCATGGCCCAGCGCTTCCGCTTTCCCGGCGTGGACGTGAAGGCGCGGCTCTTTCGCAACTACCCGCTCGGCGACGTGGCCAGCCATCTCGTCGGCTACATCGGCCGCATCAACCAGGCCGAGAAGAAGGCCATGGAAGACTGGCCCGAGGAGACACTGGCCAACTACCGCGGTACCGAGCACATCGGCAAGCTGGGCGTAGAGCAGAGCTACGAGGCCGAACTGCACGGCATTACCGGCTTCGAGGAAGTCGAGACCAGTGCCGGCGGGCGGGCCGTACGGCGGCTGCGCAGCCACGCGGCGACGCCTGGCAACACCGTGCGCCTGTCTATCGACATCCGCTTGCAGGCGCTGGTGGAGCAGATGTTCGCGGATCGCCGCGGTGCGCTGGTCGCCATCGACCCGCGTAACGGCGAGGTGCTGGCCTTCGTGAGCAAGCCGACCTTCGACCCCAATCTTTTCGTGGACGGCATCGACGTCGACAACTGGCGCGAGCTCAACGAGTCCATCGACAAGCCGCTGCTCAATCGTGCGCTGCGAGGGACCTATCCCCCGGGCTCCACGTTCAAGCCCTTCATGGCCATGGCGGCGCTCAACTCCGGCAAGCGCTCGCCGCAGCAGATCATTTACGACAACTCGACCTTCGTTTTCGCCGGCCACGTCTTCCGCAGCCATGGCGACCATGGCCTCGGGCCGGTGGACATGTACCGCAGCATCGTGAAGTCGAGCAACGTGTATTACTACTCACTGGCCAACGAGCTGGGTGTGGACCTCATGCACGAGCAGCTTTCGCCCTTCGGCTTCGGCCGCAAGACCGGCATTGATGTCGAAGGCGAGGTGGCCGGCGTGCTGCCCTCCACTGAGTGGAAGCGCCGCTACTACCGCAGGCCCGAACACCAGAAGTGGTACGCCGGCGAGACCATCTCACTGGGCATCGGGCAGGGCTACAACAGCTTCACCATGCTGCAGCTGGCCAGCGCCACCGCCACTCTCGTGTCTGGCGGCAAGCGCTTCGAGCCCAGGCTGGTGCGCGAGGTGGAGAACGTGCTCACGCATGAGAAGCGGCTGATCTCCAGCAAGGCGCTTACGCCACTGCCTTTCAAGCCCGAGCACACCGAGCTGGTCATGCGCGCGCTGCACGGCGTGACGCAGGAAGGTACCTCGACGCGCGTCTTCATGGGCGCGCCCTACAAGACCGGCGGCAAGACCGGCACCGCACAGGCCGTGGGCATCAAGGCCAACGAGAAGTACAACGCTGCCAAGCTGGCCGAGCATCAGCGCGATCACTCGCTGTACATGGCCTTCGCCCCGATGGAGGAGCCGCGTATCGCGCTGGCGGTGATCGTGGAGAACTCCGGCTTCGGCGCCGTGGCGGCCGCACCCATCGCGCGCCGCGTCTTCGACTACGTGCTGCTGGGCCAGGTGCCGAGCGAGGAAGACATGGCCCTCACTCAGCAGGGCAAGTCCAGCGCGCCGGTGGGCAAACCACGCGACGCCTCGGCCATCCCGCTCGGCGTGCCGTTCGCTGGCGCGGCGTCTGCCGCCGCTTCGGCGCCGCCGCCCTCATCGAGCGCGGCCTCCGCGCCGGCTCGCGTCGCCCTGGCGGGGCAGCCATGAGCGCGGTCTTCAAGCGGCCCTCGCCGTGGCAGCGCATCAAGCCGGTGTTTACGGGCTTCGACACGCCGCTCGCACTGGCTATCGCTCTGTTGTGCGCAGCGGGTCTCGTGACCATGTATTCAGCTGGTTTCGACCACGGAACCCGCTTCGTCGACCACGGACGAAACATGCTGCTGGCTGCCGGCATCTTGTTTCTGGTGGCACAGGTAAGCCCGCAGCGGATGATGGCGATCGCCGTGCCGCTTTATGCGCTGGGCGTGGCGCTGCTTGTGGCCACGGTCGTGTTCGGCATCACCAAGAAGGGTGCGACGCGATGGCTGGACATCGGCGTGGCCGTCATCCAGCCCAGCGAGATGCTCAAGATTGCCATGCCGCTGATGCTGGCCTGGTGGTTCCAGCGGCGCGAGGGCCAGCTGCGGCCCTTCGATTTCAGTGTGGCTGCGTTCATCCTCCTCGTGCCGGTGGGCCTGATCATGAAGCAGCCCGACCTGGGCACCGCCATCCTGGTCGCTTCCGCCGGGCTGTACGTGATCTTCTTCGCGGGGCTGTCCTGGCGGCTCATCGTGCCAGTGTTCGTTGTCGCAGCCATCGGCATCTCGGCCATCGTCATGTATGAAGGCACCCTCTGCCAGGAAGGCGTGAAATGGCTGGTGCTGCGCGACTACCAGAAGCATCGTGTGTGCACGCTGCTCGACCCCACCAAGGACCCTCTCGGCAAAGGTTTTCACATCATCCAGGGAATGATCGCCATCGGCTCGGGCGGCATCGAGGGCAAGGGTTTCATGAAGGGCACGCAGACCCACCTGGAGTTCATCCCCGAGCGCACCACCGACTTCATCTTCGCAGCCTTCGCCGAGGAGTTCGGGCTCATGGGTGTGGCGGCGCTGCTGCTGGGCTTCGCTTTTCTCATCCTGCGCGGTCTCATGATCGCGTCCGAGGCGCCGACGGTCTTCTCGCGCTTGCTGGCGGGAGCGGTGACGCTCAACTTTTTCAGCTATGCCTTCGTCAATATGGGCATGGTGAGCGGCATCCTGCCCGTGGTGGGCGTGCCGCTGCCCTTCGTCAGTTATGGCGGCACGGCCATGGTCACGCTCGGCTGCGGGTTGGGCATCCTGATGTCCATCGCGAAGCACCGGCGCCTGGTTCAAAGCTGATCATCGAGAGGCGGCCACGGCGGGAAAACGCAGTGTGAACCGGGTGCCCGGGCCGCTTGCGCAAATGGCCTCGCTGATTGTGCGCTGTCGTGGGTTGGCGTCTTCCAGCGTGATTTCCGCGCCGTGCTGTTGCGCGATCTCCCGCACGATGGCCAAGCCGAGCCCCGAGCCGTCGACGTCGGTGCCCAGCGCCCGGTAGAAGGGCTGGAACACCTGCTCGCGCTCCGCGGCGGGGATGCCCGGCCCCGAGTCCTCCACCTGCAGTACGACCACCTGCCCGAACGGGTCATCCATCACCCGCACGGTCACCGTGCCGCCGGCCGGCGTGTACTGGAGCGCGTTGTCGACCAGGTTGCGGATCAGCTCGCGCAGCAGCAGTGCATGGCCCTTGACCGGCCCGCCGCTGCCCGAGTCGGGCCCCTCGTATCCGAGGTCGATGTGCTTCTCCATGGCTCGCGGCACGAAAGCGCGTACGGTCTCCGTGGCTAGGCGCGTCAGGTTGACGCTGTGGCGGCTCGCGGCGTGCTCCCTGTCCTCGGCGCGCGCCATGGCGAGCAGCTGGTTCACCATGTGCGCCGCGCGGTCGCTCGACAGTGCGATCTGCTGCAGCGAGCGCTTCACCGCCTTGGGGTCGTTCTCGCCGGCGTCAATCTCGCGTTGGGCCAGTTCCGCCTGCATTCGCAGGCCGGCCAACGGCGTCTTGAGTTGGTGTGCCGCATCGGCAAGGAAATGCTTTTGCGACTGCAGCGACTGATCCAGCCGCGCCAGCAGATCATTGATCGCACGCACAAGTGGTGCCACCTCCTCCGGCGCGTCGCGTTCGTCGATGGGGCTTAGGTCGCTGCTGTCGCGCCGTCGGATGCGTCGCTGCAACTCGTTGAGCGGCGCGATGCCCCGCGCCAGAGCCAGCCACACCAGCAGCACCGCCACAGGCAGGATCACGAACTGCGGCAGGATCACCCCCTTGATGATTTCTGTGGCCAGACGCGATCGCTTGCCAAGGGTCTCGGCCACCTGCACCAGCGGCTTGGCCTCCCGTGGGCCGCCCGGCATGTCGACCCACATGTAGGCCACCCGCACCGTGTCCTTGTCGAGCTCCACGTCGCGGAACCGCAGCTCGCCTGGCGGTGCCTGGTCCTGCGGCGTCGGCACGGGCAGCCGACGATCGCCGCTCAGGTATTCCCCGCGCAGGCCGAGCACCTGGTAATACACATCGTCCGCTTCGTCGCTGCGCAGGATCTCGGCCGCCCCGGCCGGCAGCGTGAAGTGCGCGACCGGCGGGTCGTTGCCCGCCTCCAGCACGATCTGGTGCGCAAGCACGCGGGCCATCTCGCCCAGTTGGCGGTCGTAGGGCTTGTTGGCGATGTTCTGAGCCACCAGCCAGGTGAGCACTACGCTCATCGGCCACAGCAGCAGCAGGGGTGCGAGCATCCAGTCGAGGATCTCGCCGAAGAGCGAACGCTGTTCGCGACGGTTCACGGAGAAGGAATCTTCTCCAGGCAATACCCCAGCCCGCGCACCGTGGCGATCCTCACCGGTCCCTGCTCGATCTTCTTGCGCAATCGGTGGATATAGACCTCGATTGCGTTGTTGCTGACCTCCTCGCCCCATTCGCACAGGCGCTCGACCAACTGGTCCTTGCTGACCAGGCGGCCGGTGCGCTGAAGCAGCACCTCCAGCAGGCTGAGTTCGCGCGCCGACAAATCCACCAACTGGTCGTTGAGGTAGGCCACGCGGCCGGTGGCGTCGAAGGTGAGCGGGCCATGCTTGATGATCGTGGAGGCGGTGCCCAGGCCACGGCGCGTGAGGGCACGCACCCGCGCTTCCAGCTCCTGTAGTGAAAACGGCTTGGCCATGTAATCGTCGGCGCCGACGTCCAGGCCCTTGACACGCTGCTCCACACTGTCGGCCGCCGTGAGGATCAGCACGGGCACCGATGAACCGCGCGCGCGCAGCTTGCGCAGTACTTCCAGCCCGTGCAGCTTGGGCAGGCCGAGGTCGAGGATCACGAGGTCGAACTCAGGTGCGGTGAGCGCGGCGTCCGCCTCGGTGCCGCTGCCGACGTGGTCCACCGCATAGCCCGCGCTGCGCAGCGATCGGAGCAGCCCGTCGGCCAGCACTTGGTCGTCTTCGGCGATCAGGATGCGCATCGCTTGTCTCCGCGGCGGCGTCTGCTTTTGGGTGTGCCACGCTCGGCTGATTCTAGGTTTGCATCGCTCGTACAGGCGTGGCGCCGCCCTTGCGGCATACCCCAAGAGGGGGTCGTTCAATCACTGTACAAATATCCAGCTTTGGAGATAATGCGCCAACTTTCCAGGAGGAATCGATGGACGCACCGGTCAAAGCCCTCAACACCGAAAAAGCCAAGGCCCTGCAGGCTGCGCTGGCCCAGATCGAAAAGCAGTTCGGCAAGGGGTCGATCATGCGGCTGGGCGAAGGCGAGGTGATCGAGGACATCGAGGTCGTCTCCACCGGCTCGCTGGGTCTCGACATCGCGCTCGGCGTGGGCGGCTTGCCGCGCGGGCGCGTGGTCGAAATCTACGGCCCCGAGTCCAGCGGCAAGACCACGCTCACCCTTCAAGTGGTGGCCGAGATGCAGAAGCTGGGCGGCACCTGCGCCTTCATTGACGCCGAGCACGCGCTCGACGTGCAGTACGCGCAGAAGCTGGGCGTCAACTTGCAGGAACTGCTCATCTCCCAGCCCGACACGGGTGAGCAGGCGCTGGAGATCGTTGATGCGCTGGTGCGCTCAGGCTCGGTGGACCTTGTGGTCGTGGACTCGGTCGCCGCGCTCACTCCCAAAGCCGAGATCGAAGGCGAAATGGGCGACTCGCTGCCCGGTCTGCAGGCCCGGCTCATGAGCCAGGCGCTTCGCAAGCTCACGGCTACCATCAAAAAGACCAACACCACCGTCGTCTTCATCAACCAGATCCGCATGAAGATCGGTGTGATGTTCGGCTCGCCAGAAACCACCACCGGCGGCAACGCGCTCAAGTTCTACGCCTCGGTGCGGCTCGATATCCGCCGCATCGGCAGCATCAAGAAGGGCGAGGAAGTCATCGGTAATGAAACCAAGGTCAAGGTGGTGAAGAACAAGGTCTCACCGCCCTTCAAGACCGCCGAGTTCGACATCCTCTACGGCGAGGGGATCAGCCGCGAGGGCGAGATTATCGACATGGGCGTGGAAGCCAAGGTGGTCGAAAAGAGCGGCGCGTGGTATGCCTACCAGGGCGAGAAGATCGGCCAAGGCAAAGACAACGCCCGCGAGTTCCTGCGCGAGAACACCGATCTCGCGCTGGAAATCGAGAACAAGGTGCGCGAGGCTCTTGGCATCCCGGTGCGCGCCATCGAGACGCCGGCCACCGAGGATGCACCGGCCAAGCCGGCCCGCGGCAAGGCCGCCCGCGAGTAACCGCTGGGTTCGCGTGTCCCATGGCCGCGGATGCGGGTTCCAAGCCCGGGCGTGGTGTGGCTCACCGCGCGCTCTCGCTGCGGGGTCGGGCGCTCGCGCTGCTGGCGCAACGTGAGCACAGCGAGGTTGAACTGCGCCGCAAGCTGTTGCGGCATGCGAATGCCGAACTGCTGGTGGCGAAGGCAGCTTGCGGCGGTGCAGAGCCAGATGCACCCCTGCGCGATGACGCGGGGTCCGAGGAGGAGCACCATGCTGCCCTTGATGCTTCCGCCCGTATCGACGCCGTCATCGATTGGCTGCGGGCGCATCGCTATCTCGACGATCAGCGCTTCGTGGAGAGCCGCTTGCACGCCCGGGCCGCGCGCTATGGCAACCTCCGCATCCGCCAGGAACTGGCTCAGCACGGGCTCGGCCTGTCACCAACCGCTGCGCAGGCGTTGAAGGCGACCGAGTTGGACCGGGCGAGCGAAGTGTGGCGGCGCAAGTTTGGCGACGCGCCCGCAGACGCGGCTGAACATGCGCGGCAGGCGCGCTTCCTCGCGCAACGTGGGTTCTCGGCTGAGGTGGTTTCGAAGCTGCTACGCGAGTCGCGGCACAAGGGTGCGGAAGACGAGCCCGACATGCCGGCCGAAGGCTGAGGTGTGCTCATGGCGCGGCGTGCTGCCGACGAACGCGCGCCTCGCAGGCGATCTCATCGGCGCCTGAAGGCGGCCATGTTACATTGCGCCGCTGCCGGGACCGGACCCAGCGCCTGTCGCCCAGGCGTTCCAGGGACCGACCGGCGAACGTGTTCACTCCAGGCCCCGCCAGCTTTCCCGATGGCCTTGCCCACCGCCGCGCCCGAGCGCCAGCTCAAGCATCGCCGCAGCATCGATGTCCAGGTGTTTGCCCGCGGCAACGGTCTTTGGGAAGTGGATGCGCAACTCATCGACACCAAGACCCGTGACGTCCCCATGGCCGGCGGCATGCGGCGCGCCGGCGACCCGATCCACGAGATGCTGCTCCGACTGGTGGTCGATGAGCAGATGAACATCCTTGAGGCCGGCTCGCACACGCTGCGGATGCCCTACCCCGGCCACTGCAATGGCCATGGCGACCCCTACGAGGCGCTTGTCGGCCTGAATCTCATGCGCGGTTTCCGGTTGAAAGTCTTGGAACGCCTGCGCGGTGTGGCGGGTTGCACCCATCTCACCGAATTGAGCTTAGTGCTGCCCACTGCGGTCATCCAGGCCCTGGCCGGCGAGGTGCTTGACACGTCCGAAGGCAACGCCGCGGGCGAGCCGCCTTTCCAGATCGATCGCTGTCACGCGCTGCGCGCCGATGGCGAGGTTGTCCGAGAGCATTACCCGCGCTGGTGGCGCCCGGCGCCGGCCGACAATTCACGCTGAGGCCGTCAGGTTGTCCCTTTTTCGAAACTCGCCAGAGAGTCCGCAATGAAGATCCATGAGTACCAAGGCAAGGAAATCCTGCGCCAGTTCGGCGTGCCGGTGCCGAAAGGCTACCCCGCATTCAGCGTGCACGAGGCCAGCGAAGCTGCGCAGAAACTGGGCGGCCCCGTCTGGGTGGTCAAGGCGCAGATCCATGCAGGCGGTCGCGGCAAGGGCGGCGGCGTCAAGCTCGCCCGCTCGCTCGACGAGGTGAAATTGCTGGCTGGTCAGATCCTCGGCATGCAACTCAAGACGCACCAGACTGGCCCTCAAGGCCAGAAGGTGCGTCGCCTACTCATCGAGGAAGGCGCCGACATCAAGAAGGAGTACTACGTCGCGGCGGTGACCGATCGTGCCACGCAGAAGGTTGCCATGATGGCCTCCAGCGAGGGTGGTATGGACATTGAGGAGGTCGCGCACAGCACGCCCGAGAAGATCATCAAGATCTTCATCGACCCCCTCGCCGGCATGACCGACGCGCAGGGTCTGGAACTGGCGCGCGGCATCGGCGTGCCCGAGGCATCGCAAGCGCAGGCGGTGGATGTGTTCAAGAAGCTGTATGCCTGCTACATGGACACCGACGCCTCGCTGGCCGAGATCAACCCGCTCATTCTCGAAGGCAACGGGAACATCAAGGCGCTGGACGCAAAGTTCAACTTCGACGCCAACGCGCTGTTCCGCCACCCCGAGATCGTCGGGCTGCGCGATCTTGACGAGGAAGACCCGGCCGAGATCGAGGCCAGCAAGTTCGACCTCGCCTACATCCAGCTTGACGGCAACATCGGCTGTCTGGTCAACGGCGCCGGCCTGGCGATGGCCACCATGGACACGATCAAGCTCTTCGGCGGCGAGCCCGCCAACTTTCTCGATGTGGGCGGGGGTGCCACCGCAGAGAAGGTCACCGAGGCCTTCAAGATCATGCTGGCCAGCCCCAAGGTGAAGGCCATCCTCGTCAACATCTTCGGCGGCATCATGCGCTGCGACACCATCGCCGAGGGCGTGATCGCGGCGTGCAAGGCGGTCAATCTCAAGGTGCCGCTGGTCGTGCGCATGAAGGGCACCAACGAGGAACTGGGCAAGAAGATGCTCGCCGAGTCGGGTCTGCCCATCATCAGCGCCGACACCATGGCGGAAGCGGCCACCAAGATCGTCGCCGCCGTCCAGTAATCACGCCCGCGAAAGAGCAAGACATGAGCATCCTCATCAACAAGGACACCAAGGTCATCACCCAGGGCATCACGGGCAAGACTGGCCAGTTCCACACCCGCGGCTGCCGCGACTATGCCAACGGCAAGAACTGCTTCGTCGCCGGCGTGAACCCGAAGAAGGCGGGCGAGGACTTCGAAGGCATTCCCATCTACGCCAGCGTACAGGATGCCAAGGCGGCTACCGGCGCGAGCGTGAGCGTCATCTACGTGCCGCCGGCGGGTGCTGCAGCGGCGATCTTGGAAGCGGTGGAAGCCGATCTCGATCTCGTGGTGTGCATCACCGAGGGCATCCCTATCAAGGACATGCTGCTGGTGCGCAACAAGATGAAGCAGAAGGAGGCCGCCGGTGGGAAGAAGACGCTGCTTCTCGGCCCCAACTGTCCTGGTCTCATCACGCCCGACGAAATCAAGATCGGCATCATGCCGGGCCATATCCACCGCAAGGGACGCATCGGCGTCGTCTCTCGATCTGGCACGCTCACCTATGAAGCCGTGGCGCAGCTCACCGAGATCGGGCTGGGGCAGTCCAGCGCCGTCGGCATTGGCGGTGACCCTATCAACGGGCTCAAGCACGTCGACGTCATGAAGATGTTCAACGATGACCCGGAGACGGACGCCGTGATCATGATCGGCGAGATCGGCGGGCCAGACGAAGCTGACGCCGCGCGCTGGTGCAAAGACCACATGAAGAAGCCCATCGTCGGCTTTATCGCCGGTGTCACGGCGCCCCCCGGCAAGCGCATGGGCCACGCTGGCGCGCTGATCTCGGGCGGCGCCGACACTGCAGATGCCAAGCTGGCGATCATGGAGGAGTGCGGCTTCAAGGTCACGCGCAACCCGTCCGAAATGGGCAGGCTATTGAAGGGCCTGCTGTAGCTTTTCCCTTGTGCGCCGGGAAGTGATCCCGGCCCGCGAGCGTTCCCGCAACGACCCTGCTCGCGTCCGTAGTACCACGGACGCGGGCGGGTTTCTGCACGGGCCAGAATCTGATTGCTCGAGAAGGGGTCATCGATTCCCTTCACTCATGGAGGTCGCATGGAATTCCTATCCCCCGCGTGGCTGTCGGCGCTCCTTGCGATCGTCCTCATTGACCTGGTCCTCGCGGGCGATAACGCCATCGTCATCGCGCTGGCGGCGCGCAATCTGCCGCAGCATCTGCGCAAGCGGGCCATCGTCTGGGGAACCGTCGGAGCCGTCGCCGTACGGGCCTCAATGACGATCGGGGTGGTCTGGCTCCTGCGCATCCCGGGCCTCATGTTCGTGGGTGGTGTGGGGCTGGTCTGGATCGCCTACAAACTTCTTCAGCCCGGGGAGTCGCACGATGAGGGGGGCCATTCCCGCGCCACCACGTTCTGGGGCGCGATGAAGACTATCGTCGTGGCCGACGCTCTCATGGGCGTCGACAACGTGCTCGGCGTGGCTGGCGCAGCACACGGGTCCATCGACCTTGTGGTCATCGGTCTGCTGGTCAGCGTGCCGATCGTTGTATGGGGCAGCACGTTCGTACTCCGGCTCGTTGACCGCTTCCCCATCATCATTTATGGGGGGGCGGCGGTCCTGGCCTATACCGCGGCCCGGATGATCGTCAGCGAGCCGCTGCTGGGCGAGGTCTTCGCATCCAGCGCCGTCAATCGGCTACTCACGTACGTGGTGCTGGTCCTCGGTGTGCTGGCTGCAGGTCGGTGGGCAGCGCGTCGCCACTCGCCACACCCGCCTGAAGTCACTTGATCCGCACCGCGTTTCGCTGATCCGATCACGGCGGGCACCTCGACGACGACGTGAAGCAATGGGCTGCGCCGGCCCACATCACAATGAGCCGAGCGCGGTGCTGCGTTGGCTGACTGAGCGCCGCTCCACGCATCTGCCAAGGAGGCGCACGGCTCCGTCGATCTCACCGATGCGCAACCCGAGGCGCGCGGGCGTAAGCCTGTGCTAAGGTCCAGGCGCATGTCTGCTACGCAGTCGCTTCTCCAGGTTCTAGCGGGCTCGCCCGCGGCGTCGCCAGGGTCACTGGTCGGCACGCTCGCTGCGGTGGCGATCGCCGCGGCGTATGTGCACGCCGTGGCTCCCCGACTCTCCGCCCCTGGCGCCACGGCTCTCTTCCTTGGCCTTGCGATGCTTGGGATCAGCGCGGCCCTCCTGCAGTTTGCGGGCCTCTGGTGGCCCGCGTGGCCCGGCGTGCTGGCCTTGCTTTTTGGGGAGTGGGGCCTGCGGGTGGGCCGGCGTGCCGCCCCTTCACCGGCACCGCGCGCGCAGCCGCAGTCCCGCCGTGTTGCACCAACCCCCGTCGCCGACCCGCGGACTGCGCAGGCGTCTGCGTCAGTTTTCCCAGTCGCGCCCGACCGGACCACCCTCGGCCGCTACCGCGTAGACCGCCACATTGGCCGAGGTTCGATGGGCGTGGTGTACCTGGGCACCGATCCGAAAATTGGCCGCCAAGTCGCCATCAAGACCATGGCTTTGGGCCAAGAGTTCGACGGCGCCGAACTGACCGAGGCGCGCGCGAGGTTCTTCCGTGAAGCCGAGACGGCCGGGCGGTTGCAGCACCGCGACATCGTCACCATCTTCGACGCCGGAGAGGATCAAGGCCTCGCCTACATCGCGATGGAGTACCTGCGCGGCCACGATTTGCAGCGCTACACCACGCCGGGCCACCTGCTGCCGGTGCCGGTGGTGCTGCGCGTCGTCGCGCGCGTGGCCGAGGCGCTCGCCTACGCGCACAGTCAAGGGGTGGTGCATCGCGACATCAAGCCGGCGAACGTGATGATCGATTCCCGCGATGACACCGTGAAGGTCACTGACTTCGGTATCGCGCGCATCACTGATTCGAGTCGCACCCGCACCGGCATGGTTTTGGGTACACCCTCGTTCATGTCGCCCGAGCAGATGGCCGGGAGGCGAGTCGATGGCCGCTCCGACTTCTATTCCCTAGGCGTGATGCTTTTCCAGTTGCTCACGGGGCGCTTGCCGCACAGCGCGGACTCCATGGCCAAGCTCATGTACCAGATCGCCAATGAGCCTGCGCCCGATGTGCGCAGCTTGCGTCCCGGGCTGCCTGAGGCGCTGTCCAACGTGGTCGCGCTCGCGCTGGAAAAGCGGCCCGAGGTACGCTATGCCGACGGGCGTCAGTTTGCCGAGGATCTGCGGGTGATCGCGACGGCGTGGGGTCCTGCGTCCACGGCACCGGTCGGGCCGGACGAGGCCATGGCAGCAGAACCCCCCAGAACCGATGCATTCGCCGAGACCGTGAAGCTCGCACGTACCGAACCGGGGCACAATTCCCGGCCTTGAACGGCAGCCCTTCCGCGCCGCCGGCGCCCCTCATCGTCCAGACCTCCGTGAGCATGAGTTTCGAGTTCTATTGCGCCACCGACACTGGCCGTGCTCGCAACAACAACGAGGACTCGGTGGCCATCGACGAGGCCTCCGCGCTGGTTGTCCTGGCAGACGGCATGGGCGGCTACAACGCCGGCGAAGTGGCCAGTGGAATGTGCACCTCGTTCATCAAGAGCGAGCTGGGCCGCTGGCTGCAGGAGGCCTCAGCCACCGCGTCGGACACCGACGTGCGGCGCGCCCTCGACATCTGCGTGGACAACGCCAATCGCGCGATTTTCAACGCCGCGAATTCCAATCCCCAGTACGCCGGCATGGGCACCACGCTCGTGGTGGCCGTGTTCCGCGATGGTCGGCTGTTGATGGGCCACGTGGGCGACTCCCGCGGCTACCGCTGGCGTGCCGGGCGCCTGCAACAAATCACGCACGATCACTCGCTGCTTCAGGAGCAGATCGACGCCGGGCTCATCACGGCCGAGCAGGCGGCCTTCTCGGCCAACAAGAACCTTGTCACTCGCGCCGTCGGTGTTGAAGACACGGTGCTGCTCGAAACGCACTTGCACGACCTCATGCCGGGCGACGTGTACCTGCTGTGTTCAGACGGGTTGTCCGACATGCTGGACGACGGGAGCATTTCGCAATTACTGCAGGCGTGTGACTCATTGGAAGAGGCCGCCGGTACCCTTATCGCCGCGGCAAATGACGCGGGCGGCAAGGACAATATTTCTGTGATACTCGCAAGAGTGCGCGGCAGCAGCGGTCCTTCGCGTTCGTGGTGGCCCTTCAGGCGGTGAGGTGCAGGGGCTGAGCTGCAGAAGGCAGGGAACCGCTCCGGACATGGCCCGGGCGGCCAGATAAAAGACACGATTACTGGGCACGAGGTCAAGGCAAATGGGCAAACTGGTCGTATCACTCGACGGGGTGGTGATCAAGGAAGTACAGATCACGAAGGACAAGACGACCCTCGGCCGCCGCCCTTACAACGACATCGTGATCGACAACCTCGCCGTCAGCGGCGAGCATGCGGTGCTGCAAATGGTGGGCGCCGAGGTTTTCATCGAAGACCTCAACAGCACGAACGGCACCTACATCAACGGCAAGGCGGTCAAGAAGCAGCTGCTGGCCCACAACGACACGGTCGAGATCGGCAAGTACAAGATTAAGTACCTGGTCGAGGAAGGCGGCGACTACGAGAAGACCATGATCATGAAGCCCGGTGCGGTGGCCCCAGGCGCTGCCGCGGCTTCATCGACCAGTCCTGGTTATGCGCCAACGTCCACCGGCGCATTTGGCGCCTCTGGCTTTGGCGGCCTGGCCTCTGCCGTTCCTGCGTCTATCCGTGTCCTCAACGGTGCGGCCGCAGGCCGCGAGGTGAATCTGACCAAGGTCGTCACCACCGTCGGCAAGCCCGGCGTTCAGGTCGCCTCGATCACCAAGCGTCCCGGGGGCTATGTATTCGCCCATGTGGAAGGCTCGGCCCGCCCCACCGTCAACGGCCACCCGCTGACCGGCGAGACGGTGCAGCTCAAGAACGGCGACGTGATCGAGCTGGCCGGCACGCAGATGCAGTTCGTGCAGGCGTAGGCTTGGCGCTGTAGGTGGCCGCCAACCATGGCGGCAAAGGGGTTTGTTAGTTCCGCGACCAGCCGCGTGATGATTTTCACGTGGGTTCATGGAGCTTCGCGCAGCCGCCTTGTTCGGCGATAAAGCGCGACTTCAGCGCCTTGCGCCGGTGGCCGGCGAGGAAGAACATTCGCCCGAAGCGCACAACGATCGCCGCCCTGCGCGGCTCAACGCCGGACCTCGCACTGCCATGATCATCCGCGTCCTCGGCTGCTCCGGGGCCATCGCCGCCGGCTGCAGGACGACGTCGTTCCTGCTCGACGACTCGGTCCTTATCGATGCCGGCACCGGCGTGGGCGATCTCGAGTTGGAGGAACTGGCGAAGATCAATCACATCCTGATCAGCCATTCCCACCTCGACCATGTGCTGTCCATTGGCCTGCTGGCCGACAGCGTGATGCGCCTGCGGGCGGCCCACCGGCGCGGCCCGGTGGTCGTGCATGCGCTGCCGAATACGCTGGCTGCCCTCAGGGACCACATCTTCAACGGGGTGATCTGGCCCGATTTCACGCGGCTGCCCAGCGTGGAAGCCCCGGTGCTGCAGTTCCAACCCATTGCCGTGGGCCAGAAGCTCACTCTGGCCGGCCGACGCATCGAGGTGCTGAGCGCGGCGCATACCGTCCCTGCGGTCGGCTTCGCGGTTGACGCCGGTGCGGAGGCGGGCTGGTGGGTCTATACGGGCGACACGGGTCCCAACCCGGCGCTATGGAAGAGGCTTGCGTCGATGAAGGTGGCGCATCTGGTCATCGAGACCGCGTTTAGCGACGAGGAACGGCAACTGGCCCGTATCAGCGGTCACCTGTGCCCGACTGTGCTGCGCGAGGAAATGGCGCAGCTGGGCGGCTGCGTGGATGTTCACATCACGCATGTGAAGCCGGGCGAGCTGGAGGCCGTGATGGATGAGATCGCTCGTTTCGACGCACCGCATCGGGTCCATGCGCTGAAGGCCGGGCAAGTGATTCTCCTTGGACCGCCTTTGCCGTGATGTTCTTCACGGTTGAACTGACGATTTCCGTCAGCGATCTGTGCCACGGTAAGCCGATTCTCCAACTTGTGACCGATCGCGTCACAGAGCTGTGTGCAAATCGCACAAAAAGGGCTGCCAAGCACGTGGCACAGGGGGTGCAAATGGCGAAGTGGCAAGCGTCAACCCCTCATCTCCCGGAGCACCTTATGAAGCGCATCCAGCAAGGTTTTACATTGATTGAACTCATGATCGTGGTGGCGATCATTGGCATCTTGGCAGCGGTGGCGCTGCCTGCGTATCAGGACTATCAGATTCGGGCGCAAGTGGCTGAAGGTCCGACACTGGCGTCTGGTTTGAAGACGGCGGTTGCGGACTACTTCGCTGCTTCCGGTGCATTCCCGACCACTAATGCGCTGGCTGTTTGCGGCGACTCTGCTTCGAGTTGCGGTGGCTCCGACGACGAGGACAACAAGGGCAACTATGTAACCGCGATTGCGGTTACCACCGGCGGCTCGCTGCATATTACGTATGGCAACAAGGCGAACGCAATATTGAGCGGCAAGGTCCTTGCGTTGCGTCCGGCTCTGGATGCCGCGAGCAACGTCACCTGGGTGTGCGGTAAGAGCGCTGTTCCGACCGGTACGACCGTTCAGAACACGACCAACGGGACCACCATCGACAACAAGTACCTTCCGAATTCCTGCAAGTAATCTGGCTAGTCTTGGCAAGAAAGGCGCCTTCGGGCGCCTTTCTTGTTTCGACTACGCTGGCTCGCAGGTATGGAAGGAACATTGCGCTTCTTCCCTTTCGTGAAGAACACAAAAATGACCGACAAGCGACGCTCGGCCTTCTACGTGTGCGCCTCGCTATGGGCCCTGAGCTTCCTCATTGTCTTGCCTACGCCGCCTCTAAGTTCTCTCGCCGGCACTTGGATTGCGACTGTGGTGTGGGGTTTGGCGTTCACCGGCGCGGCTGGAATGCGTGTGCCCCGCCATGCCTTCATGGGGCTCATCGCTGTCGCAGCGACCATCGCAGGCATGTCTTTGATGGCATTGAAGTGGGCTCCAGAACAAGCCGCCATTCTGCTAGTCGCCGGTGGCGTCATGTGGTTCGGTGCAGCGACCAATGACGAGCGGTGGACAAACGCCCTGCTCTTCGGAATGCTCGGCGGAGCCGTGCTCAACGTCCCGATCAGCGTACTTCAGGTCATGGCGCCCGATCATGGCTTGCCGGGAGTCGCCACGGCACTGCCACACGGCCGAGCGGGTGGACATCTAGGGCAGCCGAACTTGTTGGCGACTCTCGCACTGCTGGGCCTCCTGGCCGCCATGGTATTGCGCGAGCGGTGGGGCCATGGGCTGACATGGCGCCTCGTCGCCATTAGTTTGGGGCTTTGCATCTCATTCACCCAGTCCCGCACGGGGCTGCTGGCACTTCTCCTCCTGTTGCTTTGGGTTGCATTAGATAAAGAACTGAGCCGCGAGATGCGTTGGCTACCGGTTTTCGCACTCGCTGGGTGCCTCATGGGCTATGCATGGCTCGCAGTTGGCGCGCAAAGGGAAGGCAGTTCGTTGCTAGGCTGGGCGCGAGTAAATCCGTCGGGTGACGTGTCGGCGTCGCGCTTCGCGATCTGGTCAGAAGGCGTGCAGCTGCTTCGGAGTCACTGGTTCGCGGGTGTGGGTTGGGGCCAGTATGGCGCCGCGTGGTCGTTGACCCCGTTCCCCGGGCGGCATCCCATTCCTTTGGGACACGCTCACAACTTGCCTTTGCACTTCGCGGTCGAGCTGGGTGTGCCTCTAGCGTTGTTTGTGTTGGGCATCCTCGGGTGGGCGCTGTGGAGGACGCGCGGTGCATTGACAAAGGGGCCGGCGGAACAGCGGCAACAAGCGCGCTGCTTGGCAATGATCTTGGTAGTGCTCAGCTTGCATAGCCTGCTCGAATACCCGCTTTGGTATGCGTACTTTCTGTTGCCCGCGTGCTATTTCTTGGGCGTACTGCTCCGGCTTGCGGCCGTGTGTTTTCAGGACGGTGCCCCCCAAGGCAATGCCGAGGGATTTTCGTCCACAGCGACAACCGCGGTACTCAAGACATTCGGTATTGTCATTGTTCTGGCCGGCTTGGCCGCTGCCTGGGACTACACGCGCGTGCTGCAGGCGTTCAAGCCTTTTGGCGCAGGACTTCGCAAGCCGCTCGAGCAGCGCGTGGCCGAAGGCCAAAGAAGCATTTTTTTCGGCCATTTGGTGGACTACGGACTTGTCACCAGCGCCTCGCGTTTCGATGGATTGAATGCCTCGTTCGAGCGTCCTCGGCATCGCCTCGTGAATGCTCAGTTTCTCCGGGCCTACGCCCAGGCACTCCACGAATGGGGCGAGGATGAGAAAGCACGCTATGTTGCGCAGCGGCTTCGCGAGTTCCGCGATCCCCGCTTCACGGGGTTCTTCGCGCCTTGTGCCAATCTGGGCGACGTTGCCCAAAAACCATTCCAGTGTGAATCACCCCCTTCCCGCGTAAGTTATGACGACTTCCGCTGATCCGGCCGCCATCGCTCCTGTGCCGCAACGGGGTGACGATTCGACTCCAACGCGTCGCGCGTTTCAGCTCGCCGGTATCCATCTCCTTGTCACGACGGCGATTGGTGCCTCGCTCGCCGTAGTGATGCTGCTCGCTTGGTACCCCTCCGGCTACTTCGGCCTCATGGGTGGCGGCAAGTTGCTCGCCACGGTCGTCGGCTGTGACCTAGTGTTGGGGCCGATGCTGTTCTTGGTCGCCTACGACGCCAGCAAGACGCGCCTTGCGCGCGGTGTTGATGCAGCGATTCTGACTGCCGTGCGAATCGCCGCGCTGGTATTCGGTTTCAGTGAGGTGGTCGACGCCAGACCGGTGTTCGCCGTGTTTGCCATCGATCGCTTCAACATCGTCGCGGCCTCTGAAGTGAATCGGGCCGACCTCGCTGGATACGGCGGCCAAGCGCCCTACGCAATGCCCTGGAGCGGGCCTGCGCGCGTGGACCTCCGCCTTCCTGATGACCCGCAGGCACGGAACCAAGTGCTCGAACTTGAGCTGACAGGGATTGCCCTACATACTTTGCCGCGATTTTTTGCGCCATTCGCAGCGCGGCCCGTGTTGGCTAGGTCCGAACCCCTGGCGGCACTTGCGGCGCGACACCCGGTAATTGCTGAATCGGCAGCACGAATGGTGGCCCGCGCCGGGCTGCGAGATGTTGATGTGGTTTGGCTGCCGGTCCAGACCCGCTTCGGTTTCGCAACGGCGTTGCTCAATAGACATGACGCATCGCTGGTCGGTTTCATCGACGCCGACCCCTATTGATGGCAGGGCCGCACCGATAATCGACTGATGCTGATTTCCCGACGGACTTTGTGGGCCGAGGCACCATCGCGGCCGGTGCCGTTCGGCATCTCCGCGGCCTTCCTGGCCACTGTGGTTCCCGCGCTGTTGCTGTGGCAGGTGCCTCCATCGGCGACGTTCTTCAACCAGGCTGCCGCGCTGATCGGCTGGTCGGTATTCCTTTGCGTGGCTGCCCGCTTTGCGGTCTGGCCCCGGATTGGCCGGCGCACGGGGCTGGCGGCATTGCTGTTCGCCCTGGCGATGTACGCTGCAGCAGCCATGGCTTCCGTGGCGTGGGCCCAGCTTCCTGCATCACTCGCCTGGTCGTCGTTCGGCTTGATTGCCGCCGCTGTGGTTGCGGTGCTCGTGGGGGCCGGTGCAGCGCAGGCCGACCGGACCGATGAAGTATTTCTTTCAATGTGTGCCGCACTTGTCGCGGCGGGCGCCCTGAGTGCGGCCATCGGGCTAGTTCAAGTGTTTCTGCCCGGCTGGGCAGATGGTGTGTGGATTGCGCCTACGTCCAGCGAGGGCCGAGCGACGGGCAATCTGCGCCAGCCGAATCACCTGAGCAGTCTCCTGTTGTGGTCAATGATTGCGTCAACTTGGTTGACCGACTCCGGCCGCCTGGGTCGGAAATGGAACGCGCTGCTTCAACTCATCTTCGTGCTGGTTCTGGTGCTTTCCTCCTCCCGCACTGGCGTTGTGGGCGTGGCGCTGCTGTTCATATGGGCGCTGCTCGACCGTCACCATTCCCGCCATGCTCGATCGACGCTCCTCCTTGCCCCGATCATCTATCTTTTTTTCTTCGGTGGCCTCGCCGCATGGGCTCATGTCACCGGGCATGTCTTTGCCGGCGAGGTGCGCATGTCGGATACAGGGGAAAGTCCAAACTCCCGCTGGCGCATCTGGTCGAACACTCTCACGCTGATTGCCGCGCACCCCTGGGGGGGGATTGGATTCGGTGAGTTCAATTTTGCATGGTCGCTGACACCGTTCCCCGGTCGACCCACCGCCTTCTTCGATCACACCCACAACCTTCCGTTGCATTTGGCCGTCGAGTTGGGCCTGCCTCTCGCGGCGCTAATGCTCGCGTTGCTGTGCTGGGCTGGTTGGCGAGCTTTTGCATCCGGGCGAGGCCTTGCTCCCGATTCCGCAGCTCGGCGCGCCGCGTTCATGATGGTGATCATGATGGCGCTCCACAGCTTGTTGGAGTATCCCTTGTGGTACGCCTACTTCCTGTTGCCAACAGCTTTTGCGTTCGGCCTATGCCTCGGCCACGGCGCCAAACTCGACGGCGCAGCGTTATCAGGGCTTCCGGGCCGGCCGCCCGTTCGCGCGCTGGTGCTTTTCTGCGTCGTTCTGCTGGGCGCCAGTGTGGTGACAGTCATTGATTACATGCGGGTCGCGCGCATCTTCATGCCTGGCGACGATCTGCCTGCACTTGCTCAACGCATCGCCATTGGCCAGCGCAGCATTTTTTTTGCGCACCACGCGCACTACGCGGCGGCAACCACTAACGAGCATCCTTCGCAAGTCATGGGCTCCTTTGACCGTGCGACGCACTTCTTGTTGGATACACGCCTGCTGACTGCCTGGTCCGTCGCACTCTACGAGGCAGGGGACGTGGAACGCGCGCGCCATGTCGCTCAGCGACTTCTCGAGTTTCGAAATGAAGATGCGAAGGCATTTTTCGCGCCTTGCGAAGGTCCGGCGCAGATTTCCGATGACAAGCCATACCAGTGCACGCCGCCGACCCGGCACTTCGACTACCGGGACTTCAGATAGTGGCAGGAGGGGTGGACGCCACCCACGGTGACTTACCTCCGAGCTTTTCTCGCAGGTGCACGCCGGTAATGACCATCCCGCGATCCGCCGCCTTGCACATGTCGTAGACCGTCAGCAGGCCCAGCTGCACGGCCGTCAGCGCTTCCATTTCCACGCCGGTGCGGCTTAGGGTCTCGACCTGCGCAGTGCAGCGCACGCAGCACGCCGACGCATCCACTTCGAACTCCACCGCCACCTTCGTGATCGGCAGCGGATGGCACAGCGGGATCAGCTCCGATGTGCGCTTGGCGCCCTGGATGGCCGCGATGCGGGCCACACCCAGCACATCCCCCTTCTTCGCCGTGCCGCCCTGGATGAGCGCCAGCGTGGCCGGCTGCATGCGGATCTCGCCGGTGGCGCGGGCGATGCGGTGGGTCTCGGCCTTCCCCGACACGTCGACCATGTGGGCTTGGCCCGCTGCGTCGAAGTGTGTGAGCGGCGATGACGGGGGCGGCGGCGCGGTCATATCGGGAAACACTGCGGCGAGGTCTGGCTGGCATCATAGTCAGCGCCATCGAACTCGGGCTTCCGAATTCGCTCGAAATGCCTGCTCAACATTGAAGGCTTGCCTGACCTTGATAGCCGCTCGACCCCTGCGTCCGCGTGGTTGGGAACCCTTTCGCCGCCGGCTGATATCTGCCGCGTGCGCCTTGGCGATGGCTGTGCCGGTGGCTCCCACCTTGGCGCAAAACCGCCTGCCCGCTCTCGGTGACACCGCCTCGGACGACTTCAACCTCGGCACCGAGCGGCGCATCGGTGACCAGATCATGCGCGAGATTCGGCGCGATCCGGCCTACAGCGACGACGCCGTGCTGCTCGAATACCTGCAGAGCGTGTTCCTGCCGCTGGTGTCGGCGGCGCGTCGGCGCGGCGAGATCGGCGTCGATCTGGACCCGCGATTCGCCTGGGAGGCCTTCCTCGTGCGCGATCGCAGCGTCAACGCGTTTGCGCTGCCGGGCGGCTACATCGGTGTGCACCTGGGGCTGATCGCCATGACAGCCACGCGTGATGAGCTGGCGTCGGTGTTGGCGCACGAGCTGTCGCACGTGACGCAGCGGCACATCGCGCGCAGCATTTCCAACAGCCGGCGTCAGTCGCTGATCGGTGTGGCGGCCACCATCCTGGGCATCCTCGCGGCCAGCCGAAGCAACAACGCTGACATGGCCAATGCAGCCATCACCGGCGGCCAGGCGGCGGCCATCCAGGGGCAGCTAAACTTCTCGCGCGACATGGAGCGCGAGGCCGACCGCATCGGCTTCGGGATCATGACGGATGCCGGCTTCGCGCCCGGTGGCATGGCGTCCATGTTCGAGAAGCTGGCTCAATCGGGCCGGCTCAACGACAGCGGGGGCTTCCCTTACCTGCGCAGCCACCCGCTCACCAGCGAGCGCATCGGCGAGGCGCGTGCGCGGCTGGGCACCGCAGCGGCCGCCGCGCCGGCCAGCGTGCTGGAACATACCGCCGCGCAGGCCCGTGCGCGCGTGCTCATGGATCAGCGGCATGAGGCGCTGCAGCGCTGGCAGTCACGCGATGCGGACGGCGCGGGCTCGCCGTCCGACAAGCTCGCTGCGGCTTACGAAAGCGCGCTGGCCTCCACGCTGCTGCGCGATTGGTCGCGTGCCGACGTGTCGCTACAAAAGGCGCAGGCGCTCGTTGCACAAGGCGCCCCACTCGCCGATGGCCCTGCCCAACGGGCGGTGGCACTGCTCACCGTGCAGTCGATGCTGGCGCGCGGCGACGCGGCGCGAGCGGAACAGGCCATGCGCCCATTTGCCGACGAGCCGTCGCGGCCGGTGGTGTTGCTGTCAGGTCGCATCGCGCTGGCGCGGGGCGCTGCAGAAGCGGCGGTGAGGCGCAGCGCGGAGGATCTGCAGACGTGGGTTAGCGCGTATCCGAACGATGCCGAAGCATGGTCCACGCTGGGCCAGCTCTGGGGCCGGCTTGGACAGCGTCTGCGTGCCGTGCGCGCCGAGGCGGAAGCGCGGTTGGCACTGGGTGACCTGGCCGGCGCCGTGGATCGCTTGCGTGCCGGTCAGCGCATGGCGCGCAGCGGCGAGGCGGCAGATTTCATCGAGGCCTCGGTGATCGACGCGCGCTTGCGCGATATCGAGACGCAGCGCCGCCACATGATGGCCGAGGAGCGGCGGCAAGGCGGCTGATTTCGCGCGCCGATCATCGTGCGCCGAGGCCCTCTCAGCGCTCGGCGAACACGCGCTCCATCGCCACGTCGATGACCATGCCGCACAGGCTGTAGATCAGCGAGCCGATCAGCGCGGCGAGGAAGCCGTCGACGTTGAAACCGCTCAGCACGCTGGCCGCCGCGTAGAACATCACCGCGTTGATCACGAAGAGGAACAGCCCCAGCGTGAGCAGCGTGACGGGCAGCGTAAGCAGCACGAGGACGGGTCGCAGCAGCGCGTTGAACAGGCCGATGACCAGCGACGCGATCATGGCCGCGCCGAAACTGGTGATCTGCACCCGCGGTGTGAGGTGCGCCACCAGCAGCAAGGCAGCGGCCAGGAGCAGCCAGCGAACGATGAGCTTCATGGGCCGGCAGCATAGCGCCAGCCCGCGGTGGCTGGCCGACCTGCGTGCGGGGCGAGGGCCGCTGTTGCACGGCATTCACCCCGGCCTCGCATGGCTTGGCATGGCCCAAGACGATGCGGAATCAAGCCTCGATCTTCGTGCCCAGCACGACGAGGAACTGCGCGAGCCACGCGGGATGCGCAGGCCATGCGGGTGCGGTCACCAAGCTGCCGTCGGTGACTGCCTGGTCCATCGGAAGGTCGGCGTAGCTCGCGCCCGCGAGTTCGACCTCGGGCGCGCAGGCTGGGTAGGCTGACACGCGCTTGCCGCGGATGACTCCTGCCGCAGCCAGCAGCTGTGCGCCGTGGCAAATGGCGGCGATCGGCTTGCCCTCGCGGGCGAAGTGCTGCACCAGGGCCACCACCTGCTTGTTCATGCGCAGGTATTCCGGTGCGCGCCCTCCCGGCAAGACAATCGCGTCATAGGCCTCGGGCTTCACGTCAGCGAAGGTGGCGTTGAGTGTGAAGCGGTGACCCGGCTTCTCGGAGTAGGTCTGTGCGCCCTCGAAGTCGTGTACCGCGGTGAGCACATGGTCGCCGGCCTTCTTGTCTGGGCACACGGCGTGCACGGTGTGCCCCACCATCGCGAGGGCCTGGAACGGCACCATGGTCTCGTAGTCCTCGGCGTAATCGCCGACCAGCAACAGGATCTTCCTTGCCATCGTGATCTCCTATGGATCGAAGCACAGTGCACTTCGCGCTGCGCTTCGGTCTGCCATTGTGCGAGCGCATCGAAGGCACGTGAACAGCGTGTCGATGCGCGAGTGCTCCGCGCATGCGTCCACGAGTGAGGCTTCATCGCGACAAAGCAGTTGTTCTCCTCGGTGGATTGCGCGTTTCTCCTATGAAAACTGCTTCTCAATGCAGCAGGCACGCAGTACCATTCGCACCGCGCGGTACCTGGAGAAACGAGAGCTCATGCGGCCCTCACCCAGCCCGCCACATCAACAACTGACTTGTGATGGAGAGAATCGAAATGGCAACTGCGAAGAAGGCCGCCGCCAAAAAGGCGCCGGCAAAGAAGGCCGCACCGGCCAAGAAGGCAGCGGCGAAGAAGGCGGCTCCCGCCAAGAAGGCCGCCCCGGCGAAGAAGGCTGCTGCCACGAAGACCGCGGCAAAGAAGGCCCCCGCCAAGAAGCGCACCCCGAACGCTGCCTTCATGAAGGCCATGACCCCGAGCCCGCAGCTGGCCGCCGTGATCGGCGACAAGCCCGTGCCGCGCACCGAGGTCACCAAGAAGGTGTGGGACTACATCAAGACCAACAAGCTGCAAGACCAGGCCAAGCGAACCATGATCAACGCCGATGCCAAACTGAAGGAAATCTTCAAGAAGGGCCAGGTGTCCATGTTCGAGATGACCAAGCTCATCAACGCGCACCTGAAGTAAGCCGCAGCGTCGGGGGGCCCTGCCCCTGCAAGATCCAAAGCCGGTGCCCTGCACCGGCTTTTCTGTTTGGTGCGCCCAGCATGGGCGCACTCTTGCGGGTGCAAGTCCCGCCGTAAGT
>CBFHAS010000006.1:0-65258 GCA_965653625.1 uncultured Burkholderiaceae bacterium | reverse complement strand
CGATACCACCCGGTATCGACCCCTTTCGCCCGCCGCACGATCATCACCATCTGATCGAATCGAAATGCCACGTATTTCCAACTCACGACACTAGAGGTCCGGCATCCCGAACACCTCAAGGAAGATTCCGAACGTCAGCACAATCATCAGCAGGTCACTGTCGAACGGAAGATTGAGCTTGAAGCCAGGCTTCACGTAGAGCTGCTTGAGCCTTTCCACGGTGTGTGGATTGAAGTAACCCTGGCGCTTGATCTTCTCGAAGGACAGCAGATCGTTGATCCACTCGATGTTCTGGCTGAGCAAGGCCGGGCTGCCCGGCGCCACGAAGTGGAATTTCTCCCGCGCGGCGATGGCACCGGGCAGGTACCTGTGGGCCACCTGCCGGACGATGTACTTTTCGACCAAGTCGTTGAGCTTCAGTGCCGGCGGCAAGCTGCGCGCGAATTCGATGATGCGGATGTCGAGGAATGGGTAGCGTGCCTCGATGGAGTTCGCATAAGCGACCCGGTCGCCGTGATCGGCTAGCAGATGGTCGGACAGGCGCAGCTTGAAATCGACGTAGGAGCGCTGATGGATGACGTGACGCCCCCGCAGCCGCGCCCTGTTGACCAGCGGGCCCGAGGCCGGGTCGAACTTCGCCATCTGCGCCACGGCATCGGGGCCGTACAGGTCGGCCTTCAGCGACCGCTGCGCGTAGTAGTCCTTCTCATAGAAGAAGTCGCGGTTGCCCCACAGCTTCTGCCGCTCTTCCGCTTCGAACGCTTCGTCCGGATCGGTCGAATTGGCACCGCCTGAGCGCAGCGAATCGAACCGGTACCCGACGTAACCGGCAAAGAGTTCGTCGGCGCCTTCGCCGGTGAGGATGACCTTCACCCCACTCGCCCGCACGGCCGCCGACAGCGCCAGCGAGCAGGTGTTGTAGGACTCCTTCAGCGGCGACTCGGAGTGGTAAACGGCGCGCTGGAGATCGTCGGCCACGTGCTGCCAGTCGAAAGCAATCTCGTGATGGACCGACGGCACATGCCCGCCGTACATGCGTTGATAGGTGCGCTCGTCATGGTCGCGGTCGGCAAACGCGATGGAAAACGACGGGCGCGCCGGATCGGGCAGCACCTGCTGCGCCACGCTGCCGATCAGCGACGAGTCGAGCCCGCCGCTGAGGTAGTAGCCCACCGGCACGTCGGCATTGAGGCGATCCTTCACGGCGCTGCGCAGGAGTGCATCGAACTCGTCGACGTAGTCCTCCTCGGAGCGAACTTCCGGCGAGCGCAGCGGGTAGTCCAGGTCCCAGTATTCCTTCTCCTCCAGCCTGCCGTTCTTGACCACCAGCTGATGGCCGGGCCGCAGCGCGTGGATGCCCTCGAACATGGTCGTGGGGCTCACCATGCCGGGAAAGATCAGGATCTGGTCGAGCCCGCGCAGGTTGACCTTGCGCGTGACGTCAGGATGCTTCAAGACCGCCTTGACCTCGGAGCCGAACACGAGCGTGTCGCCGGCCACCGTGTAGAACAGCGGGCAGATGCCGACATGGTCGCGCACGAGCAGGAGTTGCTTCTTCGTGTCATCGAAGATGGCAAATGCAAACTGCCCGTTGAGCTTGTTGATGAAGTCGTTGCCGTACTCCTTGTACAGCGGGATCAGGACCTCGACATCGCACTCTGTGCGAAAACGATGGCCCTTGGCCTGCAGCTCGCGGCGCAGTTCCCGGTAGTTGAAGATTTCGCCGTTGCACACCGAGACGATGCTGCCTGTCTCGTCGTAGAACGGCTGGTTGCCATGCGCCAAGTCGATGATGGACAAGCGCCGAAAGGCGAAGCCCGCTTCGTTCTTGATGCAGTAGCCGGCGTCGTCCGGCCCGCGATGCACCAACTGATCCGCCATGGCGGTAAGTACCTGCTGGGAGGCCGAACGCCGGCTCCCGAGATCAAACGTTCCTGCAATGCCACACATGGATGTGCGTTGTCCTCGTGTTTAAAACGTTGATGCAGTCAGTTCTGCATCTCGATGTTCCATGCCGCCCCACCCACGGGCTGCCAAGGCTTGCGCGATCGCTGCCCCCAACGCCGCGTTGTGGCTCGGCTGCACCAGCGACCAGTGCGTGCCCGGCAGCGCAACGAGTTCAATCCCATGCTCGGCGATCTCGGCCCAGCCCAGACTGAAATCCCGTCGCGGTTCGTCGGCAGCCGCGAACACGGACAGCTGCGCCTTGATCGGCCGCGTGCGGTAGCTGGCAACCGCCGTGTCGATGGCGTGCCGCACGGCAAGATGGCGGCGCAGCGTCGGTCGTTCAATGGTGGCCGGTATCAGGCCACGCGCCTGGCACAAATCGAACATTGCATCGATGTCCCCGCGGGCACCGAAGGTGACGAGCTGATCGGCGAGGTCGGGATCGAGCTGGTCGCGCAAGTGGCGTATGAACACATCCGCTTCGGTCAACTCTTCGCTGCCGGATCGAATGCCAACGCCATAGTCGCTCAGCGTGTCGATGACTCCAACGAAGCCCACCTGCTCTCCCGCGGCCAACAACTGAGCGGCCATCTCATACGCGATGGTTCCGCCCGCCGACCAGCCGAGCACGTGGTAAGGACCGTGAGGCTGCACCCTGCGCAGCGCGCGCAGATACGAGCTCGCCATCTGCTCCACGCTGGCGAGCGGCGTTTCGCCCTCGGCAAAGCCGGTCGCGGCCAATGCGTAGAGCGGCCGGTCCGCGGGCAGATGCGGCGCGAGCGCGAACGCATAGCCGACCTCGCCGTCGCCGGCGTGGACGATGAACAGCGGCGCAAGCGCACCCGCGCCGCGGATTGCCACCAGGCAACGCGCGTGGTGGTCCACATGCGTTGCAGCCTCAATCTCCTGTGCGAGCACCGAAACGGTTTGGGTTGCGAACAACAGATGCACCGGAACCTCACGTCCGAGCCGCCGGCTCAGCCGTGACATGGCCTGCAACGCGAGCAGCGAGTGCCCGCCCAGATCGAAGAAGTTGTCCTGAGCACCCACCTGGCGGCGGCCAAGCACCTCGGCCCAGACACTGCAGATCAATTCCTCGATCGGCGTGCTCGGCGCATCGTGGCTGGTGGCCGCGCCGTCGACGTCCGGTGGAGGCAACGCCTTGCGGTCGATCTTGCCGTTCGGCGTCAGCGGGAAGCGCGGCACGGAAACCACATGCGCGGGCACCATGTAGGCAGGGAGGGTTTGCGCGAGCGCGTCTCGCACGTCGCGCAGCGGAGGCATCTCTACACCGGGCTGCTGCACCACGTGAGCCACCAGACGGCTCTGGTTATCCGCCCCCTCGTGCACGGTCACCAGCGCTTCGCGCACCCACGGCATCCGACCGAGCACCGCCCGGATCTCTTCCGGCTCGATGCGGAATCCACGCAGCTTCACCTGGTCGTCGAACCGGCCAAGGTATTCGATCGTGCCGTCGTCGCGATAGCGCGCGCGGTCTCCCGTTCGATACATGCGTGCGCCAGGCGTCGGGTCGAACGGATCGGGCACGAAACGCTCGGCCGTCAAATCGGGACGATTGCGGTAGCCGCGCGCGACTTGCGCACCGCCGATGCACAGTTCGCCAGGCGCGCCGGGAGGGACAGGCAGGTTGCGCGCGTCGAGGATGTAGGCCGTCGTCCCGGCAATCGGCCGACCGATGTGAACGGGATCGTTCCCTGATGCCCGAGCGAGCGTGGCGATCACTGTCGCCTCGGTGGGACCGTAGGTGTTGATCCACTCGACGCCGTCGCCGACGGCGGCGTGCCATTCGCGATAGCGCTGCTCCAGCGCGCGCTCGCCCCCCACGACGACGAGCCGCAAGGACTGCGCGGAGAGCTTGTCCATGCCGCCCAGTTCCGCCGCCCATTCGTGCCAGTATGCCGTCGGCAGGCTGAGCATCGTGAGCTGCGCGCGTTCGACCGTGCGGTGAAACTCGGCGATCGAGGGCAGCCGCGGCCATGGCGCCAACACCAGCGTCGCACCGCCGCCGAGCGTGGCGAAGATCTCTTCCACCGAGAGATCGAAGCTCAACGAACTGAACTGCAGAACGCGGTCGGAAGGCCGCAATGCGTAGGCACCGATCGCCGCCTCGACGTAGCTCGCCAGGTTGCCGTGGCTCACCTGCACTCCCTTCGGCACACCCGTGGACCCCGACGTGTAGATCACGTAGGCGACGTGCTGCGGCAGGACCTGCGCTTGGTCATCATCAGCGTGTCGTCCAGGCCCACGCCGAGGAACATCGTCGGCAAGATCGACGACCCGCAGATCCCCAGCGATGGATCGCGCGGCCGCCACCGTGGCGGGCATGGCGAGCACCATGGCCGGCCCGCTGTCCTTCACGATGTACGCCAGCCGCTCCTGCGGATAGCCGGGGTCGAGCGGGAGGTACGCGCCACCGGCTTTCAGGATCGCCAGCAGGCCAACGATCATGTGGATCGAACGCTCGACGCAGATGCCAACCGGCACGTCCGGACCGACACCTTCGGCACGCAGATAGGCGGCCAGCCGTTCGGCACGGGCATCGAGTTCCGCGTAACTCAGACGCTGCCCCTGGTGCTCGACCGCGATCGTCTCTGGCATGCGTCGCGCGTGCGCCGCGATGCGCCGGTTGATCAATTCACATCCGTGAGGCACGCCGACGGCACTCCACTGCGCGATCAGAGCGCGCTCCTTGGGCGGCAGGACATCCAACGCCGCCAGCGGCATCTGTGCCGCGTTTTCGAGCGCATCGACCAGGTGCTCGAGCACCGTCTCCGTGTAGTCATAGACGCGGCGCGGATCGACGGCGGCGCTCGTGCACGCAGTCAGCAGGAATCCGTCGCCCATGTCATCGACCATGAGCGTGAACGGATAGTGGTTGCGTTCGTCGACCTGCTGCATGTCCAGCTCGAGTTGCTCGCCGGTCTTCGCATAGTCGCCATGCCGATAGTTCAGTACCGCCGAGAACAACAACTTCGGCGGGTGCACCCCGCTGCACCGCAGCGCGAGCGGCAGCGGCGCGTGCTCGTGGCGCAGCAGCTGCGTGAGCAGCGCATGGGTTTCGCGCACTGCGTCCGCGACACCCTGGACCCCGACACGGACGCAAATCGGCAGGATGTTGATGAACATGCCGGGCGTGCGATCGGCCCCTGCTCCGCCCTGCAGGCGGCCGAACAGGAACGTACCGAACACGACTTCGTCGCGACCGGCGGCGGACGACAACAGGCGCGCCCAGGCCAGATGGAACAGGCTGGCCACACTGACCTTGAGCTCGCGAGCCTGTTTGCGCAACCGCTCTCCGAGCGCCGTGGGCAAGCGCACCTTCCCGCTGTGCCGAATGTCGGAACGCGCTTCAGGCACGTTGAGCAGGCCGAACGGCGCGGTAGGCTCATCCACGTGCGACAGCATGTCGCGGAAGAAGGCCTCGTGCTCCTCGCGACGAACGCCGAGCCGTGCCTGCGCCACAAGGTTGCGGAACGCCGGTACCGGAGCCAGCGGCTGCCCGTGCAGGATCGCGTGAACCTCCTCGATCAGGATATTGATCGCCCGGTGATCGCTGATCAAATGGTGCAGAACGATCTGCAGCTTCCAGCACGCGTTCGCCGCGTCATGCGCGATGAAAGTCCGCAGCAGGGGCGGTCGCGTCACGTCCAGCCAGAAGCCGCTCAGGCCGTGGCGCTCCATCATTTGCGCGTCAACGCTGCCGTCTTCCGCCCGAAGACTCAGCTCTTCGACGGGCAGACGCGCGCCGCGATAAACAACCTGCACCGGCTCGGCCAGACCGTCCCAGTGCATGGCGGTCCGCAGGATGTCGTGACGATCGATCAGCGCTTGCAGCGCCGCAATGAACGGATCCAGTTTGGTGCGGGTGTCGAAACTGAGCATCGTCGTCCACAGGTAGTCTCCCGCCTCTTCGCGCATCAGGTGCAGAAACAGGACGCCTTCCTGCAGTGGCGCCAACGGATAGATGTCCTGGATGTTGGCGGCGCCACCCGGCGCTGCCCCGACGATGGCGGCGATCTCCTCCTGGCTCAGATCGACCAGCGTGAGCATGTCCGGTGTGATTGCGGTGCAGCCTGGCGGGATGCGGTTCGGCGGAACCTCGAGCACACGCCCCGGCATCGCCTGCGCCGCAAGAGCCTGGAGGGTCGGCGCCGAGAACACCGCGCGCACATCCAACCCCAACCCCGCTTCACGCATTCGCTCGATCAACCTGACCGCAAGGAACGAATGACCGCCGAGCTCGAAGAAGTTGTCGCGCCGTCCGACGCGCTCGAGACCGAGCAGCTCGCCCCAAATGGTTGCCAGCAACGCTTCCACATCGCCTTCGGGCGCCTCCCAATCGCGGCTGACGAACGATTCGGCGTCGGGGGCCGGCAGGCGGGCCACATCGAGCTTGCCGTTGACCGTCAGGGGGAAGACATCGACCCGGACGTAGGCGGCCGGCACCATGTGCTCGGGAAGGCTGGCTGACAAAGCATCGCGCAACCCCGACAACGACACCGGCGCATCGCTCGCGTAGTAGGCGACCAGTCGCCGGTCCCCGGGGCCAAACTCCCGCGCCACGACGCGCCCCTCCCGCACGCCCGGGGCCGCAAGCAGGCGGGCCTCGATCTCGCCCAACTCAATGCGAAAGCCGCGGATCTTCACCTGGTGATCGTTGCGTCCCAGGTACTCCAGGGACCCATCGGCACGCAAGCGCGCGCGGTCGCCGCTCTTGTACATGCGCCCGCCGGGCCGTTCGCAAAACGGATCTGGCACGAATCGCTCAGCTGTCAGGTCAGCGCGATTCAGGTAACCGCGTGCCAGGCCGTTGCCGGCCACGTGCAGCTCACCGGCCACCCCCATCGGCACCGGAGCACCGCAGGGGTCGAGAACGTAGACACGCAGGCCCGCAATGGGCACACCGATGGGACTGGGCCCCAGCACCTCGGTGTCCTGCAGCCGTACCGGCCGGTACGTCACGTGGACCGTGGTCTCCGTGATTCCGTACATGTTGATGAGCTGCGGCGCGAGCGGATCGTTTTGCGTGAACCAGGGCTTCAGCGCCGAAATGTCAAGCGCCTCGCCGCCGAAGATCACATAGCGCAGCGTATGGGACTGCGTGCTCTCGGCCTGCGCATGCATCAGTTGCAGGAACGCGCTCGGCGTTTGATTGAGCACCGTCACGCGCTGCTCGCACAGCAGCGCGTAGAAGTCTTTTGGCGATTGCGCGACCCGACGCGGCACGATCACGACCCGGCCGCCATGGATGAGTGCGCCCCACAGTTCCCACACCGAAAAGTCGAAGGCAAAGGAGTGGAACAGTGTCCACACGTCGTCAGCACCAAAACCGAACCACGGATCGCAGGCACTGAACAGGCTGGCGATATTGGCGTGCGTGACCATCACGCCTTTCGGCGTGCCGGTCGAACCGGACGTGTAGATCACGTAGGCGAGCCCGCTCGCGTCCGTCTGCGGCGGCAAGTTGCTGGCCGGCATATGCACCCATAGAGCTGGGTCGTCGAGGTCCAGCACGCAGCCGCAGTCTGCCGCACCCGCACCCAGCGCGGCACGTGTGGCCGCCTGCGTCAGCACCACACGCGGCCGGCAGTCTTCGATCATGAACGCCAAGCGCTCGGCCGGATAGTCGGGATCGAGCGGTACGTACGCCGCGCCGGCCTTCAGGACCGCCACCAGCGCCACCACCATTGACAGGCCCCGCGCCACGCAAACAGCAACGCGGTCGTCCGGCCCGACGCCCAGACTGCGCAGATAGTGCGCCAGCCGGTTGGCCTGCTCATTCAGCTCCGCGTAATTCAGCGTGCCTTCCTCGAAGACGACCGCGATCGCCTGTGGCGCCCGCTCGACCTGCGCTTCGATCAGCTGATGCACGCACTGCGGCTCGTACGCCACGACCGTGTCGTCGAACTGATGCACGATCTCGTCGCGCTCCGGCGCGTCGAGCATCTCCAACTGCTGCAGCGGCGCCTGCGGCTCGGCCAAGCCGCTCCGGAGCAAACGCTCAAAGTGCCCCGCCATGCGTTCGATCGTGGCGGCGTCGAAGAGGCCGCTGTTGAACTCCCACTTTGCCGCAAAGCCGTGTGGCGACTCCTCCAGGCTGAGCATCAGGTCGAACTGGCTGGCCTCGCGGGCCGTCTCGTGCGCCTGCCAACCGGCCGTGCCCGTGCTTGGGTCTTCGTCTTGCCGCTGCGCCGTCAGGCTCAGCAGCGAGAACATCACCTGGAACAGCGGCGAGTGGCTGGTGCTGCGCGGCACTTGCAACAAGTCCACCAGCTGCTCGAAGGGCAAGTCCTGGTGCGCTTGCGCCGCCATCGTTGTCTGGCGTACCTGCGCCAGCAGATTGGCAAACGTCTGCCCGGGCTCCACCCGGCTACGTAACGCCAGCGTATTGGCAAACATGCCAATGAGCTGCTCCAGCCCGGAGTGATGGCGGTTGGCCACCGGGGTTCCCACGACGATGTCGCTCTGCCCGCTGTAGCGATACAGCAAGACATTGAACGCGCTCAACAACACCATGAACGGTGTTAGTTGTTGGCTCTGGGCAAACGCACGCACGCGCTTGGTCAGTTCGCGGTCGAGCCGGCGATGCAGCGCACGCCCTCCGTAGCTTTGCATGGCCGGACGCGGCCGGTCGGTCGGCAGCGCCAGCAGCACGGGCGCGTCGGCCAGTTGCCCGGTCCAGTAGAGCTCCTGCCGCTGCAGCACCTCGCCTTGCAGGTAGCGGCGCTGCCACACGGCGTAGTCCGGGTACTGAATCGCCAGCGGCGGCAACGGGTTTGGCTGCTGCCGTGAGAACGCGCCGTACAGCGTCAACAGCTCCTTGATGAGCAGGTCCATCGACCAGCCATCGGCCACGATGTGGTGCACCACCAGCGTCAGCAGGCTGCTTTGGTCTCCCAGGCGGACCAGCTGCAGGCGCAGCATGGGACCGTGCACCAAGTCGAAGGGACGGGTGGTTGCCGCGTGGCTGGCCTTCTGAGCCTCGGCCTCGCGCTGGGCCTCGTCGAACCCCGACAGGTCGATGCACTCGATGGGCACCTTGGCGTGCTCAGCCACGCGCTGCACGGCGCGACCCTCGATGTCCGGGAAGCGGGTGCGCAGCGCCTCGTGGCGACGCACCAGGGCATCCAAGGTCCGCTCGACGAGGGCCTCGTCGAGCCGCTCACTGACCTTCACCGCCACGGTGTTGTGATAGGCGCTGCTTTGTGCGTCCCATCGGTGCAGGAACCACAGCCGCTGCTGCGCGAACGACAGCTCGACATCGTCTTGGTGCCCGCGCGGCTCGATCGTCGGCGGCAGCACCGCGTCGGCCAGCGTATCGACGTGCGCGGCCAGTTCGCGCAAGGTGGCATGGGCAAAGATGTCTTGCAGCTGCAGCGGCCGCTGCAATGCCTGCTGCACCTGCGCGGCAATGCGCGTGGCCAGCAGCGAATGGCCCCCAAGGGCGAAGAAGTCGTCGTCTCGGCCGATGCGCTCGACGGGCAGTTCCAGGAACTGACTCCAGATGGTCGCCAGCGCACGCTCGGTGTCAATCTCTGGCGCCGTGTACGGCTGCTGCGCCAGCGCATCGCCCTGCGGTGCGGGCAGGGACTTGCGGTCGAGCTTGCCGGTCGTCGTGCGTGGCAAAGCTTCCAGTGGCACGTACAGGCTGGGCACCATGAAGGCCGGCAGCTGAGCGGCCAGTTCCCGGCGCAGCACCGCCGCCTGCAGCGGCCGCCCCACCTGGGGCACGACGTAGGCCACGAGACGGGTGTCGCCGCGATCGTCGCTCCACGCCCCAGCGGCCGCCAGTTGCACGCCTTCGCAGCGAGCCAGGGCGGCCTCGACCTGGCGCACGTCCACGCGCTGGCCGCGGATCTTGATGTCGAAGTCTTGGCGACCCAGGTACTCCAGCGCGCCGTCGGCCAGCCGCCGCACCATGTCGCCCGTGCGGTACAGCCGCGACCCCGGCGGGCCGTACGGGTTGGGTACGAAGCGCTCGGCGGTCAGCTCAGGCTGGCGCCAGTAGCCGCGCGCCATCCACGGGGTGTGCACGCACAGCTCACCGACCACGCCGAGGGGCAGCTCGCGCAGCCGCTCGTCCAGTACATGCACCTGCACGTTGTCGATGGGCCAGCCGATCGGCACGAACTGCCCTGCCCCGCCCAGGTGCTCGGGACCGCAGTAGGTGGTGTCGTTCAGTTCGGTGCAGCCGTAGTTGTTCCACAGCGCGACCCACGGCAGGGTGCGCTGCACACGCTCGCGCAACTGTTGCGTCAACGGCTCGCCAGCGGTCACGCATACCCGCAGGTGCGACAGCGCCGACGGATCGTCCAGCACCTCCAGCACGGCCTGCAGGTGCGAGGGCACGATGAACAGCCGGCTCACCCTGCCCCGCTGCAGCGCGGCGATGAACGCGGGCGGGTCCTTCAGCAGGGCATCGCGCAACACCACTTGCGGCACGCCGGCCAGCAAGGCCCCCCACAGCTCCTTCATCGATACAACAAAGGGCGCCATGGTCTTCTGCGCGACCACGTCATCGCGTTCGAGCGGCAGGCGCGTTTGCATCGAACGCAGCAGGTTGAGCAATTGCCCATGCGGCACCAGCACGCCTTTGGGCTGCCCGGTGGAGCCAGAGGTGTAGGCCAGCATCATCAGCTGCTGCGCCTGCCATGGCACCGCAAGGTTGGTCTCGGGCCCTTGGGACGACGCCTCGGCCACGCTCAGCACCTCGATGCCGGCACAGGCCGCTTGCGGCGGCTGCGCGCCGTGCATCAGCACCTGCGGCTGGGCATCGTCGATGAGCCGCTGCAGGTAGGCGGGCGGCGCGTTGACATCCAGCGGCACATACACGCCCCCGGCCTTGAAGATGCCCAGCATGGCAGCGATGAAGTCGCACGAGCGCGGCATGTAAAGCCCCACTCGCACTTCCGGGCCGACGCCGCGCTCGCGCAGGGCGCGCGCGATGCGGTTGGCCCGCGCGTTGAGTTCGGCGTAGCTCAGCTGGCCCTGCTCGTCGAGGCAAGCACAGGCCTCGGGCCTGGCCTGCACCTGCTGCTCGAACTGCGCAACCAAGCTGAGCGCGTCGTCCAGCCCGCGCGCCGTGCGGTTGGCGTGCACGATGAGCTGCCGCTCGTCGGCCGTGAGCACCGTCAGCAACGACAGCGGCTGCCGCGGGTGCTGCACCATGTGGTGCAGCACCTGCTGGTGATGCTGCAGCAGGCGGCGCACGGTGGCTTCGTCGAACAGGTCGGCGGCGTACTCCACCGTGGCGCTCAGGCCCCGGGCGTCGCCGAAGAACTGCAGGTCCAGCGGGCACTTGGCGCTTTGCTCCGACCCGGGCAACATCGCCACCGTCAGCCCGTCGCTCCACTGCGATCCGACGGTGTCGGGGACATTCTGGTGGCGCACCATCACGGGCACCAGTTCCTGGGCACTGCCGCTGGAGAGCTTGAGCTGTTGCAGCACCTGCTCGAAGGGCAGCGCCTGATGCTCCAGGGCCGGCAGTACCGTGCCCTTCACTCGCTCCAGCAAGTCGCCAGCCGACGGGTCGCCCGACAGGTCCAGGCGCAGCGCGACGATGTTGATGAAGAAGCCGATCAGCGGCTCCAACTCCGCGCGCTCGCGCCCGGCCACGGTGGTGCCCACGCACAGGTCGCGCCGGCTGGTGTAGCGCTGCAGCACCACGCCCAAGGCGGCGGTGAGCGCCATGAACAGTGTGCCGCCGTGCTGCATGCACCAGGTGCCCATCGCAGCGCAGAGGTCGGCGGGGTAGTCGACCGTGAGCGTGCGAGCCACCGAGGGCCGGGGCTGGGCCGGGCGGTCCAACGGCAGCGTCAGGCCGGGCTCATAGCCATGCAGCGTCTGGGCCCAGTAGGCCGCATGCACGGCCATGTCCTGCTGGCGCAGCCAGTGCGCATAGTCGGCGTACTGCACGCCGAGCGCAGGCAGCAGCGCCGGTACGCCCCGCAGCTGCGCGGCATACAGCTGCTGCATGTCGTACGCCAGCACGTTTATCGACCAGCCGTCGCTGATGATGTGATGCATGTTGAGCAGCAGCACGTGCTCCTGCTCGTCGAGCTGCAGCACCTGCACGCTCAGCAGCGGCGCGCGCCCCAGGTCGAAGACCTGCTGCGCATGCGTCTCTGCGAGCGCCGGCACTTCTTCGCGGCGGGCCTGCCGCACGGGAACATGCAAACTCTGCGTGGGCTCGATCACCTGCCGGGGTTGCCCGTCGGCATCGGCCACGAAGCGGGTTCGCAAGGGCTCGTGGCGTTGCAGCAGGAGATCGAAGGCCGCCTGCAAGGCCGGCATCGAAAAGGGGCCCTTCAGCTGCAGGGCCAGCGCCATGTTGTAGCTGGCCTGCAGGCCTTGCATCTGGTGCACCACCCACAGCCGCTCCTGCACGGGCGCCAGCGGCCGCTGGCTATCACGCGGCACCGGCTCGATCGCCAGCGGCGGGTCGGTCGCCATCGATTCATCCAAATGCGCGGACAGTTCGCGCACGGTGCGATGGGCAAAGATCTCACGCAGCGGCAACGTGCGCTGCAATGCCTGCCGCACCTGCGAGGCCACGCGCACGGCGAGCAGCGAGTGGCCGCCCAGGGCGAAGAAATCGCCGTCCCGCCCGATGTGCTCGATGGGCAGCGCCAGCAGGTCGCTCCAGATGGCCGCCACCGCACGCTCGGTCTTGGTTTGTGGGGGCGTGTACTTCGCCAATGCCAGCGCGTCAACCTCGGGCGCAGGGAGCGCCTTGCGGTCAAGCTTGCCGTTGGGCGTGAGTGGCATCTCGTCGAGCTGAACGTAGGCCGCAGGGACCATGTACTCGGGCAGCTGTGCCGCCAGATGCACCCGCAGCGCCTCGGGCGTCAGCGCTTTATCGCCGGTGACATAGGCCACCAGCCGCTTGTCGCCGGGCGCATCTTCGCGGGCAAGCACGACGGCCTCCCGCACGTCGGAATGCTGGCTCAGCCGAGCCTCGATCTCGCCCAGCTCGATGCGAAAGCCGCGGATCTTGACCTGATCGTCGTTGCGGCCGAGGAACTCGATGGTGCCATCGGCGCGCCAGCGGGCAACGTCGCCGGTCTTGTACATGCGCGCACCCTGCTCGCCCGCATACGGGTCGGGCACGAACCGCTCGGCGGTGAGATCAGGGCGGTTGAGATAGCCGCGGGCGAGTTGCACCCCGCCGATGTAGATTTCGCCCGGCGCGCCAATGGGCGCAGGCTGGCCCCAGGCATCGAGCACATAGAGGTGCGTATTGGAGATGGGTGAGCCGATGTGTACGGGCTCATCGGCGCCAACGCACCCGAACGTGACACCCGCGGTCGACTCGGTCGGGCCGTAGCTGTTGATCCAGACCACCCGCTCGCCAGCCGATGTGCGCCACCGCTGCAACCGTGAAGCGGACACGGCCTCGCCACCGACCACCACCAGCCGCAGTGACTGCGGCAGCGGCGCAGGATCCGGCTCCAGCGCGGCCACCCATTCGTGCCAGTACGCCGTGGGCAGGTTCAGTACCGTCAGCTTGCGACGCTCGATGAGCGCAATGAACTCAACGATCGCGGGCAACCGTGGCCACGGCGGCAGCACGAGCGTGGCGCCGGCGGCGAGCGTGGCGAAAATCTCGTCGACGGCGATGTCGAAACTGATCGAGTTGGCCTGCAGCACGCGGTCGGCCGATGTGAGGGCATAGGTGGCGGCCGCCGCCAGCACGTAGTTGACGACGCTCACGTGCGCCACTTGCACGCCCTTGGGGGTGCCGGTGGAACCTGAGGTGTAGATGACGTAGGCCAGATGCCGCGCCTTCAGACCCAAGGCCTCAGTCGAGAGGTCATCGGCGGGCAGATCACACCAGCGTGCCTGGTCGTCCAGTTTGAAGACGGGCACGCCGTCCTGTCCCGGCAGCCGATGGGCGCACGCCGCATCGGACAACAGCACCGTCGGCCGGCAGTCATGCAGCACGTAGGCCAGGCGTTCGGCGGGATAGCTCGGATCCAGCGGGACGTAGGCGCCGCCGGCCTTCAGGATGGCCAACAGGCCGACGACCATGTTGACGCCGCGCTCGACGCAGATCGCCACGCGCGTGTCGGGGCCGACCCTTTGGTCGCGAAGAAAGCTGGCCAGCCGGTTGGCGCGTGCGTTCAGCTCGGCGTAGGTGAGCGCGGCCTCTTCGTAGACCACGGCAACGGCTTCTGGGGCGCGCTTGGCTTGCTCCTCGAACAGTTGGTGGACAGTGGACTGGGGATAGTCAGTCGCCGCGCCGTTCCACTGCACCAGCATCCGATCGCGCTCGGCATCATCAAGAAGCTGCAGCTGCCCGATGCGCTGTTGCGGGTCGGCGATCACACCCTCCAGCAACCGCGTGAAATGTCCGGCCAGGCGCTCGATGCTGCTCGCGTCGAAGAGGTCGGTGTTGTATTCGAACTCGGCCCTCAGCTGCTCACCCTCATCGGTGATGTTCAGCGTGAGGTCGAACTGGGCTTGAGTGTTCTCCCGGCCCAGCGGCTCGAAGCACAATCCGGCCGGCTCGTGGGATTGCACCGGCGCGTTCTGCAACGCGAGCATGACCTGGAACAGCGGCGAGTAGGCGGTGTCGCGCTGTGGCCTGAGCACCTCGACCAACTGCTCGAAGGGCACGTCCTGGTGCGCGTAGGCATCCAGGGTGGTGGCCTTCACCTGCTGCAGTAGTTCGATGAACGTGGCGCCACGCGGCAACCGGGTACGCAGCACGAGCGTGTTGACGAACAGGCCGATCAGCGGCTCGAGTTCGGCCCGCGTGCGCGAGGCCACCGGCATACCGATGCACAGGTCGTCTTGCCCGCTGTGGCGCCACAGCAGCACGTTGAACGCCGCCGCCAGCACCATGAACAGCGTACCTTGCGCTTGCAGCGCCACGGCGTGCAAACCGGCGGTGATGTGTGCGGGCAAGCGCAACACCAGCGTGGCGCCGCGATGCGTTTGCATCGGTGGGCGTGGGCGGTCGCTGGGCAACGTCGACACCGGGGGCACATCCGCCAGCTGCTGCTTCCAGTAATCGACTTGTGCCTGCAGCACTTCGTCTCCCAGCCAGCAGCGCTGCCAGTGCGCGTAGTCGGCGTACTGAATCGGCAGCGGCGGCAACGGCGACGGCTCGCCCCGTTTGTACGCTGCGTACAGCGCGGCCACCTCGTGCGCCAGCACGCCCATGGACCACTCATCCGACACGACGTGATGCACGGTGAGCAGCAGGATGTGCTCGTCCTCGGCCATCCGCAGCAGGCGCCCGCGCACGAGGGGCCCGGCCACCAGATCGAACGGGATCCATGCCTCCTGCCTGGCCAGTTCGTCAGCCTGCGGCACCCGCTGCCCCTGTGGCAGCGTCGACAGGTCGGTCTGCGGCAGCTCCAATGCGAGCGTGGGGGCAACGACCTGCACCGGCACGTCGTCAACCACGGCGAACGTGGTGCGCAGCACGTCATGACGGCGCACGACTTCGTTCAGCGCACGCGTGAGCACATCGACGTCGAGGCGACCGACCAGGCGCACGGTCGCCGGCACGTTGTACGCAGGGTTGCCCGAATCGAGCTGGTCCAGGAACCAAATCCGCTGCTGGGCGAACGAGGCAGGAATGACCGCAAGATCAGCCGGCCGCCTGAACACGGGCAGCGTCAGCAGGTCCACACCCCTGGCTCTCAGCAGCTTGCGCAGTTGCTCCCGCTTCTGAGACGAAAGGTTGTGGATCGCTTCGATGGAATCGCGTTTCATGCTTGCGCTTGTTGTTCGTTGATCTTGTTCAGCCGAGCCCGTCGCTTCTGCGGCGACTCGTGCAGCGGCCTCAGGCGCTCGCGCCCGGCGTGTTATCCAGGAAGTTCCGTAGCAACTCGTGTCCCTGCTCGGTGAGGATCGCTTCCGGATGGAACTGCACGCCTTCCACGGCGAAGGTCCGATGCCGGATGCCCATGATTTCGCCATCGGCCGTCCACGCGGTGACTTCGAGGCAGTCCGGAAGGGAAGCAGCATCGATGGCCAGGGAGTGGTAGCGAGTCACCCTCAGCGGATTTGAAAGGCCGCGGAAGACGCTGACACCCGCGTGGGTGATGTTGGAAGTCTTCCCGTGCATCACGGAAGCTGCGTGCACGATCGAGCCGCCGAACACCTGGCCGATGCACTGGTGGCCCAGGCACACGCCCAGGATGGGGATGCGGCCGCAGAAGTACCGGATCGCCTCCATCGAGATGCCGGCTTCGTTGGGTGTGGAAGGCCCGGGGGAAATGACGATGTACCGAGGCTGCATCGACTCCATGGCTTCGATGCTGACCTCATCGTTGCGACGGACCACCAGTTCCTGCCCCGACGCCCTGAAGTATTGGACGAGGTTGTAGGTGAAGGAATCGTAGTTGTCGATCATCAACAGCATGGACACCGCCTGTTCTTCTTCAGTACCTTCTCAGCACGCGAGCGAAGCCGACCGGACCGGAGGCGCGTACTCGAACTCCGTTGCGATCCGCCACCCTTCCCCGCCCGGTTCCCTCTGCAGCCTCATCCACCCTCGCACGGAGTTGATGAGGAAAACGTCCTCGGCCGCCAGGAGGTCACTCTTGCTGACGTCTCCCTCGCGAGCGATGCCCGTGGCCAGCAGGTGCGCCCTGAACACACCCGGCAGCAGGCCCACGGAGGCAGTGGGTGTGACCCACGCATCCCCGATGCGCACCACCACGTTCGCAATGGTCGATTCGGTCACCTGCCCCTGGTCGGTCCACAGCACCACATCCTGAAGCTCTGTGTGCGATGCCTTGATGCCCGCATAGAACTGTCGTTCGGTGGTCTTGTGGAACAGGTTGGGCACGACGGCCGGAAGGGCTTGCGAAGCCAGGGCGACCCGCCCTCCCTTCACGGGCTTGATGTCGTGTTCCTCGATCCGTAGGCGCGAGGATCGAGACAGCGTCACACGCAGGACGCGCCGCGCTCCAGGCTGCGCGGGCGTGTAGGACCGCAGCGAGTCGAGCAGCGCCTGCGCCGACACCGGAATGCCGAAGTACTGCGCCGAATCGGCGAGCCGATGCACGTGGGCATCAAGTAGGTACATGCCGTCGACCGGATCCCAGAGCATGGTTTCGAGAAGATCGAAGGTCTGCGGCGGTCTCGCGAGGATGGCAGCCTTCGTCTGGCACTCCGCATACTCGTCGGCCGCCTCCGAATCCCACACGATGCCGCCCCCCACGCCGTACTCCGCGGTGTGCGCTTCACTGTCGACCACCACGGTGCGAATGGCCACGTTGAACTGCGACGGGCCTCGCGGCGCCACATACCCGATGGACCCGGTGTAGACGCCCCGGGGCATCAACTCCAGCCCGGCGATGATCTCCATCGTCTTGACCTTCGGGGCACCGGTGATCGATGCGCACGGGAACATCCGGGCCAGGATCTCCAGGGCGTCGCAGGAGGTGCGCGCCACGACGGTGGACGTCATCTGGTGGACGGTCGGGTACTTCTCGACCGTGAACAACTCTTCCACCTGCACAGATCCCACTTCGGCCACCATGCCGAGGTCGTTGCGGATCATGTCCACGATCATCACGTTCTCGGCGCGATTCTTCTCGGAGTGATGCAGCCAGGCGGACCGCTGCAGGTCCTCCACGTTCGTGAGCCCGCGCTTGAAGGTGCCCTTCATGGGCTTGCACGTGACTTTGCCTTCGTCCAGCGCAAAGAAGAGTTCCGGCGAAGCCGAGCAGATGCTGTGTCGACCCAGCCTCACGAAGGCGCCGTAATGCGCCTGCTGCGCGCCCTGCAATCTCAGGAACAGCTTCCACGGGTCGCCATCGAAGCGGTTGCGCAGGCGCAACGTGAAGTTCACCTGGTAGGTGTCTCCTTGGCGGATGCGCTCCTTGATGGCGGCAATGGCGTCGTTGTATTCGCCCTGCGTGATCGAGGGTTGCCACGGCTCGGTGAACAGATCGCCCGGCTCGCAGGCAGGCAGCTGTGCGATCGGCGTGAAGCCTTCGTAGATGCCGAACCACAAGAGCGGAAGACCCGGCACCGGAAGATGAGTTCGCATGGCGAGGTCCAGGCCGCCTGCGGCTTCGTACCCGACATACCCTGCGGCGTACCCCCCCGCGCCGACGGCCTGCCGCACCTCATCCAGCGCAGCGCGCACGTCCTGAGGCGTCGTTGCCTGCACGATCTTCCTGGGCTGTGTGAACAGCAGCCATCGACCGCCCTGCGGGTCTTGCAGCAGAGCGGATTGATCCGGAACGAATGGCATGGCTGTCACGATCTCCTCGCGCTGAAGTCCTGGTGCGTTGCGCGACGACAAGTTGCGGATCGTCTCGATGGCATCACGCCCCCTGCTGCGCCGCCGGAGCCGGCGCATCGAGTTCCTGCAGGACTTCGGCCAGCACGTCGTCGATCGCAGCCGTACCGGCTTGCTGGCGGGCAGCGATGAACTCGTTTACCACCTTGGCCACCCGCTGTACCGTGCGTTCCTCGAAGAGCGAGCGCAGGGCGATCTCCACGTGGAGGGTCTTGCGGATGCGAGCCAGCACCATCAGGGCCTGCAGCGAATGACCGCCCAGCGCGAAGAAATCGTCATCGCGCCCGACCCGCTCGCGGCCAAGCACCTGGCCGTACAGCTCGGCCACGGTGCGTTCGGTCTCGGTGGCAGGCGCCACGTACTCGGCCTGCGCCTGCTCGGAGGTACCTTCCAGCGCAAGCAGGGCTTTGCGGTCAATCTTGCCGCTGCTCGTGAGCGGCAGTGCCTCGAGCACGCTGATCCGGTGCGGCAGCATCGTGCCGGGCAGGCACTGCGCGAGATGCTGTCTCAGGTCGTCGTCAGAGGTTTCGGGGGCCACCACGTAGGCGCTCAACCGCGTCACCCCTTCGGCGCCCTGCTGCGCCACCACGGCGGCTTCGCTCACCCTAGGATGGGCGAGCAGCGCGTTCTCGACCTCGCCGACCTCGATGCGCACGCCGTTGACCTTGACCTGCCCGTCGCGGCGACCCAGGCAGCGCAGGTCGCCATCGTCGAGCACCATGCCGATGTCGCCGCTGCGGTACACACGCTCATCGTCGTCAGGCCGCAGCGGGTTGGGCACGAACACCTGCGCGGTGAGCGCCTCGTCGCCGGAGTAGCCCAGGGTGAAGAAGCGGCTGCGCAGCCAGATCTCCCCCGGCACGCCCGGCGCACAGGGCAGACCCTGCGCGTCGAGCACGATCGCTTGGGTGTGGGCGATCGGCTGGCCCACCGGGATGAAGCCTCGCGCCACGTCATCCGCAGAGATGCGGTGCCAGCACCGGATCATCGTGGTCTCGGAAGCACCGTAGAAGTTGACGAGTTCGATGCGCCCGGCGAAAGCCTGATGCCAGGCTTGCACCGTGGCCGGCAGCACCGGCTCGCCGGACAGGCACACCCGCTGCAACGCCGCCAGCTCGGGCAGCGCCTCTTGCTCTTCCTGTGCATAGCCGAGCACCGCTCTCAGCAGCGACGGCACGCAATGCACCTGCGTCACCCGCGAGCTATCCAGCCACTGCAACAGCTCGTCCGGCGCCAGTTTGGGCTGGGGCGGCACGCAAACAGTGCCGCCCGCGCACAGCGGAGCGAACACGTCACGCAGAAATGCGTCAAAGGTCGAAGCGGTGAGTTGGCTCACGCGGCTGCGCTGGTCCAGACCGAAGGCATCGATCTCCCAGGCGATGAACTGCGCCAGGCTCTGCGACCGCCCGAGGATGGGCTTGGGCTGCCCGGTCGACCCGGAGGTGAAGAAGATGTAGCAGGCATCCGCATCGGCCGGCAGCTCGACCGGCGCCGGGTCCGCCGCGAGGAGCGCGAGACCAGGTACCTCGGCTTCGCCCAACCCCACGCCGCGCGGAGTGATCTGCAGCTGCGCCGCTAATTCATCAAGCACGGCCGCCGTGTCGTGTTCGGCGATCCACCATGCCGGGTGCACGCGCTGCGCCAGGCTCTGCAAGCGCACAAGCGGATCACCGGCGTCCAGCGTCATGAACACCGCCCCGGCCTTCATGGTGCCGATGACGGCTGCGATGTGCTCCATCGGGTCGCGCAGCAGCAGCGCCACCACGTCGCCGGTGAGGCAGCCCAATTGCCTCAGCTGACGCGCGATCCGGTTGCTGTGTGCCTCCAGCTGCGCATAGGTGCGCTGGCGATCTCGCCATTCGATCGCGACGGCGTCGGCCGACTCCTCGGCCCGCCGCGCGATACGCGAAAGCACGCTTTCGACCGGCGGCGCGGGAGGCAGCTCATTGGCGAACTGCAGATAGGGCGAGTTCAGCGCGCACGCCGGCTCGCCGGCAAACAGGGCCAGCATCTCGACAGGCTGCCCGGGCGCGGCGCTCACCTGCTGCAGCACAGACAGCCACTGCTGCATCAGGTACTCGATGGTCTGCGGCTTGAAGAGACTGGTGCGGTAGGCACACTTCAGCACCAAGCCCCCGACATGCTCCTGAGCCGTCAGCTCCAGCTCCGCCTTGGCATCCAGGTCCAGCGGCGCGTGGCTGGCCGGCACATGGCCGAGCGGTTCGCGCTCGAGGAAGCTCAACAGGTTGAACAGCACCGGTGTGACCGGGAACTGGTTCGCCGGACGCGGCAGTTCCAGTTCCTCGATCAGCTGTTCGAACGGGTAATGCTGATGCTGCAGACCGTTGAGAGCCACCTCTTTCACCTGCGCCAGCACGTCTTCGAAACTGTGGCCGGGCTCCACCTGCGTACGCAGCAGCACCGTGTTGAGGAAGAACCCGATGAGTTGCTCCGCCTCGCACGCATCGCGCCCAGAGGTCGGCACCGCGACCACGATATCGCGCCGGCCGGTGAGCCGTGCCAGCCACACCGACAGGCTGGCCTGCAGCAGCATGAAGACCGTCACTTGATAGCGCCGGCACAGCCCGATCAGCGCCTCGTGCGCCAGCCCCGTGATCGCCACCTGGTACTGCGCCGCGCCGGCCGGGGTGTCGTTTCGCACCGGCCAGTCGTAAGGCAGCTGCAGCCGCGCCATGCCGGTGCCGAACTGCTCATGCCAATACTGCCGGCTGGCGTCTTCGGAACGCAAGAGGTTGTTCTGCCACGCCGCGTAATCCTTGTACTGGATCGGCAGCGCCGGCAGCCGGGCCCGCTCACCGCTGGCCTGCGCCCGCAGCAGCTCCTGCACTTCCCGCTCCAGGATCACCGCGGAACTGCCGTCGGAGATGATCTCGTGCATACACCAGGCCAGTCGCTGGCGTTGCCCCGGCGTGCGCAACATCTCGGCGCGGAACAGGGGACCGCGGGTGAGATCGAACGGCTCGCGCACGAACCGCAGGAATTGCTCCTGAACCTGCGGCTCCGAGTCGATCACGCGCACGTCGAGCTTCACGTCCCATGGCGCACGCACCTGCTGGCGCGGCATGCCGTCTTCGCCCTCGACGAACACGGTGCGCAGCACTTCGTGCCGGCGAAGGACCTCGCTGAGGCCTTGTTCCAGCCCCGCGCACTCCACGCCTTCAGGCAGATCGAGCAGCGCCGGCACGTGGTACGCCGTGCTGCGCGAGTCCAGCTGATGCAGCAGCCACATGCGCCGCTGCGCGGCCGACACTTCATAGTCAGGCTGCGGCCCCACCCGCTCGATGTGAATCGCAGCCGCCTGCGCGGGCTGCGCCTGCTCGACCTGCCGCGCGAGCTGCTCCACGGTGGTCGCTTCGAAGAGCACCCGCAAGGGCAGGTCCACCCCGCACACGCTGCGGATGCGTGACAGCACTTCGATCGTGCGCAGCGAGTGCCCGCCCAGCTCGAAGAAGTCATCGAGCACGCCGATCGGCTCCACGCCGAGCACCTCGGCCCAAATGCGCACCAGCCGCTCTTCGGTGGGTGTACGCGGGGCCACGTACTCTGCGCGGCTCGCGCCGACTTCCGGAGCAGGCAACGCACGCCGATCCAGCTTGCCGTTGGGCGTGAGCGGCAGCGCATCGAGCATCACGAAGTGCGCGGGCACCATGTACTGCGGCAGCTTGCGCTGCAGCGCCTCGCGCAGCGCCGCAGGCTCGTTCGCCTGCGCTTCATGCGCCACCACATAGGCCACGAGCCGCTTGTCGCCCGCCGCGTCTTCGCGCGCCAGCACCACGGCCTCGCGCACCCCCGGCTGTTCCAGCACGCAGGCTTCGATTTCACCCAGCTCGATGCGCAAGCCCCGAAGCTTGACCTGGTGGTCGTTGCGCCCCAGGTATTCGACCGTGCCGTCAGCCCGCCAGCGCCCCACGTCACCCGTGCGGTACATGCGCGCATCCGGCTCGCCCGAGTAGGGGTCGGCAATGAATCGCTCGCCAGTCAGTTCCGGCCGATTCAGGTAACCCCGGCCGACCTGCACACCAGCGATGTGGATCTCGCCCGGCACGCCGACGGGTACCGGCTCCCCCAGCGCATCAAGGATGTAGATGCGCGTGTTCGCGACGGGCCGGCCGATGGTCACCGGCTGGCCGGGCCGCGGCTCGCCCGCGGTGACATCCACCGCCGCTTCGGTCGGGCCGTACAGGTTGTACAGGCGAGCGTTCGGCAACTGCCGGTGCACTGCCTCCACCATCGTCGCCGGCAGCGCCTCGCCACTGCACACGATGCGCCGCAGGGACGGAGCGCCCCCCGCCGGCACGCAGGCCAGGAACGCCGACAGCATCGACGGAACGAAGTGCAGCGTCGTGACCTGCTCGCGGCCGATCACGCCCAGCAGGTAGTTCGGATCGCGCTGGCCCTGGGGCCGCGCCAGCACCAGCCGCGCACCCGCGAGCCACGTCCAGAAGAACTCCCACACCGAGACGTCGAAGCCGAAGGGCGTCTTCTGCAGCACGGTGTCGCCCCCGCCCAGGCCATAGGCCTGCTGCATCCACAACAGCCGGTTGACCACCGCGCGGTGCTCGTTCATCGCGCCCTTGGGTTTGCCGGTGGAACCCGAGGTGTAGATCACGTAGGCGAGGTGCCGCGCGTTCAGGCCCAGCGCCTCGGCCGGCACGTTGCCGGCAGGCAGCTCGCGCCAGTTCGCCTCGTCCGCATCGACGCGGCACATGGGCACGTCTGCTTGTTGCGGCAGACGCTGCGCGCATGCCGCATCGGTCAGCAGCACCGCCGGCCGGCAGTCGTCGAGCATGTACGCGAGCCGCTCGGCCGGGTAGTCGGGATCGAGCGGCACATAGGCGCCGCCTGCCTTGAGGATGCCCAGCAGGCCCACCACCATGGGCAGGCCGCGCTCCAGGCAGATCGCCACGCGCACGTCTGGCCCGACGCCGAGAGCACGCAGGTGATGCGCCAGCCGGTTGGCCTGCGCGTTGAGCTCGGCGAAAGTGAGCGAGTGGGCCTCGAACACTGCCGCCACGGCGTGCGGGGTGCGCTCGACCTGGGCTTCGAACAGCGCATGGATCGTGCAGTCTTTCGGGTATGCCGTGGCCGTGTCGTTCCACTGCTCCAGCACGAGACTGCGCTCGGCGTCGTCGAGCAGCGGCAGCCGCCCGATGCTCTGCTTCGGATCCTTCACGAGGCCCTGCAGCAAGCGCGTGAGCTGCGTGGCCATGCGTTCGATCGTGCCGTGCTCGAAGAGATCGGTGCAGTACTCGATCTCCGCCTCCAGTTGCTCGCCCTCCTCGGTGAAGCTCAGCAGCAGGTCAAACTTGGCTTGCCCACCCTCCTGCTCCATCAACTGCAGCCGCAGACCGGACAGCTCCAGCTCCTTCATCGGCGCGTTCTGCAGCACCAGCATCACCTGGAACAGCGGCGAGTAGCTCGTGTCGCGCGCCGGCTTGAGCACTTCCACCAGTTGCTCGAACGGCACGTCCTGGTGCGCGTGGGCATCGAGGGTGCTGTTCTTCACCTGCTCCAGCAGCGCCATGAACGGCATTTCGCCTTGCAGCCGCGTGCGCAGCACCAGCGTGTTGACGAAGCAGCCGATCAGCGGCTCCAGTTCCTGGCGCGTGCGGTTTGCCACCGGCGTGCCGATGCAGATGTCGTCCTGAGCGCTGTAGCGCCACAGCAGCACGTTGAACGCCGCCGTGAGCACCATGAAGAGCGTACTGTGCGTCTGCCGCGCCAGGGAATACAACCCCGCCGTGATCGTCGGCGGAATCAGGAACTTCTCGGTGGCCCCAACATGGCTTTGAACCGCGGGCCGCGGGCGGTCGGTGGGCAGCGCGAGCAGAGCCGGTGCCCCGGCGAACTGCTCCTTCCAGTAGTCGATCTGCGCCTGCAGCACCTCGCCGCTCAGCCACTGGCGCTGCCAGTGCGCGTAGTCGGCGTACTGGATCGACAGCGGCTCCATGGGCAAGGGCCGGCCCTGGCTGTATGCGTCGTACAGCGCCGCCACCTCGGTGACGAGCACGCCCATCGACCAGCCATCGGAAACGACGTGATGCATCGTGAACAACACGATGTGCTCGGTTTCCGTCAGGCGCAGCAAGCGCGCCCGCACCAGCGGCCCGGAGGCCAGGTCGAACGGTTCCTTCGCTTCCTGCTGCAGGATGCCTGCAACCTGCAGGTCTCGCTGCGCCTGAGTCAGCGCCGACAAGTCGGTCAGCGGCAGGGCCACCTCCAGCGCAGGCTTGACCATTTGCACCGGCACACCGTCGATGGATGCAAAGCTGGTGCGCAGCGCCTCATGCCGGCGCACGAGGTCATCGAGCGTCCTCTTGAGCGCCTCGACGTTCAGCACCCCGCTGAGTCGCAAGGCAACCGGAATGTTGTACGCCGCGTTCCCCGGCTCGAACTGATCCAGGAACCACAACCGCTGCTGCGCAAACGACAAGGGCAGCGCCGTGAGGTCAGGTGGCCTTCTGAGTATGGGCAGGGACAGCAAGTCCACGCCCTTCTTTTCGAGCAGCCTTCTGAGAAGTTCCCTCTTGTGGGAAGACAGGCCGTGCATGGCCTCGATTGATTCGCTGTTCACTACGGTCCCTCTCCTGTACTGATCAATGCGTTCAGCTCTTCCAGAGCTTCGCTCAGCGCCGCCTCGGTCTCGACCGAACGGCTGGGCTTGGCTCGCAGGCGTTCGTCGATGTGTCCGGCGAGCTCCTCGAGCGTCGTGCTCTCGAACACCGCGCGTACGGCGAGTTCCACGCCGAAGGCCGTGCGGATGCGCGCCAGGAGCATCAGCCCCGACAGCGAGTGGCCGCCGAGCTCGAAGAAGTCGTCGTGCACGCCGACGCTTTCCACCCCCAACACCTCGGCCCAGATGCGCGACAGGCGCTCTTCGGTCGGCGTGCGCGGCGCCATGTATTCAGCGCGGCCAACCAGCGCATCCGGCGCCGGCAAGGCGCTCCGATCGAGCTTGCCGTTGGGCGTAAGCGGCAGCGCATCGAGCAGCATGAAGTGCGTGGGCACCATGTACTGCGGCAGCCGCTGCTGCAAGGCCTCTCGCAGCGCCTGCGACTCCACCCGCTGGCCTGGTTGCGCCACCACGTAGGCCACCAGGCGCGGGTTCCCGGCCATATCGTCGCGCACCAGCGCCGCAGCCTCGTGCACGCCGGGCTGCCGCAGCAAACACGCCTCGATCTCGCACAACTCGATGCGGAAGCCCCGCAGCTTGACCTGGTGGTCGTTGCGCCCCACGTACTCGATGGTGCCGTCGGGCAGCCAGCGACCGAGGTCGCCGCTGCGATACATCCGGCTACCCGGCGGGCCGAACGGATTCGGCACAAAGCCCTCCGCCGTCAGCTCCGGGCGGCCAAGGTAGCCGCGCGCCACGCCGGTGCCGGCAATGCACAGTTCTCCCGTCACACCGACGGGGACCGGCTGCAGCGCCTGGTCGAGGATGAACACCAGGTTGTTGGCGGTCGGCCGCCCGATGGACACCGCGCCGTGGGCGGTGGCACCGATAACCGCATGTGCCGCCACATCGTCGGAGCACTCGGCCGGGCCATAGAGGTTCATCAGCCCGATGCGCGGGAAGCGCTCGCGCCACTGCTGCGCCAGGCTGGCCGGCAGCGCCTCTCCGGTGGGCAGCACCCAGCGCAGCGTGGGCAGCTGCACCTGCGGCCCGCACAGATCCAGCATGGCGCGCAGCGCGCTGGGCACGATCTCCAACAGGCTCAGCTGCCGCGCCTCGACGGCCTCGGTCAGCCGCCGCGGGTCGCGCACGGTCTCGTCGTCGAGGATGCAGGTGCACGCGCCCACCAGCGGCCCGGCCAGGAACTGCCAGATCGCGATGTCGAACGCCACCGAGGCGGTTTGCGCCACCCGGTCTGCCGCGCACAGGCCCACCGTGGGCACCTTGCCCAGCATGTTGTTGAGCATGCCGCGCTGCTCGATGGCCACACCCTTGGGCTGGCCGGTGGAGCCGGAGGTGTAGACGACGTAGGCGAGGCTGCCGGGTCCGCCCTGCGGCGCCAGCTCGGCCGGCACGCCCGCGCCTCGCAACGCCTCGGACTCCAGGCAGGTGGGCGCCACCTCCATGCCGGCCGTCAGGGGCCCGATGAGTTCGCGCGCCGAGGGCGTGGCCACCAGGAGCTGCGCTGCGCTGACTCGCACGATCTCGCGCAGCCGCTCGACGGGATGGTTCACGTCCAGCGGCAGGAACGCCGCCCCGGCCTTGAGCACGCCGATCATCAGGCTCATGAGCGCCAGGTCGCGCCGGCCTACCAGCACGACCAGGGTTTCGGGGCCGGCACCGGCCGCGCGCAGCGCGTGCGCGATGTACTGGCTGCGTCGGTCCAGTTCGCCATAGCTCCACGACTGGTCGCCGCACAGCGCGGCCACGCGTTCGGGATCGGCCTGCACCTGCCGGGCGAACAGCTGCGCATAGGTCTGCTCCAGCGGGAAGCTCCGTGCGCTGTCGTTCCAATCGACGAGCAGTTTCCGGCGCTGCGCAGCGTCCAACAGCGGCAGCTGCGAAATGCGCGTGCCGGGGTCGGCCACGATGCCCGCGCACAGCTCCAGCCAATGGCCCGCCAGGCGCTCCATGGTGCCGCGCTCGAAGAGGTCGGTGTTGTATTCCAGCTCGGCGCGCAGCTGCCCGCCCTCCTCGGTGAAGTCCAGGCTCAGGTCGAACTTTGCCTGTGTGCTATCGATGTCGAGCAGGCCCAGCTGCAACCCGCCCAACTCGAGCCGGCTCATCGGCGCGTTCTGCAAGGTCAGCATGACCTGAAACAGCGGCGCATGGCCGGTGTCGCGCACCGGATTGAGCACCTCCACCAGCTGCTCGAACGGCACTTCCTGGTGCGTGTAAGCGTCCAGCGTGGTGGCCTTGACTCGTTGAAGCAGATCGACGAAAGGCAGGCGCCCATGCAGCCGCGTGCGCAGCACCAGCGTGTTGACGAAGCAGCCGATGAGCGGCTCCAGTTCCTGCCTCGGGCGGTTGGCCACGGGGGTGCCGATGACGATGTCGTCCTGAGCGCTGTAGCGCCACAGCAGCACGTTAAAGGCCGCTGCCAGCACCATGAAGAGCGTGCTTTGCGCCTGCTGCGCCACCATGCGCAGACCCGCGGTGGTCTCTTCAGGCACGGCGAACCTGAGCACCGCGCCATGGTGCGTCTCCACCGCCGGCCGGGGGCGGTCCGTGGGCAAGGCCAGCAGCGCAGGTGCCCCGGCCAGCTGCTGCTTCCAGTAGTCGAGCTGAGCCTGCAACACGTCACCGGCCAGCCACTGGCGCTGCGCGTAGTCGGCGTACTGGATCGCGAGATCCTGCAGCGGCGACGGCCGACCCTCGACGAAAGCCGCATACAGCACCCCCACTTCGCGCACCAGCACACCCATCGACCAGCCGTCCGAGACGACGTGGTGCAGCGTGAACAGCAGGATGTGCTCTGCCTCGCCCAACCTCAGCAACCGCGCGCGCACCAGCGGGCCGGCCGCCAAGTTGAACGGAACTGCGACTTCCTGATCGATCAGGGCACGCGCCCTCGCCTCGCGCGCTTCGGACACCAGACCAGACAGATCCGTGATTGGCAGTTGGAGTTCGAGCGACGGCGCGATGACCTGCACCGGCACCCCGTCCATCGACGCGAATGTCGTCCGCAGCACTTCGTGCCGCCGCACCAGCTCATTGAGCGTGTATTGCAACGCATCGACATCCAGCTTCCCGTTCACTTGAACGGCCGCCGCGATGTTGTAGGCCGTGCCTGCGGGCTCGAACTGGTCGAGGAACCACAACCGCCGCTGCTGGAGCGAAAGCGCAGGCGCGAGATCGGCCGGGCTGCGTGGAATCGACAAAGGCAGCCGATCGCCTTTGTCTTCCTGTTCGGTGACACCCTGCCCTTCGGCTTCGAGCTGCTGTCGATCCATCGCTTCGGCGAGGTAGCGCACGGTGCGCGCCTCGAACAGCGTGCGCAGCGCCAGTTGCACGCCGAAGCTCTTGCGGATGCGTGCCAGCAGCATCAGCGCCTGCAGCGAGTGGCCGCCCAGTGCGAAGAAGTCGTCGTCGCGCCCGATACGCTCGCGCTCGAGCACCTGCCCATACAGCTGAGCCAGCATCCGTTCGGTGTCGGTGACCGGCGCCAGGTACGTGGCCTGCACGGGCGCAGCGCTTTCGTTGCGCGCCACCAGGGCCTTGCGGTCGATCTTGCCGCTGCTGGTCAACGGCAGCGCCTCGTGCAGACTGATGCCCTGCGGCAGCAGGCTCGCGGGCAGCCGCTGCGCCAGGTGCCGATGCAGGTCTTCCACCGTCTGGTCGCCGCAGACGACGTGCGCAATCAGGCGCGTACTGCCGTCGTCGCCGGTGTGCGCAGTAACCGCCGCTTCACGTATGTGCGGGTGGCTCATCAGGGCGCTCTCGATCTCGCCCAACTCGATGCGCACCCCATTGACCTTGACCTGGCCATCGCGCCGCCCCAGGCAGCGCAGGCTGCCATCGTCGAGCACGACTGCGAGGTCACCACTGCGATACACGGGCACCTCATCCTGCGGCCGCAGCGGGTTGGACACGAACACTTCCGCCGTGCGCGCCTCATCGCCGTGGTATCCCAGGGTGAAGAACCGGCTGCGCAACCAGATCTCCCCTGGCGTTCCTGGCGCACAGACCTGGCCCTGCCCGTCGAGCACGATGGCCTGGGTGTGCGCGATCGGCCGGCCGATGGGAATGAAGCCGCGATCGAGATCCTGCGGCGTGATGCGGTGCCAGCACCGGATCATGGTGGTCTCGGAGGCGCCGTAGAAGTTGACCAGCTCGATGCGATCGCCGAAGGCTCCATGCCACGCCTGCACCAGCGCCGGCAGCACCGGCTCGCCCGACAGGCATACCCGTCTGAGCGCTGCCAGATCCGGCAGCGCTTCGTCGGCTTGCTTCGCATAGGCCAGCAGGGTCCTGAGCACCGAAGGCACACAGTGCACGAGCTCGACCCGCGACTGATCGAGCCACGCAAGCAGTCGGTCGGGCTCGGTCTTGCGCTGCGGCGGCACGCAGACGGTGCCTCCGGCGCACAGCGGCACGAACACGTCGCGCAGCCAGGCGTCGAACGTCGGCGAGGTGAGCTGGCTAACCCGGCAGCCGCGCTGCAGGCCGAAGGCTTCAATCTCCCAGTCGATGAACTGGGCCAGGCTCGCCGCCCGACCGAGGATGGGCTTGGGCTGCCCGGTCGAGCCGGAGGTGAAGAAGAGGTAGCAGGCGTCGGCCTCGGCCGGCGGCTCGACCGGGACGGGATCCACGGTGAGCGGGCCGAGGCCCGGCACGACCACTTCGCCGAGCCATAGGCCCGACATGGCCCCGGAAGTGCCCAGCTGCGCGAGCACCTCGGCGCTGGCGTGCTCCGCGATCCACCAGTGCGGCGACACGCGCGCCACGAGGCTTTGCAGCCGCGCCGCCGGGTCACTTGCCTCCAACGTCATGAACACGGCGCCGGCCTTCATCGCGCCCAGGACTGCGGCGATGTGCTGGATGGGATCGGGCAGCAGCAACGCGACGATGTCGCCGGTGCGGCAGCCCAGCGCCCGCAGTTGCCGCGCAATGCGGTCGCTGTGCGCCTGCAGTTGCACATAGGTGCACTGCCGGTCCTGCCACTCGATCGCGGTCGCGTCGGGGCCTGCCTGCACCTGCTGTGCGAAGCGCTCCAGCACTCCAGGCAGGGCCTGCGCCGAGGGCAGCTCATTGGCAAATTGCAGATACGGCGAGCGCAACTGTCCCACCCGGGCATCGGCGAACACGTCGAGCGCCGCGATGCGCCGCTCGGGCGCCTGGCCCACCTGATCGAGCAGCGACTGCAACTGCTGCATCAGGTATTCGATGGTGGACGGCTTGAACAACGCCGTGCGGTAGTCACACAGGATCAGCAGTCCATCGGCGTGATCCAGGACCGTGAACTCAAGTTCGGCCTTGGCCCCCAGCGTCTTCAGCTGGTGCTCGACCGGCACCTCGCCCAGCGCGTTGCGCTCACGGAAGTTGAGCACGTTGAACAGCACCGGCGTCACCGGGAACTGGTTCGGCGGGCGCGGCAGATCGAGTTCTTCGATGAGCTGCTCGAACGGGTAGTGCTGGTGTTGCAGCGCGTTGACCGCGACCTGCCGGCTCTCGCCGAGCACGTGCTCGAAGCTCGCCTCGGGCTCGACTTGCATGCGCAGCAGCACGGTGTTGAGGAAAAACCCGATCAGCGGTTCGACTTCGCTGACGTCTCGCCCCGATACCGGTACGGCCAGCACGATGTCGCGGCTGCCGGTGAGCCTCGACAACCATGCTGCCACCGCCGCCTGCAACAACATGGCTAGCGTGACCTGCAGACGCCGGCATAGGTTGAGCAGCGCTTGGTGCGTGGCTCCGGTAATCGCCACCGGGTACTGCGCCGCTGCGTTGGACAGCGCACTCGGTGGCTGGTCATACGGCAACTCCAGCCGCGCCAGGCCAGCGCCGAACTGCTCATGCCAATACTGCCGGCTGCCATCTTCTTCACGCAGCAGACGGTTCTGCCAAGCCGCGAAGTCCTTGTGCTGGATCGGCAGCGCCTTGAGCGCCGCTGCTGCCTCGCCGCCCTTCAGCAGCGCCTGGACTTCCCGCTCCAGGATGACGGCGGAGCTGCCGTCGGCAATGATCTCGTGCATGCACCAGGCCAGGAGCTGCCGCCCGTCCCAGGTATGCAGCACCTCGGCGCGGAACAGCGGCCCATGCGACAGATCGAATGGCTCGCTGATGAAGCGTTCATGGTGCGACTTCAGTGACGCTTCGTCGTCGATGCACCGCTCGCCGACTTCCACCGGCCACGCGGGCTGCACACGCTGCTTGGGCATGCCTTCTTCGCCGGCCACGATGACAGTGCGCAGCGCTTCGTGCCGCGCCAGCACCTGGCTCAAGGCGCTCTGCAGTGCGCTGCGGTCCACCCCGGGCGGCAGTTCCAGTAGCGCCGGCACGTGATACGCCGTGCTGCCCGGGTCCAGCTGCTGCAGCAGCCATAGCCGCCGCTGCGCTGCGGAAACTTCGTAATCCGCCTGCTCCTCGATCCGCTCGATGCCCAGGCAGCGCCCGGGCTCTGCGCCGTCCCGCACGCGCGATGCATCCACCGCTTCGGCAAGCCGGCGCACGGTGCGCGCTTCGAACAGCGTGCGCAGCGGCAATTGCATTTCGAAGCTCTTGCGGATGCGCGCCAGCAGCGTCATTGCCTGCAGCGAGTGGCCGCCCAGTGCGAAGAAGTCGTCATCCCGGCCGATGCGTTCGGCGGGCAGGTTCAGCAGTTCGCTCCACATGAGCACCAGCGCGCGCTCGGTGGCCGTTTGCGGCGATGTGTAGGTTTGCTGCGCCAACGCATCGGCCTCGGGCTCGGGCAGTGCGTTCCGATCGATCTTGCCGTTCGGTGTGAGGGGCAACGCCTGCTGCATGACGAATGCAGCGGGCACCATGTAAGCCGGCAAGGCAAGCGACAGCTGCTCGCGCAGCGTCGCCGCATCCAGGGCATCGGCGGCTTCGCCGTGTGCCTGGGGTACCAGGTAGGCCACGAGTCGCCTGTCGCCGGCGGCGTCATCGCGCGCGACCACGACAGCTTCGCGCACGCTCGGAAGTTGCAGCAGTGCCTGCTCGATCTCACCGAGCTCGATGCGATACCCGCGGACCTTGACCTGGTGGTCGAGCCGCCCCAGGCACTCGATGCGGCCGTCTGGCAGGTAGCGCGCCAGGTCGCCCGTCTTGTACAGCCGCTCGGAGGGCCGGAACGGGTCTGCCACGAAGCGCTCCGCCGTCAAGCGAGGCTGGTGGAGGTACCCGCGTGCCAAGCCGATGCCGCCGATGTGCAGCTCGCCCGGCACGCCGATGGGTACCGGCTGCAGATTGGCATCCAACACATGGATGCGGGTGTTGCCGATCGGACGGCCGATCGTGACGACGTCATCGGATCGCAGCCGCTGCACGGCCGACCACACCGTGGTCTCGGTCGGGCCGTAGAGGTTCCAGACCGACGCCGCGCGGCGGATCAGCTCCTGCGCAAGGGCGGGCTGCAGCGCCTCGCCCCCGCAGAGCACCTTCAACGGCGGGAAGCGGCTCCAGTCCTGGTCCAGGAGCAGGCGCCAGGTGGCGGGCGTGCCCTGCATGACGTTCACGCCATGACGTTCAATGAGCGCGCCCAGCCGCTCGGAATCCTGTGCGTCGTGCCTTGAGGCGATCACCACCGTGCCGCCGCACAGCAGCGGCAAGTACAGCTCCAGTGCCGCGATGTCGAACGACAGCGACGTGACGGCCAGGAGTACGGCCTGCTCGTCCATGCCCGGCGCCTGCTGCATCGAGCGCAGGAAGTTGGCCAGTGCCCGGTGTTCGACCATCACGCCCTTGGGCGCGCCGGTGGAGCCCGAGGTGTGGATCACATAGGCCAGGTGCTGCAGACCGGCGCGAGACGGCAAGTCCGCGCTGGGATGCTGTGCCAGCTGCGGCAGCTCGACGTCCACGCACAGCACTGCGGTGCGGGCAGGGAGCATCGCTTGCATGGCGGGCAGGAGTGCCTGCTGGGTCAGCAGCACAGCCGGTGCACTGTCGGCGAGCATGCGTGCCAGCCGCTGCGCCGGATAGTCGGGATCCAGCGGCACGTAGGCGCCGCCCGCCTTCCACGTGCCCAGCAGGGCGACGAGCAGGTCGATGCCGCGGTGCATGCCTATCGCCACCCGGGAATCCGCGCCCACTCCCACCGCGATGAGGTGACGGGCCAGCCGGTCGGCCTGCTCGTTGAGCTCGCGGTAACTAACGCACCGCTCCTCGAACACCACTGCGGGGGCGTCGGGCGTTCGCCGAGCCTGTGCCTCGAACATGTGGTGCACGCACTGCAGCGCGTACGGCTGCGTGGTGTCGTTGAGCTCGTACAGCAGCTGCTCGCGCTCTCGTGGGCGAAGCAAGGCCAGGCGGCCCAGTGGCTCGTCCATGCCCTCGACGATGCTGTCCAGCAGCGCGTCAAAGGCCTCGACCATGCGCTGAAGGCCGTCGCGGTCGAAGAAGTCGACCTTGTACTGGAACTTCACGTCCAGACGGTCTGCAAGCTGCAGGGCATCGATGAACAGCTCGTCCGGCCCGAAGCTCACTGGCACCGCGTCCAGCTGGCACGTCAGCCCCTGGAAGCGTGGAACGTCGCTGGCCCGGCTGAGGTTGAACAGGATGGGCGCCAGCGGACGGCGCACCGGATCGGGCTCCAGCCGAACGGCCTTCACCAAGGAGGCAAACGGATAGTCGGCGTGCCGCAAAGCCTCCAGCAGGCATTGCTTGATGCTTGAAAGGTACTTCGAGAACGCCTGCGTGGCGCGGGGCTGGCAGCGGATGGGGACCAGGTTCAGGGTACAACCGAGCAGAGCGCCGTCGCCCTCGTCATCACGCCCGGCGGCCATCGGAACACCGAGCACGATGTCCTCCCGCCCTGAGAGCCGGTGCAGCAGCACGCCCACCGCGGCCAGGAGCGTCATGAAGAGCGTGCAGCCGCGGGCACTGCCGGCGGCCTGGAGCTTTGCATAGCGTTCGCCCTCGATCACGAGGTGCATGCATTCGGCCCGGCTGCCCAGCCGAACGACTGCATGCTTGGCAGCAGGCAGGGCCAAGGGCCCGGGCAAGGGCTTGCGGAACTGCTCTAGCCAGTACTGCTCGTCCGCTGCGATCCGGTCGCTCCCCGTGTATCGCTCATGGCCGGCCACGTAATCGGCGTAGCGCAGTGCCGTGGGCAAGACGGGCATCACCCCATCGCAGGCCGCGCTGTAGCAAAGCGCGATCTCTTGCAGCATCTGAGCTTGCGAGATGCCGTCACTGATCGCGTGGTGCAACGAGATGACGAGCAGATGCTCCTGCGCGGCCAGCTTGAGCAGGTCGGTCCTCAACAGGGGTCCCGCCGACAGGTCGAAACGACGCCGGTTGTTGTCGAGGTACCAGCGCTGCGCGGCCTGGACCGGATTGGGGCTGCCGCTGAGATCGACCTGGTCGAGCGGCACGTCGACTTTGGAAAGGACGTGCTGCCGCTGGCCGTCTTCGTCGATGACCGTGCGCAAGGATTCGTGGCGCGCGACGACCGCGGCCACGGCGCGATGCAAGGCATCGCTGCGCAGCGGCCCTCTCAAGCGCAGCGCGAACACGGCGTTGTAGGCAAGCGCAGCCTCGTCGTCCAGCTGGCATTCGACCCATATGCCGCGCTGTGCCGCTGTGAGCGGCAACGTGGCCTGGCGGGCACGAGCGCCGTCGACGGCGGAGCCCTGTGCGGTGGTTGCCTGCACCACGGTGCGCGGCTCGCCGGAAGGACCGGACAGTCCGGACAATGGCGGAGGGAAGATGCCACCATCCTGCAGCTCGCGAATGCTGGCGGCGAAGATCTCCACCACGCGGTCGATGTCGCCATCGGTGTGCGCCGTGGAGAGGAACATGTTGCGTCCCTCCCAGATGTACAGACCCCGGGCGATCGCGTGGTAGTAGAGCAGGTCGATGTTTTGCTGCGTGTGCAGGCGGAACAGCGAACCGCAGTGCACGGCTTCCACAGGAAGCTGCGCCTGGCCGAACAGCTCGTTCAGCCGTTGAACCAGCCCGGCGGTGCGGTACTCGAGCGCCTGCTGCAGCGCCGGTCCCTCATCGCTCAGCCTTTGCAGCACGGCCCGCGTGGCCGCAAGCGTCAACGGATGCTTGCAGAAGGTTCCAGCAAAGAAGGTAGTGGTGGCTTGCGGATAGGAGTCGTCGCCGTACTGCCACATCCCGCCGTCCACGCCATCGAGCCAGCGCGCCGCGCCGGCCACGAGCCCGACCGGCATGCCACCGCCAGCGACCTTGCCGTAGGTCGCCATGTCGGCGCGTATCCCGTAGTAGGCCTGGGCGCCGCCGGGATGCAGACGAAAGCCCGTGATGATCTCGTCGAAGATCAACGCGATGCCGTGCTGCGCCGTCACGGCGCGCAGTTCGTGCAGAAACTCGCGCGGCTGGAATTGCGGCAGGCGGCTTTGCACGGGCTCCACCAGCACGGCTGCCAGCTCGTGCGCATGGGCGCGAATGGTCTCGAGCGCCTGGGGTGAGCCGTAGTCGAGGACCAGCGTGTTCGCCGCCGCCCCAGGCTGCACGCCGGGTGCCATGGGCACGGTTCCACGCGCGCCGTCGTTGATGGCGATCGTGTCGTCGCCCCAGCCGTGGAAGGAGCCGCTGAAGAAGGCGATCTTCGCTCGTCCCGTCTGCAGCCGCGCCAGTCGCAACGCCAGGGTGACCGCTTCGGTTCCCGAATTGCAGAACGTGACCCGTTCCATGCCGGTCAGGGTGCCGACGAGCTGCGCGACTTCCCCAGCCAGGTGGGTCTGAGGGCCGAGCTGCCAGCCCTCCTCCATCTGCGCGCGAAGAGCGTGCTCGACGAACTCGGGGCGGTGGCCGAACAGGTTGACACCGAAGCCCATCGTGAGGTCGATGTATTCGTTGCCATCGACGTCCCACACCCGTGCGCCGCGGGAACGCTGGCAGACGAGGGGATACAGCATCTCCTTGACCGAGTAGCGGAAACCGGCCGAGGCGCGGTTGTCCGACAACGCGCGCCGGTGGCGTTGTGTCAGCTCCTTGGAACGGCGGGTGCGCTCCACATAGCGCGCAATGAATCCTTCGAGATACTCCTTCTGCCGAGGCAGCAGATGGCGCAGCGGATCGAGCCGCACCGTGCTCCGCGCCGGCTGGTAGGGCACGAACTTTCCGGCCCCGCGCTCTTGGGACATGCTGCTCGCAGACTCGCGCGAAACCGCCGAAGGGGATGCCGGCATCGCGTGCGCAGGTGTCCGCGGATCTGCAGAAGGCTGAGGCGCGACCGAGGCCGATGCAGGGCTTCGCAATGCGGCCAACTGCAGCTGCATCACATGCAACTGCTGCGAGATCACTCGCTCCACCGCGTCGATATCGGCGCCCAGGTTCGATTGCACGGGGACGGCATGGAGAGCCCGCACTGCAGCAGCGGAGTCACCCTCCACCGCCGGCATGCGCTCCTGCGGAAACGGGCTTTCTGGAACCATCTCAGCCAGATGGTCAGCGATGCGGGAGATGGTGTTGAGCTCCTCGAAGAGCTGGCGGATGGTGAGAGTCACGCCGAAGCTCTGCTCGATCCTGCGGACCGCCTGCACGATCAACAGAGAATCGGCACCCAGTTCGATGAGGTGCACCTCCGGATCCACCCTCTCGGGCTCGCTTCGGAGCAACTCGGCCACCATGGCCACCAGTTGCTTGCGGACACGGTCACGATGATTGGAATGGCCAGGACGTGCCGGCCCTGCCGCCTGTGCAACGGTTGGTGTGTGCATGAGTGAGGACGCTGGGACAGGGGTAGGCTGTGAATGCCGGGTCGCATCAAGCCAGAATCTTTGGCGGTCGAAGGGATAGGCCGGCAACGCCGCGCGCCGCGCATTGCCGCCCTTGTGCAAGGGCCGCCATTGCACCGTGTGGCCCTCGAGCCATAGGCGCCCCAGCGATGTCAGCATCGTCTGCACGTCGGCGCTGCCCGTGGCCTCGCGCCCCAGGGTGGGCAACGCCGTCACGGATGGGCTCAGACCATGCTGGCGCACCAAGCCACCCAACACCACCCCGGGGCCGACCTCGATCAGCGTGCATGGGGCGTCACCGGTCAACGTGGACAGCCCCTGAGAAAAGCGCACCGGCTCGCAAAGCTGGCGAGCCCAGTAAGCGGGGTCCGTGGCCTGCTCAGGGGTGATCCAGGTGCCCGTCACATTGGAGATGTAGGGAATGCGCGGAGCCCGCAGGTCCACGGCGCGCACCCTCCCCCGAAACGCCTCCCTGACCGGGACCATGGCCGGCGAGTGGAAGGCATGCGAGGTGCGTAGCCGCTGATGCGAGACACCGTCGGCTGCCAGGCGGGCCATGAGTTCGTCCATGGCAGCCAGGTTGCCGGCGAGCACGCAGCGCTCCGGCGCATTGACCGCCGCGAGCGCGATGTTCTCGCTGCAGTAGGTGCTCGCACGTGCCTCGTCCAAAGCAACACCCACCATCGCACCGCCGGGCATGGCCTGCATGAGGCGCGCCCGCTCAGCGACCAGAGCCACGCCCTCTTCCAGGGTGAAGACGCCGGCCACGCATGCGGCAACGTACTCCCCGAGGCTGTGCCCGATCATGGCGGCGGGCTGGATGCCGCAATCGATCCAAAGCTGCGCCAGCGCGTGCTCGACGATGAACAGCGCGGGCTGTGCCCGCTCCGTTCGATCCAACGGTGCGTGCTCGCCGGCAGCAGGCCCTGAACCCTCATTCGGAAAGAGCGCGAGGCGCAGTTCCTCTCGCAGTGCGGGCTCCAGCGCCTGGAGGCCGGCATCAATGTGCCGGCGGAACACTGGCAGGTGGCGATAGAGCTGCCACGCCATGCGCGCGTACTGAGCGCCCTGCCCCGGAAACATGAAGGCCACGGGCGCCGGCTGTGTGGAGCTTCGACGGTCGATGACGTGAAGCGGATCGCGCTGCGCCCATCGACTCAGCGCCTCTGCCGCATCGGAGCCTACGAGCAGGCGGCGGTGCGGGAACGCATCGCGCCCGGTTTGCAGTGTCACGGCCGCATCGGCCAGCGAGGTCCCACCCTTGCGCAGCGCCTGCACGATCCGTTCGGTCATGCGCTCCAAAGCATGTGCCGACTTGGCCGATAACGGCAGCACCTGGTACGGCAGCGGAACATCGGCGGCCGCGCGGCGGCTGTGCGGCGCGTCCGCAAGCACGACGTGGGCAATCGTCCCTCCAAAGCCAAAGGAACTGACGCCCGCGAAGCGCCGGCCGCCCGCAGCCGGCCACGGCCTCGCGGTAGTCGGCACATCGAACGGGCGCCCTTGCAGCGAGCAGTTCGGATTCAGGCGGCGAAAGTGGAGATGAGGCGGAATCGTCTCGTGCTCGAGCGACAGGATCGTCTTGATCACGCCCGCGATGCCGGCCGCAGCCTCGAGGTGGCCAATGCCGGACTTCACCGAGCCGATCGCGCACGGCGGCGCGTCGCTGTCCTGAAACACCCTCTTCAGCGCATTGAACTCGATCGGGTCTCCCAAGGCCGTGCCCGTGCCGTGCGCCTCGATGTAGCCGATCTGCGCAGGCGACACACCGGCATGCTGCAGTGCGCGCCGGATCACCTCGGCCTGCGCCAGACCGTTGGGTGCGACCAGGCCGTTGCTGCGGCCATCCTGATGGACGGCCGAACCTTGGATGACCGCGCGCACCCTGTCGCCGTCGCGCTGGGCGTCGCGCAGGCGCTTGAGCACGACGACCCCGCATCCCTCCCCGCGCACGTACCCGTTGGCCGCTTCGTCGAAGGTCTTGCAGCGGCCGTCCGGCGCCAGCATGCCGGCGGCCGCGAACGCGACGCTCGCCTTGTCCGACAGGATGAGGTTGACGCCACCGGCCAGCGCCAGGTCCGTCTCGCCATGGCGCAGCCCTTGGCAGGCCAAGTGCAGCGAGACCAGCGACGAGGAGCATGCGGTGTCGATGGCCATGCTTGGCCCGCGCAGGTCGAGCAGGTAGGACAGCCGGTTGGGTGCGACGCTCGATGCCGAACCCGTGGCCGCGTAGAGGTTCGAGGTGGCGTCGGGTGCAGCGGTCTGGTGCTGTTCGTAGTCGTGCGCCGAGATGCCGACATAAACGCCCGTCAGGCTGCCGGCCAGCGAGGACGGGGCGATGGCCGCATCCTCCAGCGCTTCCCACGCCACTTCGAGCACGAGCCGCTGCTGGGGATCGATGCGCTCCGCTTCCACGGCGGAGATGCTGAAGAAGTGCGCATCGAACTGGTCGACCTGCCGAAGGAAGCCGCCGATGCGAGTCTGAGGCGACGAACCGGGTGCCGCCACGAATGTTCCCGCTTCGAGCCGCTGCGCAGGCACGGGGCCGACCGCATCACGGCCGCCATGCAGCAGATCCCAAAACTCGTGCGCGTCGTCGGCACCGGGAAAGCGGCAGGCCAATCCGATGACCGCGATGGGCTCGACCGCTGCGCCAACAGGCACTTGCACATCGTGGCCCACCGCAGCAGGCAACTCGGCGCGGTCAGCCTCGCCTGCCAGATGACTCGCGAGCTGTGACGGGCTGGGGTGATCCCACAACAGCGTGGGCGACAGCGGGCGCCCGAGCCATTGGCCGAGCGAGGCGACCATTTGTACGGCGAGCAGCGAGCTCACGCCATGGAAGGCGAACGGCTGATCGGCATCGATGCCACCCGGATCGACGCCGAGGTGTTCGCCCAGCCGCTGCTTCAGCCAGGCCTCGATGGTGCCTCTCGAGAGCGTCGGCGAAGACGGTTCCTGCGGGGGAGTCAGCGGCTCGGATGAAGACGGCAGGAGCGCCCCCGGCGCAGGCTGCGACGCAGCGATCCGGCTGGCCAGCACCGGAAGGCAGCCGCTTTCGTAGTCGGCCTTGCACTGGCTTCGCCTGATCTTGCCGCTGGAGGTGCGGGGAATGCCACCGGCCTTGACCAGCACGACGGCATGGGGCTGAACGCCCGTTTCATCGAAAACGGCGGCGGCAATGGAGCCGATCATGGTGCTGTCCAGCGCGCATCGCGGCTCGAGCTCCTGCACGACCACCATCTCCTCCGACGCCTCGCCGGACACGGAGAACACCGCGGCACCATCCTTGCGCAGGCCCGCATGGCTGTTGAAGGACGCCTGCTCCACATCCTGCGGATAGACGTTGCGCCCGCACAGGATGAGCACATCCTTGAGCCGCCCGGCCACGAAGAGTTGCCCGTCGTGCATGGAGCCGAGGTCGCCGGTGCGCAGGAACTGGGGCGCGTCGGGCTCGCCGCCCGCCAGCGTCGCGCCGAAGGTCTGCCGAGTTGCCTCCTCGTTGCCCCAGTAGCCGTCAGCGACGTTGTCGCCCGCCACCCAGATCTCGCCGACGGCGCCGGGCTCCACGCGCGTGCCGGTGGAAGGGTCGACGATCGCCATCTGCACGCCGAATCCCGGCTCGCCGCTGCTCACCTCGCGACGGCCGTCTTCCTGCGCACGGTAGACCGGCCCGGTGTGAGCCCGCTGTGCCGTGACCAGCAGCGTGGCCTCGGCCAGGCCATAGCAGGGCAGCAACGCCTCACGGCGAAATCCGCAGGGCTCGAACGCCTCGACGAAGCGGTCCAGCGTGTCTGCGCGCAGCGGTTCAGCGCCACAAAAGGCGACCTGCCATGAAGAGAGATCGAGCCCAGCCTTGTGCTCCTCGGTGGCTCGCCGGGCACACAGCTCGAACGCGAAGTTGGGCCCGCCCGCGTAGGCGGCGCGGTAGTCGCTGATGTAGCGCAACCACCGCAGGGGCTGCTGCAGGAACGATGCTGGCGACAAGATGACGTGATGGCCGCCTGCATAGACAGGCTCCAGCAGACCGCCGATCAACCCCATGTCGTGATACGGCGGCAGCCAGCTCACCCCCACGAAGTCGGGCGACGGCTGGAAGGCCCGGCGGATCTGCTCCAGGTTGGCCATCAGGTTGCGATGCGTCACGCGCACGCCCTTGGGCGCGCCCGTGGAGCCCGAGGTGTACTGGAGGAAGCACAGTTCCTCATGACGAGGCTCGCGCACGACGGGCGGGATGCCAGCCCCATCGGGCGCATCCGACCAGCCCACCTCGAGCCACTGCGGCCCGCCGCCCACCAGCGACTTGAGCTTCTCCGTGTGGCCTCGTGCCACGAGAGCAAGGGAAGCGCTGCAGTCGCGCACGATGCCTTCGACGCGAGCGCTGCTGCGCCGATTCAACGGCGGGTAGCACGGCACGGCCACCACCGATGCCAGCAGGCAGCCAAAGAACGCGATGAGGTAGTCGGGGCCGGGCGGGAGCAGCAGCAATGCCCGCGCGCCCCGATCCGCGTGCGCGGAGACCTGTGAAGCAACGGCGCTGGCCGCCTGGTAAAGCTTTGCGTAGCTGATCGGCAATACACCCAGGTCATCCTGGATGAACGTGAACGCCGTCTTGCTGCCATGTTCGACTGCGCGCTGACGGAGCGGATCGGCAAGTGTGGGTGTATTGCGCCTGGCTGGCAGGACCATCAAGGCCTCACTGGTGATCGTTGTTGTTTGCAGACCCGCGTGCTTGGTACACGCCCACTCTCCCCGCCGTACCCGACCACGTCCTCCTGCTTGCGATCTAAGACTCAGGGACAGGCGCGAGCCCGGCACTGTCGGCAACTTCGGTGGTGCGCCGAGATTAGCGTCGTCCACCGACTGGTACACAGTTTGCACGCGTCACGCCTCACCCTACGATGCTCGCCCACGGCCAGTGAGAACTGGCAGGCCGGCATCAGCCGGCAACGAAGGGAGGAGACAAGTGACTTATCGGACGATCGGCGTACTCGGCGGCATGGGGCCAGCCGCCGGCTTGCACTTCGCCCGGTTGCTGATCGACTTCAACTTGTCAGCGAACCATGACGCCGGCCATGTTCCGTTCATCCTGAGTTCGAATCCGCTGCTGCCCAGCCGGGTAGATGCTTACCTGCGCGGAGGAAGGAATCCCGCGTCTGCCATTGCCGCCTCCCTGCAGGTCTTGCGCGAGCAGGGAGCGGATGTCGGTGTCATCGTCTGCAACACAGCACACATCTATTTCGATGACATCGCCCGCCACACCACATTGCCCTTGATCAACATGGTGCAGAACGCGATCTCCCACGTTTGCGAGAACGGCAATGATCGCGGGGCCGTCGGACTGCTTGGGACAACGGCCACGGTCAAGTCCCAACTCTATGCAGCCGCCCTCGAAGCAAGAGGCGTGCGAGTGATCGTGCCCAATGACGCGGACCAGGAGGCTTTGTCAGCTGCCATCTTCGACAGCGAATATGGAATCAAGGCAACCCGCAATTCGCCGAGCGAGAGGGCTTATCGAACAATGGCAACCGTAGTGAAAGAAATGAAAGAAAAGTTTGGCATCAATCAATTGCTCCTGGGATGCACCGAGCTCTCTCTTGCCATCCGCTCGGACACCTGGGAGGGCTTGGACATCATCGATCCGGTGAAGATTCTTGCCCAGACCTGCCTACGCTACGCCGGCATCGCCGCAACGCACGAACGCGCTGCCGCCACACAAACCGCATGAACCCTGCCGCCCATGACGTCCACCGCGCTTCCTTACCTCTGGCTTTCCCCGAACTGGCCTGAACCAAGTGACCTCAGCAGCGTCATCGCTGCGGACGGGCAGAAGGTCGACGAGCATCTGCACCGACATGGAGCGATCCTTTTCCGCGGCTTCGGGGTCGATTCGGCCGAACGGTTCCAGCGCTTCATCGATGCCCTTCCCGGGACCAAGCCCCGCTACATCGACGGCAACTCTCCCCGCACCAAGGTCTCGCACTCGGTCTACACCTCCACCGAATATCCGCCCGAAGTCCGGATCTCCCTTCACAACGAGCTTTCCTACAGCCATGCCTGGCCGTCAAGGCTGTACTTCTGCTGTGTCGTGCCGCCGCAGTCCGGCGGAAGCACCACCATCGCGGACAGTCGAGCGATTCTGCGACGGCTCTCCCCCGCCACGATGCGCCTGTTCGAGGAGAAGGGGGTCACCTACGTCAGGAACCTCCACGGCGGCAGCGGCACGACGATAGGCAAATCGTGGCAGCAGACGTTCGAAACTCAGTCCCAGGCGGACGTGGAGTCGTACTGCCAAGCCGGCAACATCCGGTGCGAATGGAAGCCCGACGGCGGACTGCGTCTGGTTCAAACCGGGCCCGCCACCATTGCGCACCCCAAGACCGGCGAGCGCGTGTGGTTCAACCAGCTCGAGCAGTTCCACCCGTCGTCCAACCCCCCGGAGGTGTACGAAGCGATCTCCATGATCTACGCTGATTCACCCTTCGACATGCCGCAGTACGCATGCCTGGGTGACGGGCAACCGGTATCGGAGGAGATCCTTGCCGAAGTCCGGGCGGCGATGGTCGCTGAGGCGGTCGAGTTTCCGTGGGAACGGGGCGACGTGATGATCGTCGACAACGTGCTGGCGGCTCATGGCCGAGCCCCATTCACGGGGCCACGAAAGATTCTGCTGTCGATGACCTGCTGAAGGCGAACACGCCCCCCTTCAGCGCACAAGCCGTGTGTCGATAACCGGCGGGCGGGCCCGGTGCCCGCAAGCGCAGCGCGAGCTGCGCTGCCTAACGAAGAAACCACTCAGCGGAGAAACAACGATGCATATCCTCAAGCATTTGCAGCAGTTCGGCCTGGGCGCGGGCGTGGCGGTGGCCTTCCTCGCCGGCTCGCCGGCTCTGGCTGCGGAAGCCGGCACCAAGGACGAGGCGAAGTCGATGGCGGCGGCCGCCGTCGAGCACGTGAAGAAGGTCGGCCCGGAAAAGGCCTTCAAGGACTTCACCACGGACAAGGCCATGTGGACTCGCAAGGACCTGTACGTGATGGCCTATGACTCGAAGGGCAACTGCGTCGGCCATGGGGCCAACGACAAGCTCGTCGGCAAGAACCTGATCGAGCTCAAAGACCCGAACGGCAAGCAACTCGTCAAGGAGATGACCGACACCGCCATGGGCAAGACCAGCGGCTGGGTCGACTACGACTGGCCGCACCCGCTGACCAAGAAGGTGGAAGGCAAGACGACCTTCGTCCACAAGCTCGCCAACTTCGACGGTTGGGTCGGCGTCGGCGTCTATCGCTGAACCGGTCGCGCCACCTGGGCGCCTGCGAGCGGGCAGGAAGCCGTGCCTGCCCCTCCCCTCGCCCGTCTGTTGGGAGAAAAAAATGATGCACTGGCTCAGGAATGCCGCCATCGGCCTGAAGGTCTCGATGGCGCCAGCAGTGGGGGTGTTGTGCCTCGCCTTCATGGGTGGGGTCGGCTGGTACGCCAATGTGACGCTGGGTGACAGCCTGTCGGCTCTGGCCGAGGAGCGCATGCCGCGTGTGATCCGCTTCAACGAGCTGCAGCACGAGGTGGTGTCTGTCAACAAACTGATCAGCCAAAGCTTGGTGTGGGAGGGTGCGGGGTACAAGGCCGAGCGCATCGCCGAGCTCGACCGGCGGGTGCGCGCCGAGCTGGATCGGGTGGGCACGCTGATCGCCGGGCTGGCCGCCGATGCGAGCCTCGACGAAATGGAGCGCACGCACGCGCAAAAGCTCCAGGCCGACTTCGCCAAGTTCAGCAAGTTCAGTGGCGAGGTGCTCGATATGAAGACGGGCATGCTGAACAATGCGGCCGGCTTCCTGACCAACGTGGACGAGCTCTACGCGAGCATGATGTCCACCTTCGGCAAGCTGGTTGAGCACGAGAAGGCACTGGCCATGGCGGTGGCCACGGGGGGTCGCGAGCTGGCGTCGCGCAACAACGTGATCATTCTCAGCAGCAGCCTGGGTGCCGCACTCCTGGCCGCCGGTTGCGCGTGGCTCGCGGCTTTGCTCATCGTTCGTCCACTGCGCCAGGCGGCATCGCTGGCAATGGCCATGTCCAAGGGCGACTTCGTCAACTCGGCACCCACGCAGACCTCGCGAGACGCCACGGGCCGCGTGCTGATGGCGCTGGGCGAGGTGTCCGGCAACCTGGGCCGCATCGTGCGCGACATCCGAACCACGTCGGAGCATGTGCACCAGGCCAGCCAGGAGATCGCCTCCGGCAACGTGGACCTGTCGCAACGCACCGAAACCACTGTAGCCGCCCTGCAGCGCACGGCCGCTTCCCTCGAGCAGCTCACTGGCACCATCCGGCAGACCGCCGATCACGCGGAGCGGGCCAACGGCATGGCTCGCCAGGCCACCACGGTGGCCGACGAGGGCGGCGCCGCTGTGGCAGACGTGGTGGCGACCATGCAGTCCATCGACGCCCAGGCCAAGAAGATCGGCGAAATCATCGGCGTGATCGACAGCCTGGCCTTCCAGACCAACATCCTGGCGCTGAACGCGGCCGTGGAGGCTGCGCGCGCGGGCGAGCACGGCCGCGGCTTCGCCGTGGTGGCGCAGGAAGTACGCAGCCTCGCGCAGCGCAGCGCCGAGTCGGCGCGGGAGATCCGTGTGCTGATCGGCTCGTCGGTCGAGCAGGTGGAGAAGGGTTCGCAAAAGGTGCAGGCCGCGGGTGCCACGATGCAGCGCATCGTGGCGTCGATCCAGACGGTGAGCGGCACGGTCGACGCGATCTCACGCGCGGCGGCTGAGCAGGCGCGCGGCGTCGAACAGGTGAACGGCGCAGTGGCGGAAATGGACCGCAACACGCAGCAGAACGCCGCCCTGGTGGTGCAGGCAACGGCCGCCACCGAGGCCCTCAAGGGGCAGGCGCAGCGGCTTGCTCAGTCGATCGCCACGCTACGCACCGATTGAGGCCGATCCATTCAATGCCGTTCGTGAGCGGGCCCGCAGCTCGTGGTTCCGGCTTTCCCTTCGAGATGCAGCGGGGCGGCGGTCACGCCCTCGCAGCCGGCACGGCAGCCGGCTGGCATGTCTCGGTGCGGCAAGCGCAAGCGGCGTCGAAGACCTCGCGGGCGCAGTCGTAGCAGCAGCCGCATGAAGAGGCGACGCGCGTCTCATCCTGCAGCAACTCGAATGACGTGGTGCCGTCACGTACCGCCTGGTGAATGTCGCGGTCGCAGACCCGGTGGCAAAGGCAGACGATCATGAGCGAAGACCATCCTGGAAGGGATGGCCGCAACTCTACATCAAACGAAAACGATTCTCAACACGGTTCGCAATCAGGCTAGCTCGGTCACCCAGGTGCCCTGCTCGACATCCTCCGGGTGATCGGCGGAAACGCGCAGCTGCGGCACGAGCGCCTTGCGGCGGTCGGCAAGGATCTGCATCAACGTGGCTCCGTTGCGCTGGCCCTGGTCTTCCCAGTTGTTGTTCATGACGACGTGGGTGACGAAGGTTTCCGGCGCCAGGCGCTCCACCCTTGCCGCGATCTCCACGAGTTCGTCGGCCGGGTAGTCATAGTTGAAGCGCTCGGCGGCCGACTTGGCGCCCTTGAGGTTCCAGGTGTCGCGGTTGCGCCCGTGCAGCCTCACGAGCGAGTACTGCAGGTGAGTCGATTCCCAGACGGGCGGCACGGTGTTCGAGAAGCCTTGCGGACCATCGATGACGGTGTGCACGACGTTCAGCTCGCGCTCGAAAGCCAGCGTCGAGCCGACATGTGCGTCGTCGAACCAGGTGCGGTTCCTGAACTCCACGCTCACGGTGTAGTCCTTCATGGCCTCGACGCATTGCCTCACATGGGCGTGTCCGTCGCGGTTGCGAATGACCCAAGGCGCGAACTGGAAGTGCACCATGCCCAGCTTGCCGGCGACGCGCAGCGGCTCCAACGATGCCTTGAAGCGCTCCCACAGTGCCTCGCGCAGGTCGGTTGGCACGTCCTTGAAGTAGAAGCTCCCCGAGGACGGAAGCTCTGCGCGCAGGTCGGGCGGCAGCACGTTGGCCGTGGTCGCGTGGCCTGTGAAGACCCGAAACGCCTTGGCGTTGATGGTGAAGTTTGCCGGCGTGCGTTGGGCCCAGGCCTCGGCGGTTTGCGGCAGCGGGATGGCGTAGTAAGAGGTGTCGACCTCGACCAGCGGAAACCGCGCCGCGTAGTAGCGCAGCCGGCCTTCCGGCGTGTTCACGTCGCCGGGATAGAACTTCTTAGACGCGACCAGCGATTTGTCACTCCACGACGCAGTACCCACCAGCACTTTCATGGCGAACTCCTGGATGCCATGCCGCCGCCCACCTCGTGTTCATGGGTACGGCGTTTGCCGGAGAGAACATGCATTCGTTGATTCACGAAAGGACCTGCCATGACCCTTGCCAAGCGTTGCTCGGCCGCCATGCTGTCGGCTGTTTTGGGATTGACCTTAGTGGCATGCGCCCATGACACCACCGTGGGCCAGAAAATGGATGACACGACCGTCACCGCCAAAGTGAAGGCGGCTTTGCTGGCCGACCCCGATGTCAAGGGCACGGCGGTGCAGGTGGAAACGCTGCGCGGCCAAGTGCAGCTGAGCGGCTTCGTCGAGTCGCAGGCGCAGGCTCGTCGCGCGGTTGACATCGCACAGCGCGTCGAAGGCGTGGACCGCGTCATCGACAAGATGTCCGTACGGCAGTAATGCCGCAGTGGCTCCCGCCACGTGCCCCGTCGCGGGCACGGCGGTAGCCATTGCCTGCAAGTACATGCCGGCGACCGCCGGCGGTGCCCGGCCCGGCTCGCGCACGGGTGGCGATTCCGCCGGCGCCGGTGGATCGTCCACCGGTGCAGGCGCCGGTTCAGGCGTGTTGGGCGGGGGCGGCACTTCGGGCGGGGGCACCGTCGGTGGTTCGGGCGGTGCCTTGTGCAGATCGAACGTGTCGTTCGGCATGGGGTCTCCTTGGCGGAGGACCTGTAGCACTCAGCGTGCCTCCACGGCCACCCGCACGGGTACGCGCCGCCTGCCGAAGCCGCCCACCTGCGCGCCGAAGCGCCCGGCCATCGGCGTGGCGCAGTGCGGGCAGGCGCCTCGCTCGTCGAGTTCGTAGCGAAGCACGCGGTGCCAATCGCGCTCGATCAGTGCCGCACCGCAGCCGGGGCAAAAGGTCGTGCCGCCCTCCACGTCGTGCACGTTGCCGGTATACACATGCTGCAGGCCCTGCGCCCGGGCGATGCTGCGGGCCCGGCGCAGCGTGGACGCAGGCGTGGCCGGCACGTCGAGCATCTTGTAGTCGGGGTGGAACGCCGTGAAGTGCAGCGGCACGTCGGGCCCCAGATGCTCGGCGATCCAACGGGATTCGGCTTCGATCTCGGCGCTGCTGTCGTTGTGGTCGGGGATCAGCAAGGTGGTGATCTCCAGCCAGCAATGCGTCTCGTGCTTCAGGTATTGCAGCGTATCGAGCACCGGGGCCAGATGTGCGCCGGTCTGCTGGAAGTAGAACGCCTCCGTGAAGCCCTTCAAATCCACGTTGGCCGCGTCCATCTTTGCGTAGAACTCGCGGCGCGGATCGGCATGGATGTAGCCCGCGGTGACCGCCACGGTATGCAGGCCCAGCGCATGGCAGGCGTCGGCCGTGTCCATGGCGTACTCGGCAAATATCACCGGGTCGTTGTAGGTGAAGGCCACGCTGGCCGAGCCGAGCTCGCGGGCCACCCCGGCAATGCGCTCAGGCGAGGCCGAGTCCATCAGGCGATCCATCTCGCGGCTCTTGGAGATGTCCCAGTTCTGGCAGAACTTACAGGCGAGATTGCAGCCCGCCGTGCCGAAGGAGAAGACGCTGGAGCCGGGGTGGTAATGATTGAGTGGCTTCTTCTCGATGGGATCGACGCAGAAGCCCGAGCTGCGGCCATAGGTCGTGAGCACCATGGCGTCGCTCACACGCTGGCGCACGAAGCACAGGCCGCGCTGGCCCTCGTGCAGCTTGCAGTCGCGTGGACACAGGTCGCATTGAATGCGGCCGTCGTCCAGGCGGTGCCACCAGCGGCCCGGGTGGTTCATCGGTCGTCCTCGCAAAACTTGCGGGCCGCAAAGCGCAAGAGACGCAGCTCATCGGACCAGAAGTCGCTGCGCAAGCCGGCCTTGCGTTTGAGCGCGGCCAAAAAGTCTCGCGGCGCGGGCAGCTGCTCCCATACCGAAGGCAGCAGCGTCGCCTGGTGGATGCCCCAGCGCAGCACCACGCCATCCACCCCGGGCCTGAGAGTTGCGAGCGCGAGCGCTTCGCTCGCCACGGCCAGCGGCAGCAGGGGGCCGAGCAGAGAGATCTCGAAGCGAAGACCGTCCCATTCCGAGTGGGTCACGGGGGCGAAGCGACAGTCGTCGAAGGCCGCCGCCTGTGCATTGGATCGCACGTCCTCCAGCAACGGACGGTCGGCGCCGATGCGGCCCCTGCAGCCGCGCAGCTCGCCGGCTTCGTCACGCAGGGTCACGAAGCTGGCGCCCGGCAGCGCCAGCGCGGGATGCCCGGGCTCCTCGACCGGCGGGCGGCCCAGGCGCCGCGCGATGGCGTTGCGCGCGGTGGCGAGGAGCGCGGCCCCGAGCCCGGTGTCGTCGTTCTCGTCCTCGTGACGCAGGGGCGATGCGGGCTCGAACACCATGGAGGCATAGCCGACGACGCGGGCACGGTCGCCGGCCGTGTCGCCCGAGTTGCGCAGGTCAAGCAATTGCGGCAGCAGGCCAAGGCGGCGCGCCATGAGGAGCGCGCCGTTCAGCGGCCGGGCTCCGCAGGCTTCGTGCGGCTGGATGTCGGTGTCCAGGGCCAGCACCCGCGCAATGGTGGCCTGGTCGCGGGCATAGGCAAGGGCGTAGTCAAGGTAGTGAGACAGATCGGTGCTCACGACCACCACGGTCTCGTCGCCGCCCCACAAAGATTGCAGCACCTCGGCCACCTGCTCGGGTGCGGCCTGACCCACCACCAGCGGCACCAGCGAGAAACCGGGGTCGAGCGCAGCCTGCAGGAAAGGCAATTGAACTTCCAGCGAATGCTCCAGGGCATGCGGCAGGTTGTCGTGCACCACTTGCCGCAGGCCGCGCAGATCCGCGATGGCGCCGCGGTCCACCGGCACGCTGCCCAGGGGTGTTTCGAAGGCCAAAGACTGGGGTGCGGCCAGGCCGCGCACCGGCACGCGGTGCACCGGCCCAAGTAGCACGACGCGGCGCAAGGTGTCCCGCCAGGGAACAAGCCGCGCATAGGCCTGGCCCGCCACCGCGCCGGAATAGGCGTAGCCGGCATGCGGTACCACGAGCAGCTTGGGCGGGCGCTCTGCGCGGGGCGCCCGCCGGGCCTCATCCAGCAACTGATTCACCTGCGCGCGCAGGTTTTCGGGATCGGCGGGGTAGAAGGACCCGGCCACCGCCGCCGGGCGTGTCGAAGGCATGAACTGCAACCTCCTGCCCCCAGTGTGGACGCTTCCAGGCGAACTGCAAGAGCGTGCGATAAACGCACTGAAGCCGAAGTGACTCAGAGGTTGAGAGGCATTCCGGCGTGGCCGAGCAGGCCCGCCAAACGGGCCCAATCTAGGCGCAAAGCACAGGCGTAGCTCGGGCTACGGCGAGCATTTGCAACGACGAGTGGGCCCGTTTGGCGGGTATGAGCGGCCACGTCGGAATGCCTCTCAACCTCTCAGACCAGGCGGATGTCGTCGAAGCCGCGATCCGATGCCCAGCGCCTGCAAGCTTGGAGCAGCGCCTGGCCGACGCCACAGCCGCGCTCGCCGGGGTGGATGAACAGACCCACCACCACCGCCGCACCCTCGGTTTGCAGGCGGCACAGGCACTGCACATGGGTCCAGCCGACCACCTCGCCATGGTTCTCGCAGACGTACAGCCCGTTCTCGTGCGCCATGAGGACGAGCGCCAGACGGCGCCGGATGTCGTCGGCCGAAATCCGGTATCCCATTTCGGTTGCGAGCGCCGCCACCTGTGCCGCGTCGGCCTCGCTCATGGGCCGCACCTTCATGTCCAAGGAACATAGGCGAGCGGCGCGCCGGCCGATGTAAGTATTTTCCGCATGGGACTGTCGACCAGCTTCTTTCTTCTAAGGGTGCGGGCGCTTGACCTGGGTATGCGAAGGTGCCGACAATCCGCCCCGCTCCGGGGTGCGCGCAGCCGCGCTGAGACGGTGAATCCGAACCCGCGAACTTGATCCGGCTCGTACCGGCGTAAGAAGAGCTGTCATGCCTTAGGCAATGGCCCCTCGGGGCCACCACCACAAGGGACGACCTTCGGAGCAACCCACCGCCACGAAGGAGTCCCGATGAACGCCCCCGACAAAATCCCCGCCGCGCCCGACCTGGCGCCGCAGCCCGCTCTCACCCGCGAACCCTTCCCCGCGTCGCGCAAGGCCTGGATCGTCGGCTCCCGCGAAGACCTGCGCGTGCCGGTGCGGGAGGTCTCGCTCAGCAACGGCGAGGCCGTCACGCTGTACGACACCTCCGGCCCCTACACCGACCCCGCGGCCGAGATCGACGTGCGCAAGGGCCTGCCCGACGTTCGCACGCCATGGATCGATGCGCGTGCCGACACCGAGCGCTACGTGGGTCGCGCGCCGCAGGCGCTGGACGACGGAAGCCGCGACGCCGAGCGCCTGGCGAGCCTGCGTGCCGCGGCCGAGGCACTTCAGCGCGCGCCCCGTCGCGCACGCGCCGGAGGCAACGTCTCGCAGATGCACTACGCGCGCCGCGGCATCGTGACGCCCGAGATGGAATTCGTGGCGCTGCGCGAGAACGGCCGCCGCGAATGGACACGCGAGTACCTGGCCGATGCGTCGCGCGAGGAGCGGCTGCGCGGCAACTCCATGGGCGCCCGCATCCCCGAGATCATCACCCCCGAGTTCGTGCGCGACGAAGTGGCGCGCGGGCGGGCCATCATCCCGGCCAACATCAACCACACTGAACTGGAGCCGATGGCGATCGGCCGTAATTTTCTGGTGAAGGTTAACGCCAACATCGGCAACTCGGCCGTCACCTCCAGCATCGAGGAAGAGGTGGAGAAGCTGGTGTGGTCGATCCGCTGGGGCGCCGACAACGTGATGGACCTGTCCACCGGAAGGAACATCCACACCACGCGCGACTGGATCGTTCGCAATTCGCCGGTGCCCATCGGCACCGTGCCCATCTACCAGGCGCTTGAAAAGGTGGGCGGCGTGGCCGAGGACCTTACCTGGGCCATTTACCGCGACACGCTCATCGAGCAGGCCGAGCAGGGGGTGGACTACTTCACCATCCACGCCGGGCTGCGCCTGCCTTTCATCCACCTCACCGCGAAGCGCCTCACGGGCATCGTTTCGCGCGGCGGCTCCATCATGGCCAAGTGGTGCATCGCGCACCACCAGGAGAGCTTCCTGTACACGCACTTCGAAGAGATCTGCGAAATCATGAAGGCGTACGACGTGAGCTTCTCGCTGGGCGATGGCCTGCGGCCGGGCTGCCAGTCTGACGCCAACGACGAGGCCCAGTTCGCCGAACTGCGCACGCTGGGCGAGCTCACGCAGATCGCCTGGAAGCACGATGTGCAGACCATGATCGAAGGCCCGGGCCACGTACCCATGCACCTCATCCAGGCCAACATGGACGAGCAGCTCAAGCACTGCCATGAGGCGCCGTTCTACACGCTGGGGCCGCTCACCATCGACATCGCGCCGGGCTACGACCACATCGCCAGCGCCATCGGCGCCGCGATGATCGGCTGGATGGGCACGGCCATGCTCTGCTACGTGACACCCAAGGAGCACCTGGGCCTGCCCGACCGCGACGACGTGAAGCAGGGCCTCATCGCCTACAAGATTGCTGCGCACGCCGCCGACGTGGCCAAGGGCCACCCGGGAGCGCGGGCGCGTGACGACGCGCTGTCCAAGGCGCGCTTCGAGTTCCGCTGGACCGACCAGTTCAATCTCGGCCTCGACCCCGACACCGCGCGCAGTTTCCACGACGAGACGCTGCCCAAGGACTCGAGCAAGGTGGCGCACTTCTGCTCCATGTGCGGCCCCAAGTTCTGCTCGATGAAGATCACGCAGGAGGTGCGCGACTTCGCCGCGCGGCAGGGCGTGAGCGAGGGCGCCGCGCTCGAGCAAGGCATGGCCGGCAAGTCGGCCGAGTTCCGCGCGGCCGGCGGCGAGCTTTACGTGCCCATCACGCCAGCGAGCTGAGCCATGGCGACGCGCACTGTGGCCATCGCCGGTGCGGGCGTGCTCGGGCGACTGCTCGCATGGCGGCTGGCCCGCGCGGGATGTGCGGTCGACGTTTTCGACCCGGCCCCCGGGCCCGGGCCGCGCTTCGGCACCTTCGATGCGTCGCAGCACGCCGCGGGGTTCACGGCGGCCGGGATGCTGAGCCCGCTGGCCGAGTTGGAAAAGGCCAACCCCTCGGTTGCGGCGCTGGGCTGGCGCTCCATCCCGCTGTGGCGCGACATCACGCAGGCGCTGGCCGCGCGGCCCCGTTTCGTGCAGGCTGGCAGTCTGATGCTGGCGCACCGCAGCGACCTCGGTGCTGCGCAACGCGTGCTCGCGAGGCTTGCCGTGGCGCCTGCCGGTGCGAGTGCACCGAAGGCGTTGGATGCCCGTGCCCTGGCTGCGCTCGAACCCGCGCTGCAGGGCGCCGCGCACGCCTGGCTGCTGCCCGACGAGGCGTGCATCGACACCGTGCACACGCTACTCGCGTTGCAGGACGAGGCTCCCGGCGTTCGCTGGCATTGGGGTCGCCCGGTGAGCGAGGCCTTGCCCGGCCTCGTGTGCCTGGATGGCGGTGAGGAGCACCGCGCCGCTTGGGTGTTTGATGTGCGCGGGCTTGGCGCGCGCCCCGCATTGCCGCTGCGCGGCGTTCGCGGCGAAGTGGTGTGGCTGCGGCTGCCCGCGCACGGGCTGCAGCGCCCCGCGCGGCTGCTGCACCCGCGCCATCGCGTCTACCTCGTGCCGCGCTCGGCGGATCTCGTGGTCGTGGGCGCCAGCGAGGTGGAAAGCGAAGACCGCTCCGAGGTGTCGCTGCGCACGGCGGTCGAGTTGATGTCGGCCGCGCACAGCGTGATGCCGGGCCTGTCCGAAGCGCGCATCGAGCGCATGGACAGCAACCTGCGCCCCGCCCTGCCCGACCACGATCCTTGCGTGCAGTTGCATGACGGTTTGGTACGCATCAATGGGCTGTTCCGGCACGGCTGGCTGCTGGCGCCAGCGTTGGTGGACGACGCGCTCCAGCGAATCGGCTTGGTCCTGCGGGCAGAGGTAGTGGCGGCATGAAGAGCGAGTCCCTGGACGCCGGCTTCATCGAGCTGTCGCTGGACGGTCAGCCGCACCGAGTAGCCGCCGGCATCACGCTCGCCGGGCTGGTGGAGCAACTCGGCCATCGGCCGGAAGGCGTGGGGACCGCGGTGAACGGCACATTCGTGGCGAGATCGGCGCGCACAGGGCGGGTGCTGGCCCCGGGCGATGCGGTGATGTTGTTCCAGCCCATCGTGGGGGGATGAAATGGTTTCCGATGCGGCATTCGAATCCAACGACGTCTGGCAGGTGGCCGGCGTGAGCCTCACCAGCCGGTTCCTCCTTGGCACGGCGGGATATCCCTCGCCCCAGGTGCTGAGCGAAGCCATCGCCGCCTCGCGTACCGAGGTGGTGACGGTGGGGCTGAAACGTACGCTCGCGGCGGCGGGCGACAACGGCTTCATCGCCATGGTGCGCGAGGCGATGCGGCGCACCGGCGCCCGGCTGTTGCCCAACACCGCTGGCTGCCGCAGCGCGCGCGAGGCCGTGCAGTTGGCGCACATGGCGCGCGAGCTGTACGGCACGCCGTGGATCAAGCTGGAGGTGGTGGGCGACGAGCACACGCTGCAGCCCGATCCCTTCGAGCTGGTGGTTGCGGCGGCCGAGCTGTGTCGCGAGGGCTTCGTGGTGTTCCCGTACTGCACAGATGACCTCGTGCTCTGCCGTCGCTTGCTGGACGCCGGCTGTCCGCTGCTCATGCCGTGGGGCGCGCCCATCGGCTCGGGCCAGGGGCTGCTGGATCCCTTCGCACTGCGTACGTTGCGAGAGCGCCTGCCGGACGCCACGCTCATCATCGACGCCGGCATCGGCGCCCCCTCGCACGCCGCGCAGGCGATGGAGATGGGCTTCGATGCGGTGCTCGTCAATTCCGCGGTATCGCAGGCGCGGGAGCCGATGGTGATGGCGGGCGCTTTCGCGCGTGCCGTCGAAGCCGGGAGGATGGCTTGTCGGGCGGGTGTGATGGCCCGCCAGGACTTCGCGGTCGCGAGCACCCCGGTGGGCGGCGAGCCGGTGTTGCTCGGCTCATGACGGGCGGGCACTTTGACGGTTCGGTGCGAGGGGTTCGGGGCACTTCGACAGGCTCAGTGCGAACGGCGTGGGGGACCACCTCCACCCTTTCCAAATGCGGTCCCGCACCCGCTCGGCAGGTCTCGTCCAACCCACCCTGGTCTTGTCAACCCACCCCGGCCTCGTCCAAGCCCGACCCAACCCCACCCCGTTCGTCCTGAGCTTGTCGAAGGACCGGGCTGAGCTTGTCGAAGCCCCTGCACCACGCGACCCCCCCCCATGACCCCCCGCCCCTTCGTCTACAGCATTGCCGGCACCGACAGCGGCGGCGGTGCCGGGCTGACCGCTGACCAGCGTGCGGCTGATGCGTTTGGCGTGCACCTGTGCCCCGTGCCTGCGGCCATCACCGCGCAGCATTCCCGCGCCGTGACGCGCGTCGAGCCGCTGCCGGCCGAGCTGCTGGACGCGCAGCTCGCTACCCTCGCCGATGACATGCCACCCGCCGTCATCAAAACCGGCCTGCTCGGCGGCGCGGAACAGATTCGCACCGTTGCGCGCTGGATCGATCGCCTGCGGGCCACCGCCCCGGTGGCGCTGGTGGTCGACCCGGTGCTCGGCGCCACGACAGGCGCTTCTTTCGCCGCCCCGCAAGCGTTGGCGGCCTACCGCGAAGAGTTGCTCCCGCGCGCCACGCTCATGACGCCAAACCGACGCGAGGCGCTGGCCTTGCTCGGCAGAGATGAGTACTCTCCCGGCACGACATCCGTTCCCGAACTGGCCGACGCCCTGCACCGGCTGGGGCCGAGCGCCGTCTGCATCACCGGCGGCGACAGTCCCGCCACCACCGATGGACTGGCCCTCGATTGGGCATCGACCGCGCAGGCCCGCGGCTGGCTCGCGTTGCCGCGCATCGACACGCCCAATCACCACGGCACCGGCTGCACCTTTGCGACCTCCGCCGCCGCTGCGCTCGCGCTGGGTTTCGTGGCGGCCGATGCGCTGGTGCTGGCCAAGATGGCCACCGCGCAGGCCCTTCGCCGGGGATACCCGGCAGGCGCGGGTGCCGGGCCCGTGCGCGCCATGCCCGGCTTCGGTTGCGAGCCTTCGCTCATGCCGCTCATGTCATGGGGCGATGCGCCACGCTTCTCCCAGCCCATGGCTCACCCCGCGTCACAGCGGCCTCTCGATCTGTATGCCGTGGTTGACGGCGCCGAGCGCGTGCTGCAGGTGCTGGCTTGCGGCATCCGTACGGTGCAGTTGCGCATCAAGACGCCTTCGCAACCCGACGCGACCTGGCTTGCGCAACTGAGGGAGGCCGTGCAGCGCAGCGTCATCGCGTGTCGCGAAGCCGGTGCCGAACTCTTCATCAACGACCATTGGCAGCTCGCGCGTGAGCTGGGCGCGCCCGGTGTTCACCTCGGGCAGGAGGATCTGCTCGCTCTGGGCGAGCAAGGGCGCGACACCCTTCAGGCCAGCGGCCTGGCCGTCGGCATCAGCTCGCACAGCCCGTGGGAGCTGGCCCGCGCGCGCAGCCTCTCGCCTCGCTACATCGCCTGCGGGCCCGTATGGCCCACGCTCACAAAGGCGATGCCCTGGCGCGCCCAGGGGCTGGACAACCTCGCGTGGTGGCGCCACATGGCGGGCGTGCCCGTCGTGGCCATCGGCGGCATCCTGACCCCCGAGCAGGTCAGTGCCTCGGCGAACTGCGGCGTGGACGGCGTGTGTCTCGTCCGCGCGCTGGGCGACCACCCAGGAGAGCACATCGATGCAATCCAGCACGCCCTCCACGAAGGCCGGGCGCGGCCAATGGCACCTGTGCCTGGCCTGCCCCACTCAAGCCTGGTGTCGTGAGTCTGAAGTGCGCGAAAGGGCTTGATACCGGGTATCAAGCCCCTCGACGGCTTCACACCGTCATCGCCTCATGCGACTGCCGGCCCCGCCGTGCCATGCGCGAGCCCACCATGACAGCCACGGCCAGCCATGGCAGCAGCGGGCGGCGCGGGGTGCCATTGCTGCGGCGATGCCGGCCCTCGCCCTGAAGCTCCGGCACGCCCGCGGCGTCGGCATGCAGGGACAGCGCGTTCTCCACGCCCTGCACGCCGGGTGTCGTCTTCACCACTCTCAGCAGTCGATCGACTTCATCGGCCAGCACGTGGCCGAACAACTGCACGCGTCCCCCTTGGGCCTGGACGTCAATGGCACCGGGATGCGTGACCGCGCGGCCCACGCGGGCGCGCACACGCTCACGCAACCGCTCGTCAGGCGGAGGCGAGACCCAGGCGTCCATCCGGGTGCGGCTGCCGAGCAGCAGCCCCTTGAGGTGGCCGACCGCCCGCTTGCCTTTGACCTGCGCGTAGTCTTGTGCGTGGTGCGACACCTTGACCGCCTTGCCGCGAGCCAGCGCGCGCCGACGCCGCCCCAGATGAGGATCGAGGTAGTACATCGCCGCCGCCCCGGTGGCGAAAGCGGTCAGGGTTGAGAGCAAGGGGTTCATGGCGCATTCCTTTCAAGCGCTCAGTGGTGTGCGGCACCGGGTGGCGTCTCGCTTCGGCCTTGCTGAGCAGTCGCCGGCTGCTGTGCCCCGGTTTCCGAGGCTTGCAGGCGCGGTGAGGCTTCCTCGCCACCGCCTTGGACCTCTATGCGCCGGGTGCGCTCCGCTTGCGCCTGTCGCGGCAGGTGGATGGTGAGCACACCGTGCTGGCATTCGGCCCGCACCTGGTCAGGATCTGGCGCGTAGGGCAGCTGGATGCTGCGGCGGAAGCGGCCGTAGCCGCGCTCCATGAGCTGGTAGTTTTCCTCCTTGCGGTCAGTCTCGATCCGCTTCTCGCCACTGATGGTGAGCATGTCCCCCTCGAGGCGCAGGTCCACCTCCGATGGCTTCACGCCAGGCAACTCAGCCGATACGCATAGCTCCTTCTCATCCTCGCGTACGTCGATGCGCGGCATGGTGGCAAGGCCGCCACCCAGCGAGCCGCCGAACGAACCGCCGAGGCCTCCGCCGGTGCCTGAGAAGAAGTCTTCGAACAGCCGGTTCATCTGACGGTTCAGATCGCGCAGAGGGTCGAAGCCTTGCATCTCGCGCGAGCCGGAAGTGCGAACAGGAAATTGCGATCCCATGGTGACCTCCTGTCTATCAGGTAGGGAATCTGGTCCGCTGGTTCAAGAGCGGATCAGCCGTAACACCGGCAAACGGCTTGCCCGCGTTCGGCACGGGGCTTGCCGTTGCTGCGCAAGGCCGCTCAGCGGCGTCCGACACGCAATCAGGAAAGGCATTGCACATGGCCGAGCCAGGCCGCGACCACCCCATCGTTCTCATCACCGGCGCGGCTGGCGACCTCGGTTCCACGCTGGCGCGGGCGCTGGGCCACGCGCACACGGTGATTGGCATGGACCGCGCGGGGGCACACGCAAATGTGCCGCTGCTGGAGGTCGATCTCACGGACCCCCTCTCGGTCGATCGCGCGATGCGAACGTTCCGGGAACGCCACGGCAGCCGCATCGCCAGCGTGATCCACCTGGCCGCGTACTTCGACTTCAGCGGGGAGGAGCATCCGCTGTATCGCAAGGTCAACGTGGAAGGCACGCGGTCGCTGCTGCGCGCGTTGCAGGCATTCGACGTGGAGCAGTTCCTGTACTCGGGCACCATGCTCGTCCACGAGCCGGCTCGCCCAGGCGAGCGCATCGACGAAAGCCGGGCCATCGCGCCAAAGTGGGCCTACCCGCGTTCCAAGGCTGAGGCGGAGGCCGTCATTCGCGCCGAGCGGGGCCACATCCCGGTGGTGCTGCTGCACCTGGCGGGCGTGTACGACGAGGCGCGCTGCGTGCCCACGCTGGCCCAGCAGATCCGCCGCATCTATGAACGCGACTTCCAAAGCCACCTGTACTCGGGCGACGTGCGGGCGGGCCAGTCCATGCTGCACAAGGAAGACATGGTGGACGCCTTCCGTCGCGCCGTGGAGCGCCGCGGCGAACTGCCGGAAGAGGCGGTCATCCTCATCGGCGAGTCCGAGGCCATGGGCTACGACGAACTGCAGGACGAAATCGGCCGCCTGTTGCATGGCGATGCCGATTGGTCGACGCTGCGTGTGCCCAAGCCGGCCGCGAAGCTGGGCGCCGCGCTGCAGGAGTCGCTGGAGCCCGTGATTCCCGATGCCATCGACCAGGGCGAGAAACCTTTCGTGCGGCCTTTCATGGTGTCCATGGCCGACGATCACTACGCGCTGGACATCGGCCTCGCGCTCCGTTTGCTGGGCTGGGAGCCCCGGCACCGCATCCGCGACAAGCTACCGGCGCTGGTGGAATCGCTCAAGCGCGACCCCGTGGGCTGGTACCGCCGTCATGGCATCGCGCCGCCGGCGTGGGTGGCAGCCGCGGCACAGGAAGGCGAGCAACCCGATGCGCTGCGCGAGCGGCACGAAGAGGTGCTTCGCACGCAGCATGCGCAGTCGTTGTGGGCTCATTGGCTCAACCTTGCGCTGGGCGCATGGCTGGTGACCTCGCCTGCGATGCTGGGCCTGGAGTCGCGGGCCCTCGCGATCAGCGACATCGCGTCAGGACTCGCGCTCATGGTGTTTGCCGGCTTCGCGCTGTCGTGGCGCCACACCTGGGCGCGCCCGGCGTGTGGTCTGGTCGGCTTCTGGCTGCTGGGCGCGCCGCTGATCTTTTGGGCGCCCACCGCCGCCGGCTACCTCAATGACACGCTGGCCGGCATGCTCGCCATCGGCTTGGCGCTAGCGGTGCCGCCCGAGCCCGGCGTGTCGCCACTGGCCGCGACGCGCGGCCCGGATGCACCGCCCGGCTGGAGCTTCAACCCGTCAAGTTGGACGCAGCGGCTCCCCGTCATCGCGCTCGCGCTGGTGGGTCTGATCATTTCGCGCTACCTCGCGGCCTACCAGCTGGGACACGTCGACAGCGTGTGGGAGCCGTTCTTCTCCGGCGGGCCCGACCCGCGCAACGGCACCGAGGAGATCATCACCTCCAGCGTGTCCGAGGCCTGGCCGGTGCCCGACGCGGGCCTGGGCGCCCTCACCTACGCGCTGGAAATCCTCACCGGCATCATCGGCTCGCAAAGGCGCTGGCGCACCATGCCGGCCCTGGTGCTGCTGTTCGGCCTGATGATCGTGCCGCTCGGCGTGGTGTCGCTCTTCTTCATCATCATCCAGCCCATCTGGATTGGCACCTGGTGCACGCTGTGCCTGGTGGCCGCGGCAGCGATGCTGGTGCAGATTCCCTATTCGATCGACGAGATCCTGGCGACCACGCAGTTCCTGCTGCGCCGACGCCGGGCCGGGCGCAACCTGCTGCAAGTGCTGTTGACGGGCGACACCGACGAGCAGCGGGGCGGTGTGCCGGCCGAGTCGCGGCCCTTCGAGCGGCCGGCGAGCGCGGTGCTGAAAGACATGCTGCAAGGCGGCGTGGGCCTGCCCTGGAACCTGGCGCTTGCCACGGCGCTCGGCGTGTGGCTCATGTTCACCCGCCTCACGCTGGGTGCGCAGGGCGCCATGGCGGATGCCGACCACCTGATCGGCTCGCTCGCGATCACGGTGGCCGTGATCGCCTGCGCGGAGCCCGCACGGACGGTGCGCCTTCTGAACGGCTTGCTGGGTGCCGCCCTCCTCATCACGCCGTGGGTCTTCGATGCGGGTGGGGCACACACCGTTGCATCGACTGTCGCTGGCGTGGCGCTGATGGTGCTCAGCATCTGGCGAGGGCCGGTACGCGAGCGTTACGACGACTGGAACCGGTACCTGCTCTGAGGTAGCCTCGGTCTGCGAACTTGGGCTGAATGGGCTCACAGGTTCCGGGCTCGACCTTCACCGGGGTCGTCGCCGGTTTGCGAACCGTCCGGTGAGATGCACACCGCCCTCAGGAGCACACACATGGGCACGCACGCCGACCGCCTTCTCCGAATGGTCTTGCGCCTCGCATGGCAGGCCGCGCTGCTGTGGGCCTGCGGGCTTGCAGCAATCACGGCGCACGCGGCTGACGTGGTGGTGCTGCAGGTTCAAGACGCCATCGGTCCGGCCAGCGCCGACTACGTGGTGCGCGGCATGGCCAAGGCGCACAAGGCCGGCGCCAAGCTCGTGGTGCTCGAGCTCGACACGCCGGGCGGGCTGGACACCTCCATGCGCCAGATCATCCAGGCGATCCTCGCCTCGCCCGTGCCCGTGGCCACTTGGGTCGCGCCCGAAGGCGCTCGCGCGGCCAGCGCCGGCACCTACATCCTCTACGCCAGCCACATCGCGGCCATGGCGCCCTCCACCACCCTGGGTGCGGCCACGCCGGTGGCCATCGGCATGCCGGGCGGCGAGCGGCCTTCACCGGGCAGTCCGGCCTCGGCGCCGGGCGGCAAGGCGCCCGGCGACGCCATGACGGCCAAACAGGTGAACGACGCCGCCGCGTTCATCCGTGGGCTGGCGCAGCAGCGCGGCCGGAACGCCGAATGGGCCGAGCGGGCTGTGCGCGAGGCCGTGAGCCTCACCGCCGAGGAAGCCGTGCGCGACAAGGTAATCGACGTGGTCGCGCGAGACGTGAATGACCTGCTGGCCCGCATCGACGGCCGGAAGGTTCGGGTGTCCACCGGCGAGGTCACGCTCGCCACGCGGGGCGCTTCGTTCGAGCGTGTGCAGCCCGACTGGCGGCACCGGCTGCTCTCGGTGATTGCCAACCCCAGTTTCGCGCTGATCCTGATGATGCTCGGCATCTACGGCTTGATGTTCGAGTTCTCCTCGCCCGGCTTCGGCGTGGGGGGCGTGGTGGGTGCCATCTGCCTGCTGCTCGGCCTGTTCGCGCTGCAGCTGCTGCCGATCAACTACGCGGGCCTCGCGCTCATCGCCCTGGGCGTGGCGCTCATGGCGGCGGAAGTCGTCACGCCGACCTTCGGCGTGCTGGGGGCCGGCGGTGTGGTTGCATTCATCGCCGGCGGCATCATGCTCATCGACAACGACCAACCCGGCTTCGGCGTGCCGCTGCCGCTGATCCTGGGCCTGGCGGCCAGCTCGGCGCTGATCATCGTGGCGGGCGGCGGCATGGCGCTGCGCGCACGCCGACGTCCCGTGCAAATGGGCAGCGAGTCCATGGCCGGCACCGTGGGCGAGGTGATCGAAGTCGGCGAGCGCGAGGCCTGGGCCAGCGTGCGCGGGGAACGCTGGAAGGTTCGCTCCGACACCACGCTCGCGCCCGGCCAGCGAGTGCGGGTGCGCTCGCTCAGCGGCCTCGTGCTTGACGTGGTCCCTGAAGACTCCCGAACGACACCCAAGGAAGGAACACCATGATCTTCAACCTCGGCCTCGGCACGCTGCTCATCCCGCTCATCATCCTGATCATCGCGGCGCTGCGCATCCTGCGCGAGTACGAACGCGGCGTGGTGTTCCAGCTCGGACGCTTCTGGAAGGTCAAGGGGCCGGGGCTGGTGCTCGTGATCCCCGGCTTGCAACAGATGGTGCGCGTGGATCTGCGCACCGTCACGCTCGACGTGCCGCCGCAGGACGTGATCTCGCGCGACAACGTGTCGGTCAAGGTCAACGCCGTGCTCTTCTTCCGCGTGGTCGATCCGAAGCGGGCCATCATCGAGGTGGAGAACTACCTGGCCGCCACCAGCCAGCTCGCGCAGACCACGCTGCGCGTCGTGCTGGGCAAGCACGAACTCGATGAGATGCTCGCCGAGCGCGAGCGGCTGAACCTCGACATCCAGCGCATCCTCGACGATCAGACCGATGTCTGGGGCATCAAGGTCACGAACGTGGAGATCAAGCACGTGGACCTGAACGAGACCATGGTGCGTGCCATCGCCCGGCAGGCCGAAGCCGAGCGCGAACGCCGCGCCAAGGTCATCCATGCCGAAGGCGAGAAGCAGGCGGCGGCTTCACTCCTGGAGGCGGCCCGCATGCTGGCGGAGCAGCCCGAAGCGATGCAGCTTCGCTACCTGCAGACAATGACGCAAGTGGCTGGAGACCGCGCGTCCACGGTCGTGCTGCCGCTTCCCATGGAGTTGCTGAGCTCGTTGACGATGCGGCGGCCGGCCGGGCGTTCGGCAAGCGACTAAGGCGAACGCGGCGGGGCGGTGTCCTGCTTGCGCGACTGACGCCACCAGCGGCGGCGCGCGACAACCCAGATCGTCCCGACGCTCACGATGCCGGTCCATGCCCCCAGTGCCGTGACTGCGCCGGAAGGTCCGTCGAGCAGGTATCCCGCCAGCGCGACGCCCGGGGCGAAAAGCCAGGGGATCGGGTTGAGTCGGATCACTTCAGCAATGTGGTCTGCGAACCGGGTCATCGCCATGGGATGTCATTCCCATTCACGTGTAGGACAACGCCGCGTCTGTGCTGCATTGACCCGGTTGCAGAACAGTCTTCCAGCGTGCGGGGACCCTGTCAATGCGAAGAAGACGGCCACGGTATGCTTGCCCGGCCCCCGTACGCGGGGCCCCATGGCCCTATGAACCACTGCTTGAACGACCACCGCCCCTTCCACAACCTCTATCGCCATGGCTTCGCGCGGGTGGCCGTGGCTGTGCCGCGCTGCCGCGTGGCCGATCCTGTTTTCAACGCGGCCGAGACCTCACGCCTGCTGCAAGAAGCCGCTGCACAAGGCGCGGTGCTGGTCGCGTTTCCTGAGCTCGGGCTGCCGGCCTACACGTGCGACGACCTGTTCCACCAGCGCGCGCTGCTCGATGCCTGCGAAGAGGCGCTGGCTACCGTGGTGGAAGCAACGCGCGAGTGTGCTGCGGTGGCAGTCGTCGGCCTGCCGTTGCGCGTGGACCACCTGCTGTTCAACTGCGCCGCTGTGCTGCACCGGGGCCGCGTGTTGGGCGTGGTGCCCAAGACCTACCTGCCGAACTACGGCGAGTTCTATGAAGCGCGCCAGTTCAACCCGGCCGACAGCGCACTCTCGCGCGACATCGATCTGCTTGGACAGCGCGTACCTTTCGGCGCCGACCTGCTCTTCGAAGCGGCCAATCTCGCGCACTTCGTTTTCCACGTGGAAATCTGCGAAGACCTCTGGGTGCCCATCGCGCCATCGTGCTACGCCGCATTGGCAGGCGCTACCGTGCTGGTGAACTTGTCGGCCTCCAACATCACGTTGGGCAAGGCAGGCTACCGCCAACAGCTGGTGCGATCGCAATCGGCGCGCTGCCTGTCGGCTTACCTGTACTCGTCGGCGGGGCTAGGGGAATCAACCACCGACCTGGCCTGGGACGGGCAGGCCCTGGTGTGCGAGAACGGCGAGCTGTTGGCGGAATCGGAGCGCTTCTCCGACCGCTCGCACTGGATCGCCGCCGACGTCGACCTGGAGCGCCTGTCGCGCGAGCGCATGCGGCAGACCAGTTTCGGCTTCTCGGCCGCGCGCCACAAGGAGCGCACCCAACTGCGCCGCATCGCATTCAGCCTCGATGTGCCCGCCGAAGAGCAGCTGCCGCTCGCGCGCATCGTGGAGCGCTTTCCCTACGTGCCGGCCGACACCTCGCGGCGCGACGAGCGCTGCATGGAGGTCTATCACATGCAGGTGCTGGCCCTGGAGCAACGTCTGGCCGCCACGGGCATCCGCAAGCTGGTGATCGGTGTGTCAGGCGGGCTGGACTCGACACATGCCCTGCTGGTGTGCGCCAAGGCCATGGACCGGCTCGGCCTGCCGCGAACGAACATCCTCGGCTTCACCATGCCGGGCTACGCCACCAGCTCGCGCACCCGCGACCAGGCCTGGCGCCTGATGCGCGCCATCGGCTGCGAAGCACGCGAGATCGACATCCGGCCGAGCTGCGAGCAGATGCTGAAGGATCTCGGCCACCCCTTCGCGAGCGGCGAACCGGTGCACGACATCACCTTCGAGAACGTGCAGGCGGGTGAGCGCACCAGCCACCTGTTCCGGCTGGCCAACTTCCACGACGGCATCGTCGTCGGCACGGGCGACCTGAGCGAGCTGGCGCTCGGCTGGTGTACCTACGGCGTGGGCGACCACATGTCGCACTACAACGTCAACGCGAGCGTGCCCAAGACGCTGATCAAGCACCTGGTGCGCTGGGTGGCCGAGACGGGCCAGGTGGGGCACGAAGGCAGTCGCGTGCTGATGGACATCCTTGACACCGAGATCAGCCCCGAACTCGTACCCTCAGGCGGCGAGGGGCAACCGATCCAGAGCACCGAGAGCGCGGTGGGGCCCTACGAGCTGCAGGACTTCAATCTCTACTACACGCTTCGCTTCGGCTTCTCGCCTTCGAAGGTGGCCTTCCTCGCGCACACCGCTTGGCGCGATACGTCGGCAGGCCGATGGCCGGAAGGGGAACACGTGGTGCGCAACGCCTACTCGCTGGGCGAGATCAAAGGTCATCTGCGCAGTTTCCTCTGGCGCTTCTTCAAGACCAGCCAGTTCAAGCGCA
>CBFHAS010000005.1:0-66438 GCA_965653625.1 uncultured Burkholderiaceae bacterium | reverse complement strand
GGCCCCCAGGAGCCGATGTAGTCGATGTAGCGCCGGCCCTCGGCATCCATGATCCACGGACCTTCGGCCCGCGAGATGAAACGCGGCGTGCCACCCACGGCGCGAAACGCGCGCACGGGGGAGTTCACGCCGCCCGGGATCACGCGCTGCGCGCGGTGGAAGAGCGAGTCGTTGTCCATGCGAAAGCAAGTGTCGTGGCCCGGGCGGGGTACCCAAAATGTCGTGAACGGCCGCGTCGGGCCGGGCCGCTGTGTCAGTGAACCTGCCGGCTGCCCGGCGCAGCCTCGCCTTCCTCGGGGCCGCCATCGGCGGCGGCCTCTTCCTCCTCGCCGGGAGGTATGGCCCAGAAGAAGCGGTCGGGGATCACGTTGCCCATGCCGGGGCGAAAGCCTGCGTCCAGGGCCTGGTCCAGGAAGGTGAGGGACTCGCCTACCGCCGCGTGCAGCTCGCTGCCGGCGGCAAGCAAGGCGGCCAGCGCGGCTGAGAGCGTGTCGCCCGCGCCCACGAAGCTCACCTCAAAGCGCTCAAACTTCTCGCCCGTGATGGCGCCTTGCGACGAGGCCAGCACGTTGTCAAGGAACTGGTCCGGCAGCGGCACGCTGGTCACCAGCACGAACCGCGTGCCGTGCTCGGCCGCAGCCACGGCCAGCTCGCGCGGCGAAGCCGGCCGCTCGTTGTCCCATTCGGGAAGCAGGAAGTCGGTCAAGGTCTGGTGGCTGCCCACCAACACTTCGGTCTGGGGAAGGACCAACTCACGAAAGGCGTCGGCATAGGCCTGCTGTTCGTCTTCTTCCATCCACGAGAGGTTCGGCATGTACGCCACCAGCGGCACGTCGGGATAGTCCGACAGCACTTCGGCCACCGCGCTCACCCCCTCCGCCGAGCCCAGGTGGCCTACCTTCCAGGCGGCGATGGTCACGTCTTCGAGGACGCTGCGCGCCTGCTCGACCACTACCTCAGGGTCCAGCGGATGGTGGTCGAACACCTCGGCGGTGTCCCGCATGATGACCGAGGTCACCACCGGGAGTGCATGCGCGCCCATGGCGGCAATGGTGGCCACGTCGCCGGCGATGCCGCCCGCGCCGCTGGCATCGCTGGCGTTGAAGCTCATCACGCAAGCCGGCGCGGGGGGATCCTGCAGGGGTTCGGTGCCGGCGTTGTCGGTCTGGGTATCAGCGCTCATGGAAGGTCCGAAAGTGGAGGGCGCCCGGGTCCGCGGCCGGTGAATGCGTCCACCCGCGGCAACTTCCAGGTAAGTGTGAGCAATGTTGCGTAGGTGCCTCGAAAGCCTTGTCTTTTTGGCGTTTCGGCTGGCTACAATTCGCGCCCATTGTAGTGAAGCCTGACTCACAAAGTGACTGAACCGCGTACCTGGATGTGCCTGATCTGCGGGTGGATATACGACGAGGCCGCCGGGGATCCGGAACATGGTATCGCTCCCGGAACCCCATGGGCCGCCGTGCCGATGAACTGGACCTGTCCGGAGTGCGGCGCACGCAAGGAAGATTTCGAGATGGTGCAGATCTGATGGTGCGGACCTGAGCGTATCCATCAAGTACGCCGCACCGAACCTATAACCACGTCGTTAGGAGAATCCTCGGTGAGCAACGAAGCCCTGGCCAGCCCCCCTGGCGTGAAAGTGCTGGTCATCGATGACAGCAACACGATTCGCCGCAGTGCCGAAATCTTTTTGAAGCAGGGCGGCTACCAGGTCCTCCTGGCCGAGGATGGTTTCGATGCGCTTGCCAAGGTCAACGACCACGAGCCGGATCTCATCTTCTGCGACATCCTCATGCCGCGGCTCGACGGCTACCAGACCTGCGCCATCATCAGGCGCAACCACAAGTTCGCCGACGTGCCCGTCATCATGCTGTCGTCCAAGGACGGGCTGTTCGACAAGGCGCGTGGCCGCATGGTCGGCTCGCAGGATTACCTCACCAAGCCATTCACCAAGGACCAGCTGTTGCAGGCGGTCGAGCAGCACCGCAAGGCCGCGTGAATGATTCCACACGACCCCGCGCATTAAATGGCCCTGCAGGCCGAGCGAGTCCTCGCTTGCACGGCCGGCATGTGACACTCCCCTGGCGCGACGACTGAAGGGACGCGAGACATGGCTATCAAGAACATCCTCCTGGTGGACGACTCCAAGACCGAGCTGCAGTACATGTCCGATCTGCTCGGCAAGCGCGGCTATGCGGTTCGGACGGCGGAGAACGGAGAGGAGGCCATGCGCCGGCTGGGCGAGGAAAAGCCCGACCTCATCCTCATGGACGTGGTGATGCCCGGTCAGAACGGTTTCCAGCTCACCCGCGCGATTACGCGGGATCCGCGCTTTGTCAACGTGCCGGTGATCATGTGCACGAGCAAGAACCAGGAGACTGACAAGGTCTGGGGCATGCGGCAGGGCGCGCGCGACTACATCGTGAAGCCGGTCGACGCCGACGAGCTTGTCTCCAAGATCAAGGCCTTCGGCTGACAGCAACCTCCCGCACCCTGCGACCACCGACGCTGCGATGGCCAATAAGGAAGCACTGCGCGAACTCCAGAGCCGTCTCGCCGAGCGGCTGCAGGCAGCGCGCACACAGGAGCGCGGCAAGTCCTGGCTCGCGATCGAATGCAGTTCCAGGGGCTTCCTGTTTCCGCTCGTGGAGGCCGGCGAGATCTTTGCGCTTGCGCCCATCGTGCCGGTTCCGCATGCGCACGGCTGGTTCCTCGGCGTCGCTAACCTGCGTGGACACCTTCACGGCGTGGTGGACTTGGCGGCGTTCCTCGGTGTCAAGGCCGGTGAGCCCCCGCGCGAGCAGTCGCGACTGGTGGCCTTCAACGCCGCACTCAACATCAACTGCGCGCTGTTGGTGGACCGCCTCGCGGGCCTGCGCAGCGAGCAGCAGCTCGATGTCCTCACCGAAGCGGTGACGGGCCCCCGTCCCCCGTTCGTCGGAGCCCGCTACAAGGACGACGGCGGACGAACGTGGCAGGAGCTGAACTTGGCCGCTCTCGCGACCGACGAGGCATTCCTGCGCATCGTCGGTTAGGGCACGACATCAGGACACCGAGCACCGGCCTTGCAGTAGCAGTAATGGTTCGACCCGCCGCCGCCCGCGCTCTCCCTTCGGGCGAGCGCACCAGAGAGGTCGCCGCGGCGACGGAGTTTTGCACGAGGACACTATGAGCTTCCTGAACAAGATCAGAGGTTGGGGGCAGGACCGCAATGGGTCCGCCGAGTCGACGCAGGCAGCGCATCAGCCGGATGGTTCGTCCGACGCCTTCGCGCACCACGCCGATCCCGGACATCACAATTCGCACGGCACCATGCCGCTGGAAGTGGCCACCATCCAGCAGGGAGCGGATTCGTCCATCATCACCGAGGCTGCGCCCTCGGAGCTGGCCGACTTCAGCGAAACCCGTATCCAGGAAGCCGAGGCCGCGAACGACACAGTGAGCAGCCTTCCCGTGATCGGCCAGCGGCCCGTGACTGACCAGCAGAAGATCCTGGGCGGCATGGTGATCGCCGGCCTGCTGGGCCTCGTGATCGTCACCATTGCGTCGCTCAACTCGGCGAACAAGGGCGCGGCGCAGGTCGCAGCCTCCGGCCAGGCGCTGATGCAGTCGCAGCGGCTCGCGAAGTCGGTGTCGCAGGCGCTGGTCGGCAGCCCGCAGGCGTTCCCTGAGGTGCAGGAGAGCGCTGAAGTGCTGGCTCGCAACGTGCGTGGGCTCAAGAACGGCGGCGACCAGCTCGCCGCCGCGCCGGCCGGCGTACAGGAGTCGCTGGATCCGATGCTGCCGCTGGTCGACCGCGCGGAGCGCAATGCCAACACCGTGATTTCGCAGCAGAAGATCCTCACGCAGGTGGGCCAGGCGCTGCGTGCCATCAACCGCCATTCGTCCGACCTGCTGGAGACCGCCGAGACCATCTCCTCGCTGAAGCTGCAGCAGGAGGCATCGGCCGCCGAGCTGTCGGCGGTGGGCCAGTTGGTGATGCTGACGCAGCGCATCGGCAAGTCAGCCAACGAGTTCCTCACCATGGAAGGCGTGAGCCCCGAGGCGGTGTTCCTGCTGGGCAAGGATTTGAACTCGTTCCGTGAGGTCGCCACGGGGCTGCTGGAAGGCAACGCGGAAATGCGTCTGCCGGGCACGCAGGATCCTCAAACCCGGGAACGCATCTCCACACTGATCAAGCAGTACGACGAGACCCGCACGCAGGCCGGTGCCATCCTGGGCAACCTGCAGGGCCTGGTGTCCGCGCGCGAGGCACAGTCGGCCATCATTGCCGACAGCGAACCGCTGCGCAAAGGCCTGGAGACCGTGCAGGAGCGCCTGGGCAAGGAGACAGGCTTCTCAGGTCTCGCGCTGTTCGGGCTGGTGTTCTTTGCCGGCTTGATGGCCGCGGGCGGCGCGGGTTTCCTGAAGCTTTACGTGCGTGACCAGGCCCAGCGCGCTGCGTTGGCCGAGCAGCAGCGGCAGGAAGCTGAACGCCAGGAGCAGGAGGCCAAGCGCGTCAACGACGCCAACCAGGCGGCCATTCTGCGGCTGATGAACGAACTGCAGACGGTGGCCGAGGGCGACCTGACGCAGCAGGCGACCGTGACCGAAGACATCACCGGCGCCATCGCCGACTCGGTGAACTACACGGTGGAAGAGCTGCGCACGCTGGTGTCGCAGGTGCAGGGCACGGTGTCGCGGGTGACTGAAACGACGCAGCAGGTGGAAGCGACGTCCACCGAACTGCTGGCTGCTTCTACCGAGCAGCTCCGCGAGATCCGCGACACCGGCGAGTCCGTGCTGCAGATGGCCGGCCGAATCAACGAGGTGTCGGCTCAGGCGCAGGAAACCGCCCAGGTGGCCCGCAAGTCGCTGGATGCCGCAGAGTCCGGCCTTCGCGCCGTGCAGAACACCATCGGGGGCATGAACTCCATCCGCGACCAGATCCAGGAGACCTCCAAGCGGATCAAGCGGCTGGGCGAATCGTCGCAGGAGATCGGCGAAATCACCGAGCTGATTTCCGACATTACCGAGCAGACGAACGTGCTGGCGCTCAATGCTGCCATCCAGGCGGCCTCGGCGGGCGAAGCGGGCCGCGGTTTCTCGGTCGTGGCCGAAGAAGTGCAGCGGCTGGCTGAGCGCTCCGGCGATGCCACGCGACAGATCGCGGCGCTGGTGAAGACCATTCAGACCGACACGCAGGACGCCGTGGCCGCCATGGAGCGCTCCACACAGGGCGTGGTCGAAGGAACCCGGCTGACTGACGCGGCCGGCGCCGCGCTCGGCGACATCGACCGCGTGTCGCGGCAGCTCGCCGACCTCATTGCACAGATTTCGCAGCAGGCGCTGTCCGAAGCGCAGTCGGCGAACGTCGTGGCGGCCAACATCCAGCACATCTTCGCCGTGACCGAGCAAACGGGCGAGGGCACGCGCTCCACCGCCCAGATGGTGCGCGAGCTGTCCAAGACCGCAGAGGAACTGAAGCAGTCGGTGGCGCGGTTCAAGATTTCCTGACGCCCGTCGCGGGCACGGGGTCCGAGGAGCCGAGTGCCCGTTTTTCGCCACCCAACGCTGAACACCAAGGGCACCGATGCAAACCTCCCGCCATACCGAAGCGACCGGCGAGGTCAACGACGACCTGAGCGCACTGGCCTGGGTGCAGGAGGAACTGCGCCGCTCGCTGGACACCGCGCACAAGGCGCTGCGGCGCTTCGTGAAGGAAGCGGAGGCGTTGGCCGGGTCCGACGTCGATGCGGTCGATCCTTCGGTGCTGCGTAGCGCGCGAACGCAGATCCACCAAGGCGTGGGCGCACTCGAACTGGTCGGTTTGCCGGCCGCAGCCACGGTGTTGCGTGCTTGCGAGGCCGTGCTGCAACGTTTCGCCGCCAAGCCGCACAAGCTCACCACGGGAGTCGTCGACGACCTCGAGAAGGCGTCGTTCGCGCTCCTCGATTACATCGCCCGCCTGCTCGCCGGCAAGCCGGTATCGCCGCTGGCGATGTTCCCGCAGTACCGCGCGGTGCAGGAGGCGGCCGGTGCCGACCGGGTGCATCCTGCTGACTTGTGGGTGATGGATTGGGGCTGGCGCGAGCTGCCCGCGGTCGCCGACAGCGCGACAGCTGCGCCGGCCGAGGCGATCCGCGCCGCCATGGAGCAGCAGATTCTCGCGTTGATGCGCGGCCCTGCGCCCGCGGCCGCCACGCGCATGAGCGAGTTGTGCGAATCACTTGGCGGGAGTGCGGCCCAGCCTCAGTCGGCCACGCTGTGGCGGCTGGCCGCGGCCATGTTCGAGGCCCAGGCCCAAGACCTGCTGAAGCCTGACGTGTTCAGCCGGCGGGTGGCCGCGCGCCTGCTTGCCCAGCTGCGCATCGTCGAACGCGGCGACAGCGACGTCTCCGAGCGCCTGGCGCAAGACCTGCTCTTCTTCTGCGCGCACGCTGATGCGCCAGTCGACCCCGGTCGTGCGCCGCATCTGACCGCCGTGCGCCGCGTGTACGGGCTGCAGGCTCACAAGACCGTTGACTACTCGGCCAGTGTGCTGGGCCGCTTCGACCCCGCATGGATTGCGCAAGCGCGCAAGCGTGTCGCGGCGGCCAAGGATTCCTGGTCCGCCGTGGCCGGCGCAGAGATGCACCGCATGGGCGGGCTGGCGGAGCAGTTCGCGCTGGTGGGCGATTCGCTCAAGCGGCTGTTCCCGCAGGGCGACACGCTGGCGGTCGAGCTGCAGGAAGCGTTTGCACTCACCCACCACGGCGGCACCGCGCCCAGCGCGCCCTTGGCCATGGAGGTCGCCACCAGCCTGCTCTACGTGGAAGCAGCGCTGGAAGACGCTGACTTCGACTCGCCGCAACAGGGCGAGCGCGTGCAGCGCCTGGCGCAGCGCATCGCCGGCGTGCGGCAGGGCACCACGCCTGAGCCGCTCGAAGCCTGGATGGAAGACCTGTACCGCCGGGTTTCCGATCGCCAGACCCTGGGCAGCGTGGTGCAGGAATTGCGCGTGTCGCTGTCCGAGGCGGAGAAGCTGATCGATCAGTTTTTCCGCAACCCGGCCGACCGCAACGTCCTCATTCCCGTGCCGAGCCAGCTTTCGGCCATGCGCGGCGTGCTTTCGGTGCTGGGCATGGACCAGGCGTCCGCTGCCCTGTTGCGCATGCGCGATGACGTAGACGGTTTCATCGCCACCGAGATCGATCCCGAGCGCGTGGCGCAGGCCGGTCGCTTCGATCGCCTGGCCGGCAACCTCGGGGCGCTGGGCTTCCTTGTCGACATGCTGAGCGTGCAACCTCAGCTGGCGAAGTCGCTGTTCGTCTATGACTCGACGGCCGGCACGCTGAGCCCGCTGATGGGCCGCGTCGCGCAGCGGGCGGTTCCCGAGCCTGCGGTGGAGTTGCGCCTCATCGAACAGGCGCAGATGCTGGCCGAGAGCGCGGCGAGCGACCGTGTGCCGCTGGAAGACGTGGCGCGCGATCTTGAAAGGCTGTCGCAGCAGGCGCAGGCCGCGGATCAGACGGCGCTGGCGGCCACGGTGACCCTGGCCCAGGAGGCCCTTGAGCAAGCCCACGGCAACCTCGACGACATCGCATCCGTGCGCGGGGAACTGTCGGAGGCGCTCGTGGACTTCGTCGCCACCGCATCGGGCACGCCGGAGTTCGCGGAGCCGATGCCCGAGCCTGCCGCTGCGGCTGTCGCCGAGCTGGCCGAAGACGACGAAATGCGCGAAGTCTTCCTTGAGGAAGCGCGCGAGGTGGTGCAAGCGGCCCGCGACGCATGCGCCGCGCTGGTCGACACACCGGCCGATCTGGCGCAGATGACTACCGTGCGGCGCGCGTTCCACACGCTGAAGGGCAGCTCGCGCATGGTCGGCCTCACCGATTTCGGCGAAGCGGCCTGGGCCTGCGAGCAGCTGTACAACGCCTGGCTGGCCGACCAGCGGCCTGCCGACGAAGCGCTGCTGACCTTCACGACCGGGGTGCTGGACGAGCTGAGCGACTGGGTCGAGGACATCGCCGCGCGCCGCGACGGCGGGCGGCAGCCACACGCCATCGCGGCAGCCGCGCTTGCCTTGCGCGAGCCCAGCGCTGCCGCGCCAGCGCCATCACACGAAGCCGAAGCCACCGCTGCAGCACGTACGCAAGAGTCGCCGGTCGAGCCCGTGCCCGTGGCGCTGCCCGAGGTCGTGGAGAACCCGGCCGATGCAAGCCCGGCCCTCGCCGAGTTGGTGCCAGAGTTGCCGACCGCGGCCGATTTGGATCTCCCCGCGCATGCGCCTGCCGGGCCGGAGTGGGCACTCGAGGACGCGCTGAGCCTGGAACTCGACCTCTCCGCCTTTGAGGCGGCGATGCAAATGGAGTCGGCCACACAGCAGCCGGCACCAACCGATTCGAACCCATCCGGCACCTCACCCGTGCGGGTGGCCGTGCCAGACGCCTTCCGGCCGACCGACGTCCTGGAGCTGATCGACCTCGACCTCGTCGCCCCGGTACCGGAAAGCCAGAGTCTGGAAGTGGCGGACACTGCCGAGCCCGCACAGGCCCTGGTGGAAGAAGGCGCGCAGCCCGAGCCGCTGCCTGAAGAGCCCGCCGAGTTGCCCGCCGTGGCAACGGCCGAGGAGGAGCAGGTCAGGATCGTCGGCCCGCTGCGCATCGGCATCCCGTTGTTCAACATCTACCTCAACGAAGCTGACGAGCTGTCGCGTCGCCTCACCACCGAGGTGGCAGAGTGGGCGATGGAACTGCACCGCCCGGTCGGCGAAACGGCGATCGCCATGGCGCATTCGCTGGCCGGCAGCTCTGCAACCGTCGGTTTTGCGGACCTGTCGCAGCTCGCACGCTCGCTGGAACATGCGCTCATGCGCACAGAGGCCATTGGCCGCGGCACGGCAGAAGAAGGGCGTCTGTTCGTTGACACGGCCGAGGAGATCCGGCGCCTGCTGCACCAGTTCGCTGCGGGTTTCCTCAAGGAGCCGTCGCCCGACCTGATCCGCCGCCTCGCCGACCACGAATTGAGCTCGGCGCGCCGGCTGGACGCCGTGTCCGCCGAGCACGTACCGGTACAAGACACCGCGGAGGCCGGATTCAACGTACTTGACCTCCCGGTTGCGGTCGAGAACCTGGAAGAAGTCGTTCTCGACTTGGCGGCCGAGCTTCCGGAGGTGTTGCTCGACGTGACGCCGTCGGAGCCCCTGCCTGAGTCCGAATCGCAGGTCGATGTCCAGCCCGAGGCCGAGCCGGTCATTCCTCGGTCGGCTCACGCTGTCGACGAAGCGGCTGCGGCAACACGGCCGGCACCGATCTCCGAGCGCGACACCGATTTCGGCGGCCTGGGAGCTGCGGAGTTCAAGCCCTTCACGGCCCTGTCGCCGCAGCCCGTGCGCCCGGCCGTGCAGGAGGTGCACCCCGTGCGCGCGATCGATGACGACATCGATGCGGTTGATGCAGTCGACGCCGAGCTCTTCCCCATCTTCGAAGAGGAAGGCCAGGACTTGGTGCCTCAGTTGGACGCCCAACTGCGCGACTGGGCACGGCGGCCTTCCGACACCACGCTCGCCTCCGGCTGCATGCGCACCCTGCACACGCTTAAGGGCGGCGCCCGCTTGGCCGGGGCCATGCGCCTGGGCGAGATGGCTCACCGCCTGGAAGCGGCCATCGAAGACCTGCTGCGCAGCGAGACGCCTCCGACCGCAAGCGAGGTGGAGGCGCTCAGCCACCGCTGCGATGCGCTGTCGCAGGTGTTCGAGGCCTTGTGTTCGCGCGATGCGGCCGCCTATGCCGACGCCGTGGCGAGTGCCGATGACCGTGCCAGCCAGCCACTTGCGGCCCAGCCCGCGGCGGAGGCGACGGTCCAACCCTTGGTGGTTTCCGTGTCGACCGAACCGGTCGTTGCCGATGTCGCGCCGGTCGTGGAACTGCCCGCTGACGACTTGCGCCCCGCTGCGTTCGAGGCCGCAACTCCGCTGGTGCCGCTGCACCTGCCGGAGATCGACTGGTCGCGCTTCACCGGCCAGGCCGCCACGCCGCGCCAGGCGGCCGAGCGTGCAACCGCCTCGCAGTCTGCGGTGCGCGTGCGCGCCCCCCTGCTCGATCGGCTGGTGAACCAAGCCGGCGAAGTTTCCATCACGCGCTCGCGCATCGAGGTGGAAGTCAACCAGATCAAGGGTTCGCTCGTCGACCTCACCGACAACCTGGAGCGACTGCGCCAGCAACTGCGCGACATCGAGCTGCAGGCGGAAACGCAGATGAGCTCCCGGCTGGAGGCTGCCAAGGCCGCGGCTCAGGCGTTCGACCCGCTCGAATTCGACCGCTTCACGCGCTTCCAGGAAATCACGCGCATGATGGCCGAGTCGGTCAACGACGTGGCCACTGTGCAGCGCACCTTGCAGCGCACGCTCGAAAGCACTGAAGACGAACTTGCCGCGCAGGCCCGGCTCACGCGAGAACTTCAGGACGACCTGCTGCGCACCCGCATGGTGGAGTTCGAGGGCTTGTCGGACCGCCTGTATCGTGTGGTGCGCCAGGCAGCCAAGGAAACCGGTAAGCAAGTGCGCCTGGACATCGTCGGCGGCTCGATTGAAGTCGACCGTGGCGTGCTGGACCGCATGACCGGCGCCTTCGAGCACCTGCTGCGCAACAGCGTGACGCACGGCATCGAATCGCCGGAGGCGCGCGTGGCGGCCGGCAAGGATGCTGCCGGTGCGGTCGTCGTGTCCCTCAGCCAGGAAGGCAATGAAGTGGGTGTCGAGTTCCGCGACGACGGCGCGGGCATCAACCTGGCCCGCGTGCGCGACAAGGGCATCGCCATGGGCTTGCTGGAGGCGGGCCAGTCCTACAGCGATGCGGAGCTGGCCAACCTCATCTTCACGCCGGGCTTCTCCACCGCCGACAAGGTCACCGAGCTGGCTGGCCGCGGCATCGGGATGGATGTGGTCCGCGCGGAAGTCAATGCCGTGGGGGGCCGCATCGAGACCGCGACTGCGCCGGGCCAGGGCACCAGCTTCAAGCTCGTGCTGCCCCTCACGACGGCGGTCACGCAGGTGGTGATGATGCGCGTGGCTGCCGCCACGGTGGCGGTTCCATCCACGCTGATCGAGATCGTGCGTCGCGCCACGGCCGATGAAGTCGACCAGGCGTACCAGAGTGGCCAGTTCACCGTAGCCGACCGCGTGCTGCCATTCTTCTGGCTTGGTGCCCTGCTTCAGGCCAGTCCACGCAGCGCCGAGACGGGACAGCGCGCACGCCAAGTCGTCATCATCCGCAGCGCCCAGCAGCGCATTGTCATCCACGTCGACGAAGTGCTGGGCAACCAGGAAGTGGTGGTGAAGAACCTGGGTCCGCAGCTGTCGCGCATGCCGGGCCTGGCGGGCATGACCTTGCTGGCTTCCGGCGCGGTGGCCCTGATCTACAACCCGGTGGCGCTGGCCACGCTGTACGGTGCACAGGCACGTGCCGCCACCACCGCTGCACTCCTAATGCCGGTGTCCGAAGTCGCGAAGGCGGCCGAAGAAACCGAGGCTGCGCAGGTGCAGGCACCACTGGTGCTTGTGGTCGACGATTCGCTCACCGTGCGTCGCGTGACTCAGCGCCTGTTGGTGCGCGAAGGCTACCGGGTTGTGCTGGCCAAGGACGGGCTGGATGCGCTGGAGCGCCTCGCCGAAGAGAAGCCGACCATGGTGCTGTCGGACATCGAGATGCCGCGCATGGATGGCTTCGACCTCGTGCGCAACATCCGCAGCGACGAGAGGCTGCGCGACCTGCCGGTCATCATGATCACCTCGCGCATCGCTCAGAAGCACCGCGACTATGCCTCGGAGCTGGGCGTGGACCATTACCTCGGCAAGCCGTATTCGGAAGAGGACCTGCTGGCACTGATCTCACGCTACACCGCCGACGCCGCTGTCGCCGGATGACGGCTTCGCCACGCTGACGTTCGGCGCCGATGTCTGCGCTGGTCGACCATCTCGCCGAACTCACCGGCTCGCGCGACCGGGACATGGTCGATGTGACGCTGGCCGGCGCTTTCCGCGACCTGCTGCGCCCGAGGTCGGTGGCGATCTGCCGGGTGGTGGGCGATGCCGGGCGGCAACGGTGGCTGACGCGGGCTCAGCTGTGCCAGGGCGATGCCGCGGCGGCGGCCGACCCGGCCTGGGTGGATTTCGACACGCTGCCCAAGCTGGAGGCGCATGCCGAGCGATGCCGCGCGCTGTCGGGCCAGACGGTCGTCACTACCGAGGGTGAAGCCGGCTTGGCGGTGTTCCCGCTTTTCACCGACCACGGTGTGACCGGCGTGCTTGAAATACGCACCGACCACGAGCTCGACGCCCCATCGCAACGCCTCGTGTGCAGCATCCTGCGCGTGTACCGCAACTTCGAAGCCCTGCTCGATTACAGCGAGCGCGACACGCTGACCGGGCTGCTCAACCGCAAGACTTTTGACGAAAGCCTGCTGAAGGTCTCCGCGACGCTGCCGCTGCCGGCCGCCAGCCACGAATCGCGGCGCTCGGCCGGTCCGGGTGGACGCTATTGGCTAGGGATGATTGACATCGATCGGTTCAAGGAGGTCAACGACGGCTATGGCCACCTGATTGGCGACGAGGTGCTTTTGCTGTTGTCGCGACTGATGCGCAGCAGCTTCCGCTTCCAGGATCGGCTGTACCGTTTCGGTGGCGAGGAGTTCGTGGTGCTCTTGCGCTGCGCGGGAGAAAGCGATGCCTTCGGCGCCTTCGAGCGTTTGCGCCGCAATACCTTGGCCTACACCTTTCCGCAGGTGGGCCAGATCACCGTAAGCATCGGCTTTTCGGAGTTGCGGCCCGGCGACTCGCCCAGCTCGGCCATCGAGCGCGCCGACCGGGCCGTCTACTGGGCCAAGTCGCACGGGCGCAACCAGGTGCAAAGCTATGCTCATCTCGTGGCCTGCGGCGCGATTGACTCGGCCGAAAAGGTCGGCGACATCGAACTGTTCGAATCCTCCGACGAGCTCAAGGCAGAGCTGAAGAACCTGTGAAGCGCCACCCGAGGCGGTGTAGCGCGCCAAGTTCGGCATCACGCCTTGTCGTGCATCACCTCCGGGCTCGTGCAAACGGCAGCCGACCCCCGCAAATCCCTGGGCGTGGCTGCAGCTAGCGAGGACTAGAATCCCCCGCATGTTGACCGTCAGTATCAACCTGACCAATCACTTCCTGATCGCCATGCCCGGCTTGGTCGGCGACACCTTTGCGGGAAGTGTGGTGTACCTGTGCGAGCACACCGAGCGCGGCGCGCTGGGGCTCGTGATCAACAAGCCGATCGACATCAAGCTGAAGAATCTTTTCGAGAAAGTCGAGCTCACCCTGGACCGTGGCGATCTCGCCGATGAGCCGGTGTACTACGGCGGGCCGGTGCAGACAGAGCGCGGCTTTGTTCTGCACGAGAAACTCGAGGGCGAGGACAGCCACTACAACTCCACCCTGCAAATCCCCGGTGGCCTGGAGATGACGACCAGCAAGGACGTGCTGGAGGCGCTGTCACATGGCGCTGGCCCGAAGAAGGTGCTCGTGACGCTGGGCTACAGCGGTTGGGGCGCGGGGCAACTGGAAGACGAGATTCGACGAAACAGCTGGATCAACGTGAACGCCACGCCGGAGATCATCTTCGACACGCCCGTGGAGAAGCGTTACGACAAGGCGCTATCCCTGCTCGGCATCGATCCGCGCATGCTGAGCCAGGAGGCGGGCCACGCATGAACACTCCCGCCCGGCCGCCCAGGAGGGGGCGGTGCGTTCCGGCGGGCGCCCGCGCGCGGTGGCGGTCGTGAGCGGGTCAGCTGCCCCGCCCACCGCCCCGTTGTCATTTCTCGCTTTCGATTTCGGCACCCGCCGCGTCGGCGTGGCGGTGGGCAACAGCGTGAGCTGCAGTGCCCGTTCGTTGACGAGCATCGCGACCGAAGGGGCGGCACGCTTCGAGGTCATCGCGCGGCTGGTGAAGGAGTGGCAGCCCGATGCCCTGGTCGTGGGCGTGCCCTTCCATCCCGATGGCGCGCCGCATGAAAATACCGAACGCGCCAGGCGCTTTGCCCGCCAGCTGCACGGCCGGCATCGCCTGCCGGTGCACGAGGTGGACGAGCGCTACACGACCACAGAAGCCCTTGCTTCCGGCGCGGGCGATATTGATGCGGCCTCGGCCGCCATCATCCTTCAACAGTTTCTCGATTCGCTGCAATGAGCACCTTGCATCTCGATGCGGAAGCGCTGTATCGCGACCTGGCGCGCGGCGTGCGCGGCCTCATGCGCCCCGGTGCGGCGCTGGTGGGCATCTGGTCCGGCGGCGCCTGGCTGGCCGAGCGCTTGCAACGCGACCTCGTTCAGGAGGGTGAGCCCGGCGTCATCACCAGCGCCTTGCATCGTGACGACTTCGACAAGCGCGGCCTCACGGCTGGCAATGGCCAGACCCGGCTGCCCTTCGAAGTGGAGGGCCGCCACATCGTGCTCATCGACGACGTGCTCTACACCGGCCGCACCACCCGCGCGGTGATCAACGAGCTGTTTGATTTCGGCCGGCCCGCCAGCATTAGCCTGGCCGTGCTGGTCGACCGCGGTGGTCGAGAGCTGCCCATCCAGCCCGACTATTCGGCTGCCCGCATCACCCTGCCGCCCGAGCGGCGCCTGTCGCTCGCGCGCGAGGACGATGGCCGCTTCTCGTTCAACATCAAGGAGGAGGGCGCCTGATGGTGTCGCGCCGCAATCCGCAGCTCAACGAGCATGGCGAGCTGGTGCACCTGCTGTCCATCGAGGGACTGCCGCGTGCGGTCATCCACCAGATCCTCGACACGGCAGGCACCTTCCTCAGCGTGAATGAGCGCGAGGTGAAGAAGGTGCCGCTCTTGCGGGGCAAGAGCGTCTTCAACCTGTTCTTCGAGAACAGCACACGCACCCGCACCACTTTCGAGATCGCGGCCAAGAGGCTATCTGCCGACGTCATCAACCTGGACATTGCGCGCTCGTCCACCACCAAGGGCGAGAGCCTGCTGGACACCATCGCGAATCTGTCGGCCATGCATGCCGACATGTTCGTGGTGCGTCATAGCGAGAGCGGAGCGCCCTACCTCATCGCGCAGCACTGCGCGCCGCATGTGCATGTGGTCAATGCCGGAGACGGCCGCCACGCGCACCCGACGCAGGGTCTGCTCGACATGTACACCATCCGCCACTACAAGCAGGACTTCACCAAGCTCACTGTGGCGATCGTCGGTGACATCGTGCATTCACGCGTGGCCCGCTCCGACATCCACGCACTGACCACGTTGGGCGTGCCGGAAGTGCGGGCGGTCGGCCCGAAAACACTCGTGCCGGGCGACTTGAAGGACATGGGTGTGCGCGTGTGCCACGACATGGCCGAGGGCGTGCGCGACGCTGATGTCATCATCATGCTGAGGCTGCAGAACGAGCGCATGAGCAGCGCTATGCTGCCGAGCGCCGGAGAATTCTTCAAGAACTACGGACTCACGCAGGACAAGCTCGCGCTGGCCAAGCCCGACGCCATCGTCATGCACCCGGGGCCCATCAACCGTGGCGTGGAGATTGATTCCGCGGTGGCCGACGGCCGGCAGAGCGTGATCCTTCCCCAGGTGACCTTCGGCATCGCGGTGCGCATGGCGGTGCTGTCCACCATCGCAGGCAACGTCGCATGAAGATACTCATCCGCAACGGCCGCGTCATCGACCCGGCCTCTGGCCGCGACGAGACGGCCGACGTCGCCATCGCCGGCGGTCGCATCGTTTCCATTGGCACTCGCGGCGACTTCGATGCCCAGCGCACCATCGATGCCACGGGCCTTGTCGTGGCGCCCGGCCTGGTGGATCTGGCAGTGCGGCTGCGCGAGCCAGGGCATGAGCACGAAGGCATGCTGGAAAGCGAGATGGCCGCCGCCGTGGCCGGTGGCATCACGACGCTGGTGTGCTTGCCAGACACTGACCCGCCGCTCGACGAGCCGGGCCTGGTGGAGATGCTGAAGTTCCGCGCGCGGAACCTGAACCAGGCCCATGTGTACCCTCTGGGCGCGCTCACGCGGGGCCTGGCGGGCGAGGCGCTCACCGAGATGGCCGAGCTCACCGAGGCCGGCTGCGTGGGCTTCTCGCAGGCCGAGGTGCCGATCACGGACACGCTGGTGTTGCACCGCGCGCTCCAGTACGCGTCTAGTTTCGGCTACACGACCTGGTTGCGCCCGCAGGATGCTTTCTTGGGCGACGGCGTGGCAGCCAAGGGGCCGCTGGCCACGCGCATGGGCTTGTCCGGCGTGCCGGTCATCGCGGAGACCATTGCGCTCGGCACGCTGTTCGAGCTGGTGCGCGATACCGACGCGCGGGTGCATTTATGCCGCCTCAGCAGCGCAGCCGGCATCGATCTCGTGAGGCGCGCAAAGGCCGAGGGCCTGCCCGTCACCTGCGATGTCAGCGTGAACCACCTGCACCTCATCGACCTGGACATCGGTTACTTCAACGCAGCCATGCGCCTGACGCCGCCGCTGCGCCAGCAGCGCGACCGTGATGCCATCCGTGCCGCGCTGGCCGATGGCACCGTCGACGCGCTGGTCAGTGATCACACCCCGGTCGACGAAAACATGAAGACGCTGCCCTTCGCCGATGCCGAACCCGGGGCGACCGGCCTAGAGCTGCTGTTGAGCCTGGCGCTGCAGTGGGGCGAAGAGATGGGCCTTCCACTGTCCAAGACGCTGGCTCGCCTGACTTGCGCGCCGGTGCAAGTGATGGGCGACGTGCTCGGCTCGCTGGCCTCCAGCGCCGGCCAGGTCGTCGAGGGCGGTGTGGCCGACCTGTGCCTGTTCGACCCGCAGCAGCGCTGGGTGGTCCAACCCTCGGTGCTCAGGAGCCAGGGCAAGCACACGCCGTTCGCCGGCCACGAGCTGCCGGGGCGCGTGAAGTGCACGGTCGTCTCAGGGCAGGTGGCGCACGAGGCGTTCTGATTGCGCGCGGCTTGGCGGCTGGCGTGGGCCGCGTTCCATGTGCTGCACGGCGCGCTGATCTGCGCACTGGTGTTTCCCTTCCTCAGCGAGCCGCAGCGCATGCGACAGGTCCAGTGGTGGAGCGCTCGAATGCTGCGCCTGCTCGGCATCGCGCTTGAGAGCCTCGGCATGCCGCGCGGCGGGGCCACACTGGTGGCGGCAAACCATGTGTCCTGGCTCGACATCCTGGCCATCAATGCGGTCCAGCCCGTGCGCTTCGTGTCCAAGGCCGACGTGAGGCGCTGGCCCTTGATCGGCTGGCTGGTGGCCTGCGGCGGCACGCTGTTCATCGAGCGCGAGCGCAAGCGCGATGCACTGCGGGTCGTGCACCAGCTGGCCGAGGCCCTGAAGGCTGGGCACACGGTGGCAGTCTTCCCCGAGGGCACCACCAGCGCGGGCGATGCGCCGCTGCCATTCCACGCCAACCTGCTGCAGGCAGCCATCGCGACCGGCACCCCGGTGCAGCCGGTGGCTTTGCGCTTCTCCGATGCCGCCCACGCGGTGAGCCCGGCGGCGGCTTACGTTGGCGACATGAGCCTCGCGGAATCGGTGTGGGCCATCGTGCGCGCCTCGGGGTTGCGTGTGCAAGTCACTTGGCTGGCCGCACAAGCCAGCGCCCATGCGGACCGGCGCGCGCTAGCCGATCGCGTGCGCAACACCATTGGTGAGACGCTGGGAATGGTGCCGCCCGACACCCGGGAGCGGCGAACCCTGACGCCCTGAGCGTTTTTTCAGCGCGACGCGCAAGCAGGCGCCGCGTCTACCTCAAGCTTTTCCCTGCGAGGCCACCGCTGCAGCGGCCTTGGCCGCGGCAGCGGCATCGCCCAGGTAATAGCTGCGGATGGGCTTGAGGCCATCGTCCAGTTCGTAGACCAGCGGGATGCCGTTCGGGATGTTGAGTCCGACGATGTCGTTATCGGAGATATCGTCGAGGTACTTCACCAGCGCGCGGATGCTATTTCCGTGCGCGGCAATCAGCACGCGCTTGCCGCTGCGGATGGCGGGCGCTAGCTCGCTGTTCCAGTAAGGCAGCACCCGCGCCACGGTGTCCTTCAGGCATTCAGTGAGCGGTATCTCGTGCGGTTCAAGCTCGGCGTAGCGGCGATCATCGCGCTCGCTGCGCGGATCGTTCGGCTCCAGCGGCGGTGGCGGCACGTCGTAGCTGCGGCGCCAGACGAGCACTTGCTGGTCACCGTACTTCTTGGCCGTCTCGGCCTTGTTCAGGCCTTGCAGTCCGCCGTAGTGGCGCTCGTTGAGCCGCCACGATTTCACTTCGGGCAACCACGTGCGATCCATCTCTTCGAGCGCGTACCAGAGCGTCCACACCGCGCGCTTGAGCACCGATGTGTAGGCCACGTCGAAGTCGTAGCCCTCGGCTTTGAGCAGGCGACCGGCCTGTCGTGCCTGCTCGATGCCGGTAGGCGTGAGTTCCACGTCGGTCCATCCAGTGAAGCGGTTCTCGAGATTCCAGGTCGATTCGCCGTGGCGGATGAGGACGAGCTTGTACATGGCCTGCGTGTGTTTGGTGAATGGGAGACGCCCGGGATGCGGGGCGCGGAATTCTATAATCCGCCGCTTTGCCATTAGCGGACCCCATCTCCCGGGCGCGCGTTGTGAAGTTCATTCTCGAAAACTGGTTTCTCATCCTCGCCGCGGTGGTGTCCGGCGGGCTGCTCTTGTGGCCTGTCCTTCAGCGGGGAGTCAGTGGTCCGCGCCTCTCGCCGCAGCAAGCTGTGATGCTCATCAACCGCGAGAAAGCGCAGCTCATCGACGTGAGCGAGCCCGCCGAGTTCGCGGCGGGCCACGCGGCGGGTGCTCGCAACGTGCCGTTCGAGCGGCTGGAATCGGCCACCGACCTGCCGAAGAACAAGACATTGCCCCTCGTGGTCTTGTGCCCCAGCGGCGCTCGAGCCTCGCGTGCCGTCGCTATCCTTCACAAGCTGGGCTACGAGAACAGCCGAGCGCTGGCAGGAGGGCTCAATGCATGGCGAGAAGCGAACCTGCCGGTCGAGAAATCGGGTGCGTGACTGGCTTCGAGGTGAAGATGGCCCGAGTGAAGATGTACACCACCCAGGTGTGTCCGTACTGCATACGCGCCAAGATGCTGCTCAAGGAGCGCGGCGTCGAACACATCGAGGAAGTCCGTGTCGATCTCAACCCCGCTGAACGCCACACCATGATGCAGATCACCGGCCGTCGCACGGTGCCGCAGATCTTCATTGACGACACGCACGTGGGCGGCTGCGACGACCTCATCGCGCTGGACCAGCGCGGGGGCTTGATGCCGCTGCTCGGCGGCAGTGCGAGCTGACCGGCGTTCACCCTTCTGCGCAGACCTTGATGCGCCTGCGGTGCACAGGCCCTCGTTCATAATCCGCCCTCCGGCCCGCGGCACGCCGCAGGCGGGCCCTCTTTCGACTGCGAGACCGCCATGTCCGACGACAACCAGAGCCCTGTGTTTCAGATCCAGCGCGTGTACCTGAAGGACCTCTCACTGGAGCAGCCGAACTCGCCGCAGATCCTGCTCGAGCAGGCGCAGCCGCAGGTCGATATCAACCTCGCACTGGCGGCCGAGCCCGTGGTCGAAGGCGTCTACGAGGTCACGGTCACTGCCACCGTGACCACGAAAGTGAAGGACAAAGTTCTGTTCCTGGTAGAGGCCAAGCAGGCCGGCATCTTCGAAATTCGCAACATCCCTGAAGATCAGCTGCAGCCCATCATCGGCATCGCGTGCCCCGGCATCGTGTACCCCTACCTGCGCGCCGTGGTATCGGACGTTTGCACGCGCGCTGGCTTCCCGCCGGTGCTGCTTTCGGAAGTGAACTTCCAGGCCATGTACGAGGCGCAGCGCGCGCAGCAGGCATCGCACAACGGCTCGGGCATCATCACCGGCACTGCCTGAGCCGGGCGCGGCTTCCGGCGTGAACGTTTCCATCCTCGGCGCCGGCGCCTGGGGCACGGCGCTGGCGATCAACATCTCCGAGCGTCAGCCCACGCGCTTGTGGGCGCGCGATGCGGGGCAGGCGAGGCTGATGCGCGAGCAGCGCTGCAATGGCCGCTACCTGCCGGGTGTGCCGTTCCCCGCAGCGCTCCGAGTCGATGACGACTTCGACGCCTGCGTGGCGCATGCACGAGGCGGCCTGCTGATCATTGGCACCCCGATGTCGGGCTTGGCCGATATGCTGTCGCGCCTGCCCTCGGGGTCGCCGGGCGTTCTGTGGCTGTGCAAGGGCTTCCAGCAAGGTACCGGCCGGCTGGGCCACGAGATCGCCCGCGAATTATGTCCAGACGCACGAGTGGGCGTGCTGTCGGGGCCAAGCTTCGCCATCGAAGTCGCGCGCGGTCAGCCCACCGCGCTGGTGGCTGCCAGTGCCGACTTGGCCTTGTGCGAAGAGGCGGTGGCCGCGCTGCACGGCGACAGCCTGCGCATCTACACCTCGCCCGATCCGGTGGGCGTGGAAGTCGGTGGATCTGTGAAGAACGTGCTGGCCATCGCCACCGGCATCGCCGACGGCATGCACTTGGGGCTGAACGCGCGTGCCGCGCTCATCACGCGTGGCCTGGCGGAGATGACGCGCCTCGGCGTGGCCCTGGGTGCGCAGCCCGGGACGTTCATGGGGCTCAGTGGCGTGGGGGATCTCGTCCTCACCGCCACCGGCGACCTCTCGCGAAACCGCACCGTGGGTCAGCAGCTCGCGCTCAGCCTACCGCTGGCGCAGATCTTGAGCGAGTTAGGCCACGTTGCCGAAGGCGTGTACAGCGCCGCCATGGTACTGCGGCGTGCACATGCGCACGGCGTGGAGATGCCCATTACCGAAGCGGTGACACAGGTGCTCGACGGGCGCATCACCCCGCGCCAGGCAGTGGAACGGCTGATGGGCCGCGAGGCGCGTGCCGAGCACTGAGCTCTCAGTCGGCCGGCGAGATGTTGTCTGCCGAGCCCGCATATCCGTTCTGCCGCCAAGCCTCGAACACCGCCACCGCCACGGCATTGCTGAGGTTCAGACTGCGCTGACCTTCGCGCATCGGCAGGCGCACGCGCTGTGGCGCCGCGAAGCGGGCGCGGATGTCTTCGGACAACCCGGCGGTCTCCGAACCAAACACCAGCCAGTCCCCCGGCTGCCACGCTACCTGAGCGAACCGGCGCGCGCTGCGCGTGGTGAAGGCAAACATGCGGTTTGTTGGCGGGGCTTCGTGGAGTAGCAAGGCGTCCCATGAGGCATGGCGGCGCACGGTGGTGTACTCGTGGTAGTCAAGCCCCGCGCGCTGCAGCAGGCGGTCTTCCATCGAGAAACCCAAAGGCTCCACCAGATGCAACATGCATCCGGTGTTGGCGGCAAGACGGATCACGTTGCCGGTGTTGGGTGGAATCTCCGGACGGACAAGGACGATGTTGAACATGAGGAGTGAAGTATCAATCGCCCGGTGCCGGCGTCCGTGCAGCCACCCACACGTCGACGGCGGCCGCGCCGGCTTGCTTCAGCACGCGGGCGATTTCCGCGGCCGTCGCGCCGGTCGTCATCACATCGTCGACCAGGGTGATCCGGCGCCCGCGAAGCTCTGCCAGCCGTGTTGGCTCGGCGGCGAAGGCGGAGCGCACGTTTGCGGCCCGTTCGTCCAGCGGAAACGCCAGCTGGTGAGGCGTGTCGCGGATACGCAGCAACAAGCGTGCGTCGGCGCGACACCTCAACTCGCGCGCCAACCGACGCGCGATCTCCCAAGCCTGGTTGTAGCCACGCTCGCTCATTCGCGCAGCGGATAACGGAACCGGCACCAGCACATCGGGCGCCGGTTGGTCGGCCGCCCGCCATGCGGATGCCATGCGGGCCGCCAGCGGGGCCGCAAGGTCCAGGGCGGCGTGGAATTTGAAGCGCGTAATGAGGCCATCCCAGGGGTGGCTGTAATCGACGCCTGCGAGTGCCGCGTCGAATGGCGGGGGCTTGGTGAGGCAGCCGCCGCACACGGCCACACCCATTGGCAGGCGAGCGGCGCAGCGCGTGCAGCGGTGCGTCGGCTCGGCGAAGCGATGCTCGCAGGCGGCGCACACGCGTGTCCGACCCCAGCCATGGCAGATCGCGCACAGCGTGGGAAGGCGCGGCGTCGGCGTGTGCGCGAGCAGTCGGGACAACAGCACGGGGGATTTGGGGAGAGCGGCACGAAGGGGCGACGCGGCTCAATATACTGCCCGGCCATGGCCGCGCCCTCACGACCCGACACCCCGCGGCTGGATGCTGCCGCAGTGCACGCCGTGCTGCGCCGCCTGGCGCGGCAAGAGTCCGCGCCATGGCTCCACGGGGAGGTGGCACGTCGTATGGCCGAGCGCCTGCCGCTGGTGAAGATGAAACCCGAGCGCATTGCCGACTGGTGGTCCTTCCTCGGTGCAGGAGGCTCGTTGCTTCAGCAGGCCTATCCGAAGGCCCAGCGCATCGTCGTGGAACCCAACGCCGAGTTGGTCCGGCGCAGTCGGATCGCGCACCAGGCGCCATGGTGGTCTCAGCTGCATCGGCGAAATCGCGCGGTGCAGGTCCAGGTGGAAGCCGAGGCACTCGACGCTCCGGTGCAACTGGTGTGGGCAAACATGATGTTGCATGCGGTGAAGGATCCTCTCGCGCTGCTCGCGCGTTGGCAGCGTGACCTATCGCCCCACGGTTTCGTGATGTTCTCCTGCTTTGGACCCGACACCCTTCGCGAGCTGCGAGCTTTGTACGTGCGCCTCGGTTGGCCCGCGCCGGCTCCGGTTTTCGCCGACATGCACGACCTGGGGGACATGCTCGTGCACGCCGGCTTCGCTGACCCGGTGATGGACCAGGAGACGATCCGCCTGTCTTGGCCCACGCCCGCCGCGCTGCTGGCCGAGCTGCGGTTGCTGGGAGGAAATACCTCGCTCGATCGCCCGCACTTCCTGCGTACACCGCGCTGGAAGGCAGGGCTGGAAAGCAGGCTCATGTGCCTCGCGGGAAGTGACGGCCGCCTCTCGCTCAGCTTCGAAATCGCGTACGGCCATGCCTTCAAGACGTTGCCGCGCGCCCGGGACGGCGAACCGACAACCGTCTCGCTGGACGACATGCGCGCGCTCGTGCGAACCGGGCGCCGAGACTGAAGGGTGGACGCTGAGCTAAAATTTTGACGAAGGTCAGGCAACTGCGCGCCGGACGGTGTCTGTCGGGCGGTTGCTTCTGGGAGCTACACGGGCAGTATGTCGGCAACCAGCTCAACCGGCGCGCTCTGCGAACCCGCGGGGCAATTCCCCTCCTCCAGTCTCTTCCGCTTCGGTCACGAGTCGAGCGGGGCGGCGGGCGAGTGGTCGGTTGAGTGGAAGCTCAAGCGCAATTGTTCGTTGGCACCTCACAGCGGTTGTGCTTCTGCTTCGCACTGTGCGGTCTGTCGCTTGGCGTGGCGTCGTTCCTGTGGTGGTACGGCGTCGCTACTGACGCCGTTCGCGCGGGCCGAGGTGCTGGCTGTGAGCATGGCAGTTTTGCGTATGCGCGCCACGTGGCTGATGGCGAGTGGATCGCCTTGCACCGTGATTGCCTGACGGTCGAGTGCGCATATGGCTGGGCTTGCAGCGGGTGGAGTTTCGACCGCAGTGGGTGCGGGCGGAGGGGCAGGCAGGCGATGGTTCGCTGGTCGAGCTGTCGGGCCACGGAAGAAGCATCGCATCGGGACGCTACCTGCGTCCTGAGCTGAGGCCGCTTCTGGCGCGCGAGTTGCGATTGCGCTATGCCATTCGACGCTCGGTGGTCCCATGGCCGCTGAGTGAACAGGATTTGAAACTGAAGTGACGACGATGAAGATGATGAAAGCACTTTGGCAGGCGCTCGGCCGGTGGACGTTGGGCGCTGCGGCGCTGCTCGCCACCGCGGCCGCCGTGGCGTCGCAGGCGGTCAACAGCCTGCCGGGTGGTCCGGCGGTCAACCAGATCGACTTGCACCCGCCGGTCACTGCCATCGCCGCCGAGCTGCGCTGGCTGCACTATTTCATGCTGGTCATCTGCCTGGTGATCTTCATCGGCGTGTTCAGCGTGATGTTCTATTCGATCTTCAAGCACCGGCGTTCCAAGGGCGCCAAGGCGGCGAACTTCCACGAAAGCACCACCGTCGAGATCATCTGGACCATCGTGCCTTTCCTCATCGTCATCCTGATGGCACTGCCGGCCACGAAGGCCCTCGTGGCCATGAAGGACACCAGCGCCGCCGACCTCACCATCAAGGCGACCGGCATCCAATGGAAGTGGGGTTACGACTACCTCAAGGGCGAAGGCGAGGGCCTTTCCTTCGTCTCGACGCTCGATGTCACCCACCGCGAGATGTCGGATGCCGGCACGCCGCAGGGAGACGACTACCTGCTCAAAGTCGACCACCCGCTGGTGGTGCCGGTGAACAAGAAGATCCGCATCATCACGACATCTACCGATGTGATCCATGCCTTCATGGTGCCGGCTTTCGGCATCAAGCAGGACGCCATTCCCGGCTTCGTACGCGACACCTGGTTCCGTGCCGAGAAGGTCGGTGACTACTATGGCCAGTGCGCCGAGCTGTGCGGCAAGGAGCATGCCTATATGCCCATCCACGTGAAGGTGCTGTCGGCAGACGACTACAGCAAGTGGGTGGAAGGCGAGAAGAAGAAGGCCGCCGCGCTGGCCGACGATCCGAAGAAGGTCTGGGCGCTCCCCGACCTCGTGGCACGCGGCGCGAAGGTCTACGCCTCCAATTGCACGCAGTGCCATCAGGCGAGCGGCAAGGGTGGCGGGCCGGTCAAGCCGCTGGACGGATCGCCCATCGTTCGCGATGCCGACAAGACCAAAGCGCTTCAAGTGGTGCTCAACGGCGCAGCCAACGGCGCCATGCCGTCCTGGAAGCAGCTGTCTGACACGGAAATTGCCGCCGTGGTGACCTACGCCAAGAACCAGTGGTCGAACGCAACGGGTCAGCTCGTGCAGCCGACCGAAGTCGCTGCCCTGCGCAAGTGACACGCCGACCGAACGAAGCCTAAGGAATCGACCCGCAATGAGTGCTGTACTCGACCATCCCGCCCACGGTCACGACCACGCCCACGACCACCCCCACGGCTGGCGGCGCTGGGTTTACGCGACCAACCACAAGGACATCGGAACGCTGTACTTGCTGTTCTCGTTCACGATGTTCCTCTTCGGGGGCATCCTGGCCCTGGGCATCCGCCTGGAGCTGTTTCAGCCGGGGCTGCAGTTCATCAACCCGCAGCTGTTCAACCAGCTCACCACCATGCACGGCGTGGTGATGGTCTTCGGCGCGATCATGCCCGCCTTCGTGGGGTTCGCGAACTGGATGATCCCGCTGCAGATCGGCGCGTCGGACATGGCATTCGCGCGGATGAACAACCTGAGCTTCTGGTTGCTCATCCCTGCCGCCCTGATGGTCGTGATGTCGTTCTTCATGCCCGGTGGGGCACCGGCAGCCGGCTGGACGCTTTACGCACCGCTCACGCTGCAGATGGGCCCCTCGATGGACGCGGCGATCTTCGCGCTTCACATCATGGGTGCGAGCTCGATCATGGGCTCCATCAACATCATCGTCACCATCCTGAACATGCGCGCACCCGGGATGACGCTGATGAAAATGCCGCTGTTCTGCTGGACTTGGCTCATCACCGCCTACCTGCTGATCGCGGTGATGCCGGTGCTGGCCGGGGCCATCACCATGACGCTGACCGACCGCCACTTCGGCACGAGCTTCTTCAACCCCGCCGGCGGCGGCGACCCGGTGATGTACCAGCACATCTTCTGGTTCTTCGGCCACCCCGAGGTCTACATCATGATCCTGCCGGCGTTCGGCATCGTCAGCGCCATCATCCCGGCCTTCGCCCGCAAGCGCCTGTTCGGCTACACCTCCATGGTTTACGCCACTGCGTCCATCGCCATCCTGTCGTTCATCGTGTGGGCACACCATATGTTCACGACCGGCATGCCGGTGACGGGCCAGCTGTTCTTCATGTACGCGACCATGCTGATCGCGGTGCCCACGGGCGTGAAGATTTTCAACTGGGTGGCCACCATGTGGCGCGGCTCCATGAGCTTCGAGACGCCGATGCTGTTCGCTGTGGGGTTCCTTTTCGTATTCACGATGGGTGGGTTCACCGGCCTCATCCTTGCCATGGCACCGGTCGATATCCAGCTGCAGGACACGTACTACGTCGTGGCGCACTTCCACTACGTGTTGGTGGCAGGCTCGCTGTTTGCGCTCTTCGCCGGCGTGTACTACTGGGGCCCCAAGTGGACCGGCATGATGTACGCGGAGCGGCGCGGCCAGATTCACTTCTGGGGCTCGTTGATTTTCTTCAACGTGACCTTCTTCCCGATGCACTTCCTCGGCCTGGCCGGCATGCCTCGGCGCTATGCCGACTACCCGATGCAGTTCACCGATTTCAACTCGGTGGCTTCCATCGGCGCGCTGGGATTCGGCCTGATGCAGGTTTACTTCTTCGTGGCCGTGGTTCTGCCGATGATGCGCGGCAAAGGCCAGCCGGCACCGCAGCAGCCGTGGGATGGCGCCGAAGGCCTCGAGTGGGAGGTGCCGTCGCCGGCGCCATTCCACACCTTCGAGCAACCGCCCAAGCTCAATCCGGCGGCCACGAAGATCATTGGTTGAAGCAGGTATTTCCATGACGCCCGAGGAGCGCAAGAGACAGAATCTGCGGCTGGCGCTGATCCTCGCCACCATCGCTGTGGCGCTCTTCCTCGGCTTCATCGCCAAGCCAGTACTGTTCGGCCTCTGAGTCTTGGCAGGGAAGCTCCATGGCTGGCACCACGCCCCCCCGCAACGCCGATCTGCGCAGCGACAACCTGCGCATGGTCGGCAAGCTGGTGGTCGTGGCAGCGCTGATGTTTGCGTTCGGCTACGCCCTTGTGCCGATGTACAGAGCGGTCTGCAAAGCGCTGGGCATCAACGTGCTGTCGCTCTCTGAGAGAGCCATTCCGGGTGTGTCGAGGGCGGCGCCTAACACGCAGGTCGACCGCTCGCGCACCATCACCGTCGAGTTCGATGCCAACGCCCGTGGCGTCTGGGATTTCAAGCCGGCGCAGCGCAGCATTGAGGTGCACCCGGGTGAAATGGCCACGGTCGTCTACGAGTTTCGCAACATCCAGCCGCGGGCCATGGCCGCGCAGGCGATCCCGAGCTATGCACCCAAGCAGGCGACGCCGTACTTCAACAAGCTGGAGTGCTTCTGCTTCAACGAGTACACGCTGCAGGCTGGCGAAAGCCGTCAGTGGCCGGTGGTCTTTGTGATCGACCCCAAGCTGCCGCGCGATGTCACGACGATCACCCTGTCGTACACCTTCTTTGAGGTGGGCGGCAAGGTGCCGCCGGCTCCGCACTCGGCCGCGGCCGGGGCGGGGAAGGGGCAGTCGTGACGGAAGAAGGGCCGCTCAAGGACGCTGTGCGCCGCAAGGGTTCGTTCCTGCAGACGATGCGCGCCGTGGCGTGGTCGTTCTTCGGCATTCGCAAGTCGGCCGACTACGAGAAGGACGTTGGCCAGCTGAACCCGGTGCACGTGGTGATTGCGGGCATCGTAGGTGCGGTGCTGTTCATCGTGCTGCTGCTGGTCATCGTGAACTGGGTGCTGTCCAGCGGAGTCGCGACATAGTTGAGGCAATGATTGGGGACGGCGCGGACGGGCCCGCGTCGTGAACAGGTTCCAAGTAAGAGATTCGGTTTCAGGAGAAAACATGTCCGCAGCGACGCAACATGGGCACACGCCCTACTACTTCGTCCCGGCGCCCTCGCGCTTTCCGGTGTTGGCCGCCACGGGCCTGTTCTTTGTCATCTTTGGCGCCGGCCAGTGGATCAACGGCGCCGACTGGGGCAAATGGTCCCTGCTGTTCGGCCTGCTGTTCTGGGCCTACGTGATGCAGGGCTGGTTCCGCCAGGCGATTAGCGAAAGCGAAGGCGGCCTGTACGGCGACCGCATCGATGTGTCGTACCGCTGGAGCATGAGCTGGTTCATCTTCTCGGAGGTGATGTTCTTCGGCGCCTTCTTCGGAGCGCTGTTCTGGTCGCGGCTGTACTCCATACCGGTGCTGGGCAGCCTGCAGAACGCCATTTTGTGGCCCGACTTCAAGGCGGTGTGGCCAAGCGTGCAGGCGGGGGCGACGGCCTCGCCCGCGGGCATCGTGGAGGCTTTCACCACCATGGGCCCGTGGCCCATCCCGACGATCAACACTGCGTTGCTGCTCAGCTCCGGCGTGACGCTGACCATCGCGCACCACGCACTCATCGCCGGCAAGCGGGCGAGCTGTGTGGCCTGGATGTGGATCACGGTGGCCCTTGGCATCCTGTTCCTCGGGTTGCAGGGCTACGAGTACTTCCATGCCTACACCGATTTGAACCTGAAGCTGAGCTCGGGCATCTACGGCTCGACTTTCTTCATGCTGACTGGCTTCCACGGCTTCCATGTGCTCGTCGGCATGCTGATGCTGTTGTTCATCACGATCCGGATCATGAAGGGACACTTCACGCCGGAGCGTCACTTCGGCTTCGAAGGCGCCGCGTGGTATTGGCACTTCGTGGACGTGGTGTGGCTGGGCTTGTACGTGATCGTCTACTGGTTCTGACGCCTGCACGTCCCAATCAGCAGAAAACGCCGCGGACCGCGGCGTTTTTTGTTCGGTTCAGCCGCCGATGGGAACCCCTGTGGGCCGGATCCATCCGAGCTTGTAGGCCAGCAGGATGCACAGGAACAGCACCACCGAGAGAGCTACCCGCACGGCGAGCGCGCGCATCATGGTGGGCTTTTTCTCGCGGCCTTTGCCTTCTCGGCCCCGCATCATGGCGATGCCCGCAAAGCCCAGCGCGCTCAGGATGGCGATGAACACGACGATGATGAATGTTCTCATTCGGTTTCATTATGGTCCCGAGGCATGCCGTCCGCGGGCCTGATGCCGTGACCGCCGCAGCCCTGTTCCGTGGTCGGCAGTTCGTTGCCCTCGTCGCCACGTTGATCGGCATGGCGGTCACAACCGGCATGGGGCTGTGGCAACTGGATCGCGCAGCGCAGAAGGAGTCGCTGCAGCGCGCGCTTCAGGAACGAGCGGTGCTGCCCGAGGTGAATACGCGCGAGCTCGCGGGGGCGCGCGATCATCCTTCGGCGTTGCTGCACCGGCGTGCGCGCATCGCGGGTCGCTGGCTCGCTGAGCGCACGGTGTTTCTCGACAACCGGCAGATGAACGGCCGGCCGGGCTTCTACGTGCTCACGCCGCTGGTGCTGTCCGGTTCAGGTGCGGCCGTGGTGGTGCAGCGCGGCTGGGTGCCGCGCGATTCGGTCGATCCTGCACGCTTGCCGTCGGTCGACACGCCGGTAGGCGACGTGATCGTGGCAGGGCGCATCGCCCCGCCGCCCTCGCGGCTCTACGACATGGGCACCGCCGCATCCGGCCTCATCCGCCACAATCTCGACTTGGCCGCCTATGCCTCCGAGATCGGCGCTCCTGTCGCGCCGGTGTCGATGCTGCAAGAGAGCGGCCCGGACGACGGTCTGTTGCGCCAGTGGCCGCTGCCGGCGGTCGACGTTCACAAGCACTATGGCTATGCCTTCCAGTGGTTTGCACTGGGTGCGTTGATGGCAGGTTTCTATGTCTGGTACCAAATCCTCGGCCCCCGGCTCCGCCAGCGGGCCTGATTCGCTGCTGAGCTTCACCGTGCACTCCATGCCGTCGCCAACGATGGGCGACAAGGAGCGCCGTACGTCCGCAGGCCGCTGGAAAATGCTTGCAGTGCTGGCAGTGTGCGCGGCCCCGGTGGTGGCCTCGTACTTCACCTACTTCGTCGTCCGGCCGCAGGCCCGCAGCAATTACGGTGAGCTGATCACCCCGCCGCGTGAACTGCCCGCGCGCCTGCCGCTGGTCACGCTCACGGGGCAGCCGGTGACGCCGGCGAGCCTGCGCGGGCAGTGGCTGTTGGTGGTCGTGGCCGATGCCGCCTGCGATGCGGGCTGCGAGGAACGCCTGTTCCTGCAACGCCAGCTGCGCGAGACGCTTGGCAAGGAGCGGGAGCGGGTGGACAAGCTTTGGCTCATCACCGACGCCGGTGCGCCCCGTTCCGAGGTTCTCGAAGCCGTTTCGCAAGGGCAGCCCGCCCAGGTGCTGCGTGTGCCGCGCCAGGAGCTGGCGAAGTGGCTTATGCCGGCCGAGGGCCACGCGCTTGAAGAGCATTTCTACATCGTGGATCCGATGGGTAAGTGGATGATGCGCGCGCCGGCGAAGCCGGATCCGCGCAAGCTCAAGCGCGACGTGGACCGGCTCCTGAGCGCTTCGGCCTCCTGGGACCAGCCGGGGCGCTGACCAGCAGCTTCGCCGCATGGATTCGCAAGCCCTGGTCGACCTCTCGCCGCTGCTGCGCCTCGCACTGCTCGGCGTGGTTCTCGCGCTCGGTCCCCTGGCGTGGGTGTGGCTGCGGCACCGCGGCGCCGAGCCCGTTGTCCGGTTGCGAGCGCTGACCTTGCTCACGCTGTTCCTGACCTTCGATCTGGTGCTTTTTGGCGCCTTCACGCGGCTCACGGATTCGGGCCTGGGTTGCCCTGACTGGCCGGGCTGCTACGGCAGCGTCAGTCCCCTCGGCGCGCACGCAGACATCGATGCCGCGCAGACGTTGATGCCTACCGGCCCCGTCACGCATGGCAAGGCCTGGGTCGAGATGGTCCATCGGTACCTCGCCACCGCCGTCGGCGTACTCATCACGGTCATCGCGGTGGCCAGTTGGCTGGAGGCCCGAAGAAACGGTAGAGCTTTCATCTCGCCTTGGTGGGCCACGGCCACCCTCGCGTGGGTGTGCCTGCAGGGCGCGTTTGGCGCGTTCACCGTGACCATGAAGTTGTACCCGGCCATCGTCACCGCACACCTGCTGGGCGGGCTGGGCCTCCTGGCGCTGCTCGCGGTCCAGTCGCAAGCTTACCGGCGCGTTACGCTGCCGCTGTCGCCGAGTCTGACGCTGGGCGCATGGGTTCTGACCCTGCTCTGCGTATTGCAGGTGACGCTGGGGGGCTGGGTCAGCACGAACTATGCAGTGTTGGCTTGTTCGGATTTTCCAACCTGCCAAGGCGCCTGGTGGCCGCCCATGGAGTTCGAGCACGCGTTTACCGCGCGGCGCGCGCTGGGCATGGGTGCGGGCGGTGACACGATTCCCTTTGCCGCGCTCACCGCCATCCACATGGCCCATCGCATCGGTGCACTGGTGGTGCTGGTGGCGATGGTTTTGCTGGCATGGCGGCTCATGTCATCCGGTGGCGCAGTGTCGCGACATTTCGCCCTGGGTTTGTTCGCCGTGGCGGCTTGGCAGTTCCTCACTGGGCTCGGCAATGTGATGCTGGGCTGGCCCCTTGCGGCCGCCGTGGCGCACACTGGCGGGGCGGCAATGCTCGTCACGCTGCTCGCCTCACTGTTGGCTCGCGCCCGCTTGGCGAGCCGGGAAGACCACCTCGCAGCGGGGCTGGCGCCTACGGTATCCGCCTTCTAAACCCCGCTTCGCCCCAAGACCCAGCGCTTCATCAACCTTTCTACCTTCTCTTCGCGTTCCATGGCCGACACCGTTTCCACCCACGCCGCCGTGCATGTCTCGCATGTGCGGCAGTTCTATGCGCTGACCAAGCCGCGGGTGGTGCAGCTCATCGTCTTCTGCGCCGTCATTGGCATGCTGCTGGCTGTGCCCGGGCTTCCCGAATGGCACACGGCGGTCGCCGCGACGGTGGGCATCTGGCTGGTGGCGGCCGCTGCTGCGGCATTCAACTGTCTGGTCGAGCAGCACATCGACGCGAAGATGCTTCGCACCGCGTGGCGCCCCACCGCCAAGGGTGAACTCAGCAACGCCCAGACGCTCACTTTTTCAGCGCTGCTGTGCGCGTTCGGCAGCGCGCTTTTGTACGTCTTCGTCAACCCGCTCACGATGTGGCTGACCTTCGCCACCTTCGTGGGCTATGCCGTGATCTACACCATGGTGCTCAAGCCGCTGACGCCGCAGAACATCGTGATCGGGGGCGCTTCGGGTGCGATGCCGCCGGTGCTGGGCTGGGCCGCGATTCGCGGAGAGGTAGGGCCCGAGGCGCTCATCCTTTTCCTGGTCATCTTCCTGTGGACGCCGCCGCATTTCTGGGCCCTGGCGCTGTACCGCACCGAGGACTACCGCAAGTCCGGCCTGCCTATGCTGCCCGTGACGCACGGCTCCGAGTTCACGCGGCTGCATGTCCTGCTGTACACGGTTGTGCTGTTCGCAGGCACGTTGCTGCCGTTTGTTTCAGGCATGAGCGGGCCGATCTACCTGGTGGCTGCAGTCGTGCTGGGTGCTCTTTTCACCGGCCATGCGTGGAAGCTGTGGCGACATTACTCAGACACGCTGGCGCGCAAGACTTTCCGTTTTTCGATCGTGCATCTGTCGCTGCTGTTCGCCGCCTTGCTGGTGGATCACTACTTGGGCCCGCTGTTATGACATCGCGTCGTTCACTTATCTTCGCCCTTGGCATCAGTGCCCTGGCGGGGTGCGATCAGCTCGGGCTGTCAGGGCCTGGAAAACCGGGTTTTCACGGTACCGACATCAGCGGCGCCGACTTTCGTTACGAACTGCCCGACACCCATGGCCGCGTGCGGACGAGCGCCGACTTCAAGGGCAAGGTGACAGTGGTCTTCTTCGGCTACACGCAGTGCCCCGATGTGTGCCCGACCACCATGGCGGAGCTGGCCCAGGTGAAAAAACTGCTCGGCCCGGACGACGGAGACAGGATGCAGGGCGTGTTCATCACGATCGATCCCGAGCGAGATACACCCGAGATGCTGCAGACCTACGTGGCTGCATTCGACCCGAGTTTCGTCGCATTGCGCGGCACGGCGGAACAGACGGCCGCGGTGGCCAAGAGTTTCAAGGTGTTCTATGCCAAGTCGGCTGGGAAGTCGCCCGGCAGCTACACCATGGACCACACGGCAGGCTCCTACGTGTTCGACACCCAAGGTAGGGTGCGGCTCTTCGAACGATACGGCGCAGTCGGGACGGAAGGCTTGGCGGCCGACGTGAAGGCGCTGCTGCGCGCCGGATAGCGACCGCACTGACCGCGCAGCGATGCCCGAAGCGCGAACGCGGACCTGAGGTCCGCGTTCGTAGACGCATTGCTGTCCCCCGGCGCCTCAGTCGGTTTCGGCCAGCGCCTTTCGCATCTTTTTCATGGCCGCCACTTCGATCTGGCGGATGCGCTCGGCGCTGACGCCGTACTCGCTGGCCAGCTGATGCAGTGTCATGCCGCCGGAGTTGTCGTCGTTCACCTTGAGCCAGCGCTCTTCGACGATGCGCCGGCTGCGCGCGTCCAGAGCGTCTAGCGCGCGCTTGATGCCGTCGCTCGCAAGCCGGTCGCGACGTTGGGCCTCGAGCACGCGCGTGGGCTCATGGCTGTCGTCGGCCAGGTAGGCGATGGGCGCGAAGCTTTCCGAGCCGTCGTCCACCTGCGGCTCCAGGGCGACGTCACCGCCAGACAGGCGGGTCTCCATTTCGAGCACTTCCTCGCGCTTGACATTGAGCTCGCGCGCGACGGTGTCAACTTCGCCCTGCGTGAGCGTGGCACGGTGCGTATCGACGTCGGGGGCTTCATCTTTCAGGCTCTGCTTCATCGCGCGCAGGTTGAAGAACAGTTTGCGCTGCGCCTTGGTCGTGGCGACCTTCACCATGCGCCAGTTGCGCAGGATGTATTCGTGGATCTCGGCCTTGATCCAGTGCATGGCATAGCTCACCAGGCGCACGCCCTGATCCGGGTCAAAGCGCTTCACGGCCTTCATCAGGCCCACGTTGCCCTCCTGGATGAGGTCGCCGTGCGGCAAGCCGTAGCCGAGGTATTGACGCGAGATGGACACCACGAGCCGCAGGTGCGACAGCACCAGCTGCCCGGCCGCCTTCAGATCCCCATGGTCTCTGAGCCGGCGCGCGAGGGAGACTTCCTCGTCGTACGTCAGCATCGGCAGGCGATTCGCCGCCGAGATGTAGGCGTTGAGGTTGCCCAGTGAGGGCACCACGGCCCAAGGGTTGCGCAAGGTCAGAGCAGATGACGCGGGGGCTTCATTCATGGTGGGCATAGAGCCTCCCCGGTGGTTTGAGTTCCGCGGATATTAGCACTCGGGGTAGGAGAGTGCTGACGCGAGTCTTCGGATGATGTGAGCGATCGCTATCAATGTGCACGCTGCAGCGGTTAGCTAAATCGCGTTTCCACGCGGTCCAGCACTTCGTCGATCACGCTCAGCACCTCGGCCACGTTCACGGGTTTGGTGAGGTATCGCGATGCGCCGGCCTCGCTGGCCTCATCAATGTGCGAGCGCATCGCGTCGGCCGACACCACGACGACAGGGATGATTTCGGTGGCCGGGTCGCTTTTCAGATGCCGCAGGAGTTCGATCCCGTTGATGTCGGGCAGGTGCATGTCGAGCAGGATCACGTCGGGCCGGCGGGTTCGGATCGCTGCGAGGCCGTCCAGTCCGGTGACCGAGACCTCAAGTTCCACCTGTGGCCGCTGCGCCAGGATGCCGCGCATGACCTCTACGTTGGTTTCGTTGTCCTCCACGTAGTGGACGACCCGCCGGTGGTAGCCGGCGCTGCCGGTGCTGAACGAATGGTCATCGGCCGGCACGGCGGCCGGCTCACTCACTGCCGGCAGCCAGAGGATGAAGGACGATCCCTCGCCGGCGGAGCTGCGCGCCTGCAGTGTGCCGCCCATCAGTTCGGCCAGCCGCTTGCTGATCACGAGCCCGATCCCGGTTCCCTCCTGCTGCAGCTTCTCGCGCCCAAGGCGTTTGAATGGTTGGAACAGCTCGCCCATCTGCTCGGCCGTCATCCCCAGGCCCGTGTCGGTCACGGCCAGCTCCACCATGTCCCCCGCCTGGCGGCTGGCGACGTGGATGCGGCCGCCGTCGACGTTGTACTTGACGGCATTCGACAGCAGGTTGATGAGGATCTGCTTCACCCGCGTGGCATCGCCCCGCGCCAGCGCCGCACCGGCGGAGATGTCCTGCGTGAGAAGGATGTCGCGCCGGCAGGCATCCGTTTTCACCATGGTGATGGCGGCGGCCAGCAGCTGGCGCAGGTCCAGCTGCTCGACGGCCAGCCGCAGGTTGCCTGATTCGATGCGCGAGAGGTCGAGCGCGTCATTGATCATCTCCAGCAGGTGCCAGCCCGCCTGCTGGATTTGTGTAACCCAGGGGCGCTGCGCGTCGGCTAGCGGGTGACGCTGGTCAAGCTCAAGGAGCTGCGCGAAGCCCAGCATGGCATTGAGTGGCGTGCGCAGCTCGTGGCTCATGCGCGAGAGAAAGTCGCTCTTGGCCCGGTTGGACGCCTCGGCCGCCTCTCGCGCGCGCTCGGCTTCGGCCAGGCGCAGGTGTTCGGTGATGTCTTCCACGGCCGCCACGATGCGCCAAGGCTCGCCGTCCTCGTTGCGCAGCAGAGAGACGGTGGTCTGGCCCCACACCGTCCGCCCCGTCCGGTGGATATAGCGCTTCTGACGGCGGTAAAGCGGGAACTCGCCGCGGATGAGCTGGACGGCAAGCTCTCGGTCCTGCGTGAGGTCGGCCGGGTGGACGAAATCAGCTGCGGTCATGTGCCGCAGCTCTTCGGCACCGTGGCCGATCAGTTCGCAAAAGCGTGGATTGGTCTGCTTCACGTGGCCTTGCAGGTCGGTGTAGCAGACACCAATGGGCACGTTGTTGAAGATATTGCGGAACCGGTGCTCGCTGGCACGCATGGCGGCCTCTGCCTGCTCTCGCTCGCGCACCTGTTCGGTGAGCGCGGCCGTTCGCTCGCGCACGGCGAGCTCGATGCGCCGCGCGCGCCCGGTCACGATGAGCATAAGCGCCCCCAGCACCGCGGCCGACATGAAGCCCAGCACTGAGAAGGGCCAAGCGTTGCCCTGGCGTGCGCCGGGCAGAGCGAGCAGATCGGCCTGGATCCGCAAATCCCATCGCCGCCCGCCGAAGGCCATGGCGCGCACGTGCAGCAGGCCGGCGTGGCGGGTCTCGCACCCTGCGGGCCCGGACAAGCGGCGCCGCGCTGCCAACGGGTCGGTGTCGATGAGGCACACCGAGAGGTGCCCTGGCACGCGCTCGACCACCGGGCGCAGCGTGTCATCGATGCGAAGGGCCACGAACACGGCGCCGCGCACGGCGGCCGCCCGCTCCTCGAGGCTGCCGGGCTCGCCGTGGTAGATCGCGTGGTACACGGCCACACCAGTCTGGCTGCGGCCGGTGGATTCGTCACCCAAGGCAAAGCCGGCGGTGGCGGCCGGCCGGTCGGTGCTTGTCGAGGCGGCGATCGCGGCGCGCGCAGAAGGGCTCGACATGAGGTTCCTGCGTAGCTCCTGGCGGTTGCGCTCGCGTGGTTCGATGAGGCGCAACGCGAAGGAATCTCGTGGAGTGCCGAGCTCCGACTGCGCGTCGCCGTCGCGCTCTGTCGCCCCGTGTTCGGGCAAGCCCTGGGCCTGGACCAGGGCTTCCGCGGCGGGCACGTCGGTGGTTCGCATGCGCTGGCCGAAGCCTATGGCATGCAGTCGCGTGGGGCCATCAAGCCAAGCTTGCGTGGCGCGCCTGACCTGCTCGTTGGTGAGGGAATCGGAGGCGACGTAAATGCCGCGCAATGCTTCCAGGGCATTCAGCGATCCTTCCAGCTGGTAGGCCAGGCTGGAGGAGGCGTTCTGCGCCTCGCGCTCGAAGGTGGCCTGCAGGCGCTCTTCGTCCCAGCGTCCGACGCGCACGGAGAGCGAGGCCATCAGCATCGTCACCGCGGCCAGCGGAAGACCTACGGTGAGGCGCTTGGGTGCCCAGTCCTCGCGCGGCCGACCGATCAGGGTGAGGGCAATCGGCGCGGCGATGAGCGTACCCAGCGAGTCGCCAACCCACCACGTAAGCCAGGCGAAACCGAGGTCCGCGGGCGCAACGTAGCCACCCATCCCGAGCGCCGGGACGCCGACGCTGGCCGACACCAGGCAGGCGACGAAGGAGCCCATGGCGAGAAACGCCGCGATGTCGCGCGGCTCGTTCAGCACCAGCGGCAGCCCGACGCGGCGTCGGATGAGCGCAGCCGCAACCAGCGACTGGCCAGCGGCACCACCGGCGATGGCGAGCGACACCAGGACCGCCGTGAGTGCAGGCCCGCCCGGCGCAGTCATTACCGTGTTGACGAACAGGGAGCCGAGGGCGGCGCCCCATGCCGCACGCCGGCCATAGGTCAGTACGCAGGCCAGCGCAATGCCCGCGGATGGGTACAGGGGCGAAACCCAGCCGCCCGGGATGGTCAGGTGCAGTGAAGCCCAACCGGCGATGGCATAGCAAAAAGCCGTGCCGAGCACCTGCAGCAGGCCGGCTGCCATGTCGTGCAGCGTCCCGCGGCTCATGCTGTCTTGCCGCCGCTCGGCTGCCGTTGCGCGGCAGCGCGCGTGAGGAGTGTCATCGCGCGGCGCCCGCTTGGCTTGGCGCGCTCAGGCGAGCCGGGGACGAGAGTGGGTTTCGGTGTTGCGAGCCAACAGCGTTGCTTTGGTCTTCATGTTTTTTCCCGTCCGCTAGGGTGACGGCCTCCGCTGCGGTTTGCAGGGCGCAAACCGTGTGCGGATTGTGGCCCAGCGTCCGACGGATCCATGTCGCTGCGGCCACCCGGGCCGTGCGCGCTTCGCACGGACGTGCAAGATGCCCGAAACATCGGCGCGGACTGGCGGCCCCACTTCCACGGCGAGAGCCGTGGAGCGCCCGGCAGGGGGTGGCCAGGGTTGTCATGAACCACCCATACGCGAGAAACCCAGGATTCACGCCGCGTTCGGCGGCATGTCGGGATGTGGTGGGATGTTCACATCCCACTGCTTCGGCTCAGACGTTGAACAGGAAGTTCATCACGTCACCGTCCTTGACGACGTAGTCCTTGCCCTCGGCCCGCATCTTCCCGGCGTCCTTGGCGCCTTGCTCGCCGCCATACGCGATGAAGTCATCGAAGGCGATGGTCTGCGCGCGAATGAAACCCCGTTCGAAGTCGGTGTGAATGACACCGGCGGCCTGCGGCGCGGTGTCGCCCACGTGAATGGTCCAGGCACGTACCTCCTTCACGCCAGCGGTGAAGTAAGTCTGCAGTCCGAGCAGCTTGAATGCGGCGCGGACCAGGCGCGCGAGCCCGGGCTCGGTCTGGCCCATCTCGGTGAGGAACATCAGCCGGTCCTCCTCGCTCATGTCGGCGAGCTCGGCCTCGGTCTTGGCGCAGATGGCCACCACCGGCGCCTTCTGGCCCTCGGCATAGGCGCGCAGCTTGTCGAGGTATGGGTTGTTCTCGAAGCCGTTCTCGGCCACGTTGCCCACGAACATGGCGGGCTTGGCGGTGATGAGGCACAGCGGCTTGAGCACCGCCAGTTCCTCCTTGCTGAAATCGATGCTGCGCACCGGCCGGGCCTCGTTGAGCGCCGGCTGGCACTTCTCGAGCACGGCGACCAGCCGCTGCGCTTCCTTGTCACCGGCCTTGGCAGTCTTCACGTAGCGGGCCAGCGCCTTGTCTACCGTCGCGAGGTCGGCCAGGCACAGCTCGGTCTGAATGACTTCGATGTCGGAGATGGGGTCGACGCGGCCGGCCACGTGCACCACGTTGTCGTCCTCGAAGCAGCGCACCACGTTCACGATGGCGTCGGTCTCGCGGATGTGCGCGAGGAACTGGTTGCCCAAGCCTTCGCCCTTGGAGGCGCCCGCCACCAGCCCGGCGATGTCGACGAACTCCACGATGGCCGGCAGGATGCGCTCGGGCTTCACGATGGCAGCCAGCTGCTGCAGCCGCGGGTCGGGCAACTCCACCACGCCCACGTTGGGCTCGATGGTGCAGAAGGGGTAGTTCTCGGCCGCGATGCCGGCCTTGGTGAGCGCGTTGAAAAGGGTGGACTTGCCGACGTTGGGCAGGCCCACGATGCCGCATTTGAGGCTCATGAGAGGGTCTTCCGGGGGGATCGGGGGCGAAGGGGGGATTCTAGGTTCCCAGGCCCCGCGCTCAGTCGAAGCGATACGTGGCGCCGCCCGTCATCCCCAGGTGCAGCACGCGCTCGATGCCCTCCACGATGACCGCGTTCATCCCGAAGGTGATGGCGCCGTCGAGCCGCGGGTCGGCGCGGTAGGCGGCCAGGACGTCACCCACGGCGTGGCCCTGCTCGCCGGTGGCCGAGTCGACGTCGGGCACCGAGCAGCGCGAGCAGGGCTTGACCAGCCGCAGCCGGACGGGACCTTCGGGCGTGTCGAAGGCCAATTCGCGAACATGATCCTCGCCATGGGGATCCAGCCCCTCCAGCACGAGGTTGGGCCGAAAGCGTTCGGTGGTGATGCCCGCATGGCCGGCGGTGGCCAGCCGGCGGTTCACTTCGTCAAGGCCGGCCTGCGAGGCCACGAGGATGGGGTAGCCGTCGGAAAACGCGTTCTCTGCCTCGATGTCGCCCGTCCATTGCCTATTCGACAGCCGCCGCTGCGCGGGATCGAAGCGCACCAGGCGCAGCCGGCGGCCGAGGAAGTCGGTGAACCACTGTGCGGCGAGGTCGCCCATGTCGTAAGCCGCGACCTCGTCCTTCCACACGCGCACGCGGCAGGGATCGCCTACACCATCGATCTCCAGATGCAGGGCCAGCATGCCGGGCGCGCGCAGCACCAACTCCATGCGTTTCAGTGTGGGCCGCACCAGCGCCATGCGCGGCAGTTCGCGCTGCGTGACGAAGCGGCCGTCCTCGTCCACCGCCATCCACGCGCGGTCCAGCTCCAGACCCGTCTCGACCAGCAAGGCTTCGTCCAGCGCCACGCGGGCGCAGCTCTTCACCGGGTGGACGAACAGCCCGGCGATGCGCACCGGCACGTCACTCACTTGAACAAACCTTTCAAGGTGTTCTTCAGAGCATCCTGCGGTGACACCGCCGAGGCCGCTCCCGCGGGGGGCTTCACCCCCAGCTTCTCGCCGAGCTTCTCGCCCAGCTTGTCTTCGAGGCGGCGCTGCACGGCGGCGGCGGCGACTGACGACCATTCGATGCGCCAGTCCAGCGCATCGAAGGGGCCGGCCAGACGCACGGGGATGGTCACGCCGCGCAGGGCGGCCAGCTCGGCGCCGCCCTGTCCCTTGGAGGTGTTGGTCACGGTCACGCGGCTCACGTAATCCATTCGGCCGCGCCCCACGTCGATGGCGCCTTCGCCGCCCAGGCGCAGGAAGGGGCTCTTCAGGTCGAGATCGCGGCTGCGGGCCACGCCGTCGGCGATCTGGAAGCTGGCGGAGAGCTCGCTGAAATCGGTCTTCTCGGCCTGGCTGGCCCGCTGGGAGACATCCTGCCTGATCAGCGCCTTGGCCTGGCGCAGCGTGCCAGCGAGGTTGATGCCCTTGATCGCGCCGTCGCGCACGTTCAGCGTGGCAGTGCCCTTGAGGCGCGACTTCATCTCCTGCACGCTGCGCCCGGTGGTGTCCACATCGACCCCGACCCGCCCGGTGCCTTCGATGAGGTCCTTGGCCGCCACGTCCTTGACGAGCGCATTGACGTTCACGCCGCTGGCGCTGCCCTTCACGCCGACGCGTTGTGCCCGTGCATCGGCGAAGGCGGTGGCGTCCAGCGTGCCGCCCCACGCGTTGGCGCGCAGCTGCGTCACGCGCAGAACGCCGCTGTTCAGCGTGGCGTCGAGGGCGGCGTCGGCCAGGCGGTACTGCTTGTACGCCAGGCGGCCGGCACGCAGGTTGAATTGACCGTTTGCGCTGCGCAGGGGCGTGAGGTCCACGGGCGAGGCGGACTGTGCTTCGCCCGACTTTGCGGGTGCGGAGGCGGCCTTGGATGCCGGGGGCTGGGCCGGGTCTTGCGGCCCCATCAGCCGGTTCAGGTCCAGGGCATCGAATCGCGCCTTCGCCACGATGTGCGGCACGGGGCCACCCAGCGTGGCGCTGCCGTCGCTCGCGAACGCGTTCTGGTTGAGCATGCCATGCACATTCCAGCTCGATCGCTTGGTGGAGGCGAGGGCGCTGCCGCGCAGCGAGACGACGTAAGGCGGCAGCTTCGGCTCCTCGATGCGTGCCTGCAGCTCCAGGCCCTCGAAGGCCAACGAGGGCTCGCCCGGCTTGAGCGTGAGGTTGGCGCGCAGTTGGCCATCGAGCTTGCGCGCGGCGGCGTGGCTCGTGAGCTGCGCCTCGAAGGACGGCAAGCGCACCGCATCGAAGCCGCCCGACGGGGCACCGCTCTTGAAGCGCGCCTCCAGCGGTGTGGCGCCGCCGCGCGACAGCCGCCCGCTGAAGGGACTGCCGGCCAGCTTGTCCGCATCGGCCGAAAGCTCCGGCCAGTCCAGATCCAGGGTGAGCGGCTGGCCCGCCTGCGTGCCCTTCACGCGAGCCTCCAGCTTGCGCAGCGTGAGGGTCTTGTGGGCGGGCTCGAAGCGGAAGCGGTTCACCGTGAGCTCGCTGCCTGCGAGCGTCAGGCCCGCCGCCTGTGCGTCAAGCTGAAGCTTCAGGTCCTCGGCGTCCAAGCCGGGCTGTGCGCCGCCCCAGGCGAGATGGCCCTGCACATGTGCGTTCACCGCGCGGGCGCTGGGCAGATCGCCGCGGAAGGCGAGGTCCATGTCGCGCAGCGAGACCGATCCGGCCGCCTGGTCCAGAGCCAGCCGCGTGTCGCCGGTGAGTTCGCCCTGGATGGCGGGCTGGCGGAAGTCGAACTGCGCCGCAAGCTTGACCGGCGACGCGGCCTTGTCGGCAAGGCGGCCCGCCGACAGCGACTTCAGCCACAGCTGCCCCTCCACGCGGGCCACTTCGTCGTGAATGCGCGCGCGGACGTCGGCGAGCTCCACGCCGTCGACATCAAAGCGCACCGGGCCTGATTCCTTGCGCGCCGGGGGCTCGCCGGGCTTGATCAGGTCATCGAGGTTGCTTGCGCCCTTGGCATCGCGGCGATAGTTCACCTGCACGCCCTTCGCCGACACGCGGCCCACCACCAGCTGGCCGCGCAGCAGCGGCAGCAGGTCCACCGACAAACCGGCTTCGTCCAGCGAGACGAAGGTATCGGGGCGGCCGGCCTCGGAGAGGCCCACCTTCGACAGCCTCACCGCAAGCCGCGGGAACACCGACAGCTCGATGGGCCCGTCGAGCGAGAGCGTGCGCCGGTGCTCGGTGCGCATCCAGTCGATGGCGACGCCTTTGTAGCGGTTGGGATCAAAGCTCAGCACCAGCCAGGCCGCGAAGGCGGCCAGAAGGAGCACCAGCACCAGCAGCACAAGCAGGCTGCGCCGAATCCATGCAGGCATTGCAGTCCCTCTTCTTCCGGGGCGGGAATTGTGCCTGCGCGGGCCCGGTATGGGCACAGGGCGATGCCTACAATGCCCCGATGGAATCGTTCGGTGTCTTCGTGCGAGGCTCGGGCATCGTGGGGTACAGCCTAGCGTTGGCACTGGCGCGCCTGGGCCTGCAGGTGGCGCTCAAGGCCGAGGAGCCTCGCGCCGGCGCAGGGCCGGACATTCGCGCTTATGCCCTCAACGCCGGCTCCGTCGAACTTCTTCGGACGCTCAAGGTATGGGACGCGCTGCCTGCGCAAGCCCGCACGCCGGTTCATGACATCCGTGTGGAAGGCGATGCCGGCGGGGGCGTGATCGAGTTCTCGGCCTGGGAACAGCGCGTGGGCGAGCTTGCCTGGATCGTGGACACCGCGGTGCTGGAGCGCGAGCTGGCCTCGGCGCTGCGCTTCGCCCCGCACGTCACTCGTGTGCGCGATGACGTGCCCGCCGCGCTGGTCGCGGTGGCGGAGGGCAAAGCCTCCTCGGCGCGCGAGGCTCTCGGGGTGGCGTTCCAGCGCCAGCCGTGCGGACACCGCGCCATCGCTGCGCGGCTGGTTTCGAGCCGGCCACACGGCCACGTTGCCCGTCAGTGGTTCCGCTCGCCCGACGTGCTGGCGTTGCTTCCGTTCGATACCCCGACGCCGCAGAGCTCGTATGCCCTGGTGTGGTCGGTGCCCGATGCGCAGGCCGACAGGCTGCTCGCGATGGACGATCGAGCGTTCGAACAGGCGCTGCTCGATGCCACCGCCGGTGCCGCGGGCGGACTCACGCTGGCCTCACCGCGCGCTGCCTGGCCGGTGATGCTGGCACGCGCCGAGCGGGTATGCGGGCCGGGTTGGGTGCTGGTGGGCGATGCCGCGCACCTGGTGCATCCGCTCGCGGGGCAGGGTCTCAACCTCGGCCTGGCCGATGTGGCCTCGCTCGCGAGGGTGATTGCCGCGCGGGAACCGTGGCGCGAGCTCGGCGACGAGAAGCTGCTGCGGCGCTATGAGCGCGAGCGGCTCGTGCCCACCTGGGCGATGGGCCAGTTGACCGATGGCCTGCTGCAGCTTTTCTCGCACCCTGCGCCGGCGGCGCGGGAACTTCGCAACCGGGGGCTGACTCTGGTTAACCACCTTGCACCCGTCAAGCGCTGGCTCACCGCCCGCGCGTTGCAGTCCTGACCTGAAAGACACTGATGGCCACCTCGTTTCACTTTGTTCTCCGCGCGCTCACCGTCGCTGTCTGTGCCGTGGCGCTCGCGCCTGCGTGGGCCGACGAAGCCATGATTCGCAAAGCCATTGCCGAACGCATGCCGCAGTTGCCCGCAATCGACGAGGTCAGCAAGACGCCCGTTCCGGGGCTCTTCGAAGTACGCATAGGCACTGACCTGTTCTATTCCGACGCCCAGGGCAACTACCTCTTCCAGGGCGAGATGATCGATACCCGCACGCGAGAGAACCTCACCGAGGCGCGCGTGGCCAAGCTGACCGCGATTGACTTCACTTCGCTGCCGTTGAAGGACGCCATCGTGTACAAGCAGGGCACAGGCGCGCGCAAACTGGCCGTGTTCGCCGACCCGAACTGCGGCTACTGCAAGAAGTTCGAGCGCGAGCTGGCCCAGGTGAAGGACGTGACCGTCTACACCTTCCTCTACCCCATCCTTGGTGGAGATTCGCCCGAGAAGTCGCGCAACATCTGGTGCGCCAAGGACAACACCAAGGCTTGGCGCGACTGGATGGTGGAAGGTGCGGCGCCCCCGCGCGCCATGGGGCAGTGCGACACCGCCGCGCTCGCGCGCAACGCCGCATTGGGCCGCAAGCACAAGGTCACCGGCACGCCGTCGCTGGTGTTCGAGGACGGCAAGCGCGTGCCCGGCGCCTTGCCGCCCGACCAGATCGAAAAGCTGCTCGTTGCATCGCGCAAGCCGGGCTGAGCTGCCGAATCCGCACGGCGGCAGGCCAGCCGCCTACAGCGACAATCGGGCGGCTTCTGGCCGCCCGATTCGTTTCGATGATCTCCTATCGCATTGCCATCGCCGACGCGCACGCACATCTGTGGCGCATCACCCTCACGGTGCCGCAGCCGGCGGCTCGGCAGCGACTGAGCTTGCCGGTGTGGATTCCCGGCAGCTACCTGGTGCGCGAATTCGGACGGCATCTGTTGGGCCTGGAGGCGCGGCAGGGCACGCGAGCCGTGCCGCTCGAGCAACTCGACAAGACCACTTGGCAAGCCGCCTGCGACGGACGCGCGGCGCTCGAGCTGACCTATCTCGCGTATGCCTTCGACAACTCGGTGCGCACCGCCTACCTCGACGCGCGCCGCGGCTTCTTCAACGGGACCAGCGTCTTCCTGCGCGTGGAAGGGCGCGAGGACGAGGCGCACCGGATGGAGATTCGGTCGCTGCCGCGCGACTGGGAGGTGGCCACCGCCATGACCCCGGTCGGGATCGATGCCCTCGGGCGCGGCACCTACGAGGCAGCCGACTATGACGAGCTGGTCGACCACCCGGTGGAGCTGGGCTGCTTCTGGCGCGGGCGCTTCATGGCACACGGCGCGCAGCACGAACTCGTGGTGGCGGGCGCGTTGCCGGACTTCGACGCTCAGCGGCTGCTGGCCGACGCACAGCGCATCTGCGAGACGGCCATCACCTTCTGGCACACCGGCGGCAAGCCGCCGTTCGAGCGCTACGTCTTCATGCTCAACGCCGTCGATGACGGCTACGGCGGGCTCGAACACCGCGCGAGCACCGCACTCATCGCTGCCCGGCGTGATCTGCCCCAGCAGGGCAAAAGCGAGCTGAGCGACGCCTACGTCACCCTGCTCGGGCTCATCAGCCACGAATACTTCCACACGTGGAATGTCAAGCGCCTGAAGCCGCGCGAGTTCGAGCGCTACGACTACACGCGCGAGAACTACACCGGGCTGCTGTGGTTCTTCGAGGGCTTCACTTCGTACTACGACGATCTGCTGCTGCGCCGCGCCGGCCTGGTCGATGAGGCGCGCTACCTCAAGCTGCTCGCCAAGAACGTGAACGGCGTGCTCAGCGCGCCGGGGCGCGCGGTGCAGACCGTGGCGCAGGCCAGCTTCGACGCCTGGGTCAAGTACTACCGTGGCGACGAGAACACGCCCAACTCCAGCGTGAGCTACTACGCCAAGGGTTCGCTGGTGGCCTTGGCGCTCGATCTCATGCTGCGCGTCGACCGCGGCACGCTCGACGATGTGATGCGGCTGCTATGGGATACCAGCAGTGGCGGCCCGATCGATGAGCAGGACGTACGGCGCGCGCTGCACGATGTGGCCGGCCGCAACCTCGACCAGGAACTGCAGGCTTACGTGCATGGCACTGACGACCTGCCTCTGCCTTCGTTGCTTGAGCGCGTGGGCGTGCAGTGGCAGGCGCAGCCGGCCACCATGGCTCAACGACTCGGCTTGCGGGTCAGCGAAACGCCCCTCACCGGCGTGAAGGCCACGCATGTGCTGCGCGGCGGCGCCGCCGCGCAGGCCGGCGTGTCGGCCGGCGATGAACTGCTCGCAGTGGAGGACTGGCGCATCCGCCGGCTCGACGAGGTGCAGCGGGTGCTCCGGCCCGGCGCGTCCGGCACGCTGCTCGTCGCGCGCGACCAGCGGCTCCTGAAGCTGCCGCTGACCGTGCCGACGGACGACGCGGCCACGGGTACCGTCGCGCTCTCGCTCGATGCCAAGGCGTCGAAGCAAGCACAGGCGCTCAGAAAGGCATGGCTGGCCGGTTGAGCGAGCGCCCCCCTGTGCGCAGGGACGCCGCAACATGGCGGCGGCGGCGTGCGGCGGCGCTTGCAGTCGCTGCGGCGGTGATCGCGATCCATGGCTGCGTGGCCGACCTGCTGGGCCGGCATCTGGTCGATTTCCGCATTGACGCCGCCATGCCGAAGAGGGTGGAGGTTGCGTATGTGCGAGAGCTGGAGCTCGCCGCGCCTCCGGCAGCCGCGCCGGTCCCGGCGCAGTCGCGGCCCAAACGTCCCTCGGCTCCGCCCCCAGCCACAGTGCCCACGGACACAGCTTTGGGCCCCGAGCCAGCACAGCCGGTCCCATCGCCCGATCACGCGGCGCGGGGCGTGCCCGAACCGGAGCCCCAGATGGCCCCGGCGGCTGCGCCCACCGCCTCAGCGCCCGAGCCTGCCGCTTCTGCGCCGCCGGGTGCCGAACCGGTGGTCGCCGAAGCCGTGGGCACGTCGGCCAGCGCACCGTCCTTCGAGTGGCCGGTGTCCACGCGGTTGAGCTACGTGTTGACGGGCCACTACCGCGGCGAGATCCATGGACGAGCGCAAGTCGAGTGGGTCCGCACGGACGACCGCTACCAGATGCACCTCGATGTGACGGTCGGGCTCCCGTTCGCGCCGCTGTTCACGCGGGCCATGACCAGCGAAGGACGACTCACCCCCGACGGGCTGAAGCCCCTGCGCTACGACGAGGACAGCAAGATGGCGTTTGGCGAACGGCGGCGCGTCGCCATCCGTTTCGAGCCCTACGGCATCGTGCTGCCCGATGGGCACGTCCGGCTGGGCTGGAGCCGTGTGCAGGACGCGGCGAGCCAGTTCGTGCAGCTCACTTATCTCTTCACTACTCAACCTGAGCAACTCGTTGTGGGAAATCGGGTGGAGTTGACGCTCGCGCTCCCGCGCCAGGTCGACCGCTGGACCTATGACGTGCAAGACATCGAAACGCTGTACACGCCCTTCGGTGCGGTGCAGGCTTTCCATCTGGTGCCGCGCCGCAAGCCCACGCCGGGCGGCGACCTCACCGCGGAGATGTGGTTCGCGCCTGCACTGGCCTACTTGCCGGTGCGCATTCGCATCTGGCAGGACGACGAGACCTTCATCGACCTCATGATCGACCGCAAGCCGCAACTGGCGGCTCAGTAGGGTCAGGGCAGAGACGCGATGAACCTTTCCGCGAAGTCCGCGGCGCTGGCGGGGCCGCGTGCCGAGCGCAGGAACTGCTCTGCCGTTTCGAGGAGCGGCCGCAGTTGCGCCCAGTCGGCCGCTTTCTCCAGCTTCATGGCCAAGGCCTCGGCGGGCGGGCCCAGTTGTTCGTTGATGAAGTGCACCGCCTGCTGGCGATGGTCGGTGAATATGCTGGATTGCGGCAGCGAGTCTTCCGGCGGCACGCTTCGGAAACCCGAGTTGTTCGACGACGCCGCGCGCGGCGAGACGGACGGAGCCAGTTCGATGTAGCCCTGCTCCAGCAGGACGGCCAGCGTCTCGGCGGGCTGGGAGAGAATCAACTTGGAGAGGTCTTCGTCCGTGCGGCTGCCGTCGACCATGACGAGCGCCTGACGTAAGCGGGGGGCCAGGCGGTTGGCCCGGGTCCCGATCTCTACAAGGCCTTTTCCTGTCTTGCGATAGACCGACGGCATGGCTGTGCGAGGAGTGGTGAAGCTGACCTAAAGCTTACGCACGGGCCTTGGTTGTGCAGCGGGGCAACCCCTCATGCAGGGAGTTGCACACCCTTATAGTGCCAACTATTTCACTGGAGGCGCGATGTCGTACACCTACATCCTCGCTGAAGTACGCGGCAGCGGCGACCGCAAGACCGGCCTCGTCACGCTGAACCGTCCGAAGCAGCTCAATGCGCTCAACGATGGGCTGATGGACGAGCTGGGCGCGGCGCTCAAGAGCTTCGATGCCGACGACGGCATCGGCTGCATCGTCATCACGGGCAGCGACAAGGCTTTCGCTGCCGGCGCCGATATCGCAGCCATGGCGCAGTGGAGCTACATGGACGTCTACAAAAGCGACTTCATCACGCGCAACTGGGAGACGCTCACGACCATCCGCAAGCCGGTAATCGCGGCGGTGGCCGGCTTCGCGCTGGGCGGTGGCTGTGAGCTGGCCATGATGTGCGACTTCATCATCGCGGCCGACACCGCCCGGTTCGGCCAGCCCGAGATCAAGCTCGGCATCGTCCCCGGCGCCGGCGGCACGCAGCGCTTGCCCCGAGCGGTGGGCAAGGCCAAGGCCATGGACATGGTGCTCACCGGCCGCATGATGGATGCGGCCGAGGCCGAGCGCGCCGGGCTCGTGTCGCGCGTGGTACCCGCGGCCGAACTGATCGACATCGCGCTCGGCGCCGCGCAGACCATTTGCGAGTTCGGCGGCCCGAGCGTGATGATGGCCAAGGAGGCGATCAACCGCGCCTATGAAACCCCGCTGGAGGAAGGCGTTCGGTTCGAGCGGCGCCTGTTTCACTCGCTGTTCGGCACCGAAGACCAGCAGGAGGGCATGGACGCCTTCGTGAACAAGCGCCGGGCGGTGTTCCGGCATCGGTAGGGTATGCGCGCGCGGCGCGCAGTGTGAGCAAGGGTGGATGACCACGCGTCACCCTCCACCCCGTTCGGCCTGAGCCTGTCGAAGGCCCTTCGCCTGGTGTACCGCGTCAAATCGCCACCGTCACGTCGATCGCCCCCCGCTTGCCCAGCACTTCGATGCCTACGTTGTTTTCGTAGCGCTGCAGCAGTAGGTCGGCGCTGTGGCTGCCTACCGCGAGATTGCGCAACCTCATCCACTGGATGAAGGCCGGCAGCCGCGGCGCACGCATTGCGATCTCGGCGCGGCCCCCGTTGAACTCCAGTCCCAGGCAGGCTTGCAGCATGCCGAACACCGCTGCCGCGGCCCAGGCCTGCGGCGAGCAGGCCACGGGGTACAGCGTCGGCCCTTCCGATGGTCGCCGCGGAAAGCCACAGAAAAGCTCAGGCAAGCGGTGCCGGTCGAAGTGCAGGCTGGCGTCGAAAAGTGCTGCGAGCACGCGCATGGCTTCCTCGGTGTGCCCATAGCGCGCCATGCCGGCGGCGATGAGCGCGTTGTCGTGTGGCCAGACCGAGCCGTTGTGGTACGACATGGGGTTGTACCGTGGCTGGTCGCTGGCCACGGTGCGAATGCCCCAGCCGCAGAAGAAGTCGTCATCCATGAAGCGCCGTACCACGCGCGCGGCGCGCTCGGGCAGTGCGATGCCGGTCCACAGCGCATGCCCTGCGTTCGAGGTGGCCACCGCGCAGGGCTGCTTGTCCGCATCGAGTGCGATCGCGTAAGTGCCGATGGCGTCGCACCAGAACGCCTCATCGAAGCGTTGCCGCAAGTCCAGCGCCTGGCTTTGCAGGCGCTGTGCGAGCGCCGGGTCGCCCAGTGCCTGGGCCAACTCGGCTCCCAGGAGCTTTGCCTCGTAAACGTAGGCCTGAACCTCGCACAGCGCGATAGGCGCCGAGGCCATGCGGCCATCGGCATGGAACACCGAGTCGTGCGAATCCTTCCAGCCCTGCTGTACCAGGCCTTCCTTGCTGCGCCGCGCGTACTCCACGAAGCCATCGCCGTCCATGTCACCGTGGCGGTCGATCCATTCGAGCGCAAGCAGGACCTGCGGCCAGATGCTGCGCACGAACTCGAGGTCGCCGGTGCGCCGGTAATAAGCACCTGCCAGGGCCACGAACAGCGGCGTGGCGTCGACCGTGCCGTAGTAGCGGCCGAAGGGGATCTCTCCCGTGCGCGCCATCTCGTTTCGCCGCGCCTCGTGCAGGATCTTGCCCGGCTCGGCATCGCGCTCCGGCTCGCTCTCGGTGGCCTGCGTCGCGGCCAGGAAAGCGAGTACGCCGCGCGCCAGACCGGGCAGCAGCCACAGGCATTCGCGCGCGGTGATGATCCCGTCGCGGCCGAAGGTCGTTGAATACCAAGGCACACCTGCGTAGGGGTACGGGCCGGTGGGCAACTCGGTGGTGAGCATGGCGAGGTCCGCCACCGAGCGATCCAACCACAGGTTGACCAGCGGATTGGAGGTCTCGATCAGGCAACGGCCACCCAGTTGCGTCTGGCACGCTGCGTTGTTGCGGCGAAACGCCTCCTCGTAGGGGATGGCCTCGTCGGTCAGATCGCCCGTGTCGCTGACACAGGACACCGTGCAGTACAGATGGTGCTGCGCGCCGGGTTCCAGATGCACGTCGAAGGTGGCCTGCTGATCGCTCATCGTGTCGGGCATGGGACTGAAGGCGATGCGTGTGCAGCGCAGACGCGCATCGCGGCCGAGGTAGCGCAGCTCGACTTCGCTGCGCCCGGTCTGACTCGGCAGGCGCTCTCCGCGCTGTTCCCGAGTCATGCCACGCACTTCGAACAGGTCGATGAAATCGGCGTCGAAGCCGAGCGTGACCGTGGTCTCGATGGGCTCTCGTCCGTGGTTGGTGAGGCGGATGTGCTCGTAGCACGCGCCCTCCCACAGCAGCTTGGCGCGAAACACATGCACCGTGCCCTTGGGTACCACGACCTCGCCGCCGCGCGTGAAGTCGGGATTCATGAGCTCGATGATGAGCAGGCTGTTGTTCTCTTTCACGGTCGAGCCCAGGTACATGGGCCGCGCGCCGTCGATCAGCAACTCCTGGTAGGAGAGGTAGCGGGTGTCCTCGTGGTACAGGCCCTGCTCGCCGGGGCCCAGCACCTGCACGTCGCCGAAGCGGTCGAACATGACGAAGGTCTCGTCGTTCTTCAGGACTTGCGGGCTTTCCTCGGTGCGGGCCGAGGTCGCGGACACGTACCACTTGTCGCCGATCTGGATCTTGTCTGCCATCATTCGCGCACCAGGCTGCGGTAAACGTTGAGGTAGTTTTCGGCCATGACCGCGGCCGTGAATCGTGCCTCGAAGGCATCGCGGCAGTGGTGGCGGTCTATCCGGTCGATGCGCCGAACTGCAGCGATAGCCTGCTGCTGGTCATTGACGATGTAGCCGGTCACGCCGTGCTGAAGCACCTCGGCGACGGCGCCGCCCGGATAGGCCAGCACGGGAGTGCCGCAGGCCAGCGCTTCGATCATGACCAAGCCGAAGGGTTCGGGCCAGTCGATGGGAAAGAGCAGGGCGCGCGCGTGGCCGATGAAGTCGTTCTTCTCGCGCTCCTCGATCTCGCCGGCGAACTCGACCAGCGGTTGGTCCAGCAAGGGGCGCACCTGGGACTCGAAGTAATGCCGATCTGCCGCATCCACCTTGGCTCGTATGCGCAGCGGCACGCCGCAGGCGATGGCGATGTGGATGGCGCGGTCCACCCGCTTCTCGGGCGACATGCGGCCCACGAAGGCGAAGTAGTTGCCCGGTTGAGGATGGAAGCGGTACAGGTTTTCCGGCAGTCCGTGGTGCACCGTGGCGCACCAGCTCGCCGTGGGCAGGGGCTCGCGCTGGCTGTCGGAGATGGACACCAGGGGTTGCTCGCAAAAATGTCGGTACAGCGGGGCGAGGTCAGGCAGATCCTGCCGGCCGTGCAGTGTGGTCACGCATGGCGTGCGGCAGCGTCGCACCAGCGGGAAGTGCAGGTAATCGATGTGGAAATGGATGACGTCGAACTGCGAGGCCGACTCCATCACGCGGTCGAGCATGACCGTCGTCCAGGCCAGCCAGTCGGGGCGTCGAGGGTCGAGCCGCAGGCTGCGTTCGACAACAGGCACCAGTCGTGCTTGCGTGACGGAGTCGCCGCTGGCGAACAAGGTCACGTCGTGCCCCAGGTCCACGAGCGCCTCGGTGAGATAAGACACCACGCGCTCCGTGCCGCCATAGGCTCTGGGCGGCACGCTCTCTATCAAGGGTGCAACTTGGGCAATTCGCATCGGCGGCGGCCTCCAGGCACGCAGCCATCCAAGGCAAATGGCGTGCGCGCCAGCAACCACCTTGCTCGGCAAACGGCGTGCCCGCCGCGCGGAACTAGCCTGCTTTGCGCAGCGAGGGGAACAGGATCACGTCGCGAATGCTGGGGCTGTCAGTCAGCAGCATCATGAGCCGGTCGATGCCGATGCCGCAGCCGCCGGTGGGCGGCATGCCGTACTCCAGCGCGCGGATGAAATCGGCGTCGTAGTACATCGCTTCCTCGTCGCCGGCATCCTTGTTGGCCACCTGCGCGGCAAAGCGCGCGGCCTGGTCCTCGGCATCGTTCAGCTCGGAGAAGCCGTTGGCCATTTCACGGCCGGTGATGAACAGCTCGAATCGTTCGGTGACGGAAGGGTTGGTGTCGGAGGCGCGCGCCAGCGGCGATACCTCCACCGGGTAGTCGATGATGAAGGTGGGCTGCCACAGCTTCTCTTCAACCACCGCTTCGAACAGGCCAAACTGCAGTTCGGCGAGCGTCCAGTGCGCGGGCGGCTCCTCGCCCAGGGCCTTCAAGCGATCGTGCAGCAGCCGCGCATTTCCAGCTTCGGCTTCGCTCACGCCGGCATGCACCACGAGCGCGTCACGCACCGACAGCCGCGCGAAGGGCTGGTCCAGGTCCACGGGCTTGCCGGCGTAGCTCAACTGGGCCGATCCGGTGGCCATGCGTGCCGCGTGGCGCAGCAGGCCTTCGGTGAAATCCATCAGGTCATGATGGTTCCAGTAGGCCGCATAGAACTCCATCATCGTGAACTCCGGGTTGTGCCGGACCGAGATGCCTTCGTTGCGGAAGTTGCGGTTGATCTCGAACACGCGCTCGAAGCCGCCCACCACGAGCCGCTTGAGGTAGAGCTCGGGCGCGATGCGCAGGAACATCTCCTGGTCGAGCGCGTTGTGGTGCGTGACGAAGGGCTTGGCGTTGGCGCCGCCGGGAATGGGGTGCAGCATGGGCGTCTCCACCTCCAGGAACCCGTGCTCCACCATGTGGTTGCGCAGCGACGCCACCGCCTTGCTGCGCGCCACGAAGCGCAGGCGCGCTTCCTCGTCGGTCATGAGGTCGACGTAGCGCTGCCTGTACTTCTGCTCCTGGTCGGTCATGCCGTGGAACTTGTCGGGCAGCGGTCGCAGGCTCTTGGTGAGCAGGCGCAGCGTCGTGACGCGCACCGAGAGCTCGCCGGTGCGCGTCTTGAATAGCGTGCCCTCGGCGCCGAGGATGTCGCCCAGGTCCCAGTGCTTGAACGCCTCGTAGGCCTCGTCGCCCAGAGTGTCGCGCGTGATGAAAAGCTGGATACGGCCGGAGGCGTCTTGCAGCGTGGCGAAACTCGCCTTGCCCATGATGCGCTTGAGCATCATGCGGCCGGCTACGCTCACGGCAACGGCCTGCGGTTCCAGTTCTTCGTTGGGCAGCGCGCCGTGTTTGCGCGCGATATCGGCGGCGTGATCACGGGGCTTGAAGTCGTTGGGGAAGGCGATGCCCTTTTTGCGGATCGCGCCGAGTTTCTCTCGGCGTTCGGCGATCAGCTGGTTGTCGTCGGTAAGGGGGGGCTGTTCGTTCATTGCTCGCCTTCGCAGAGCCCTCGATTCTAGAGGGCGTCATGAGGGACAATCAGACGCTTCAGCCGGGCAAGGTGCCGGGTGGGGCCCTACACAAGAGACATGCAGCACCCAGAGCTTTGGAAACCGAGCAAGTACGTGCTGCGTGGCGGCCGCACGCGGGCCTCCCGGAACCCGAAGCAGGTTGGAGTGGGATCCCGCCTCGTGGCAGACATTACGGCGTCGCTCTATGAGCAGCACCTTCCAGCCTTCGCGCGAGGTCGGCTCATCGACCTTGGCTGCGGCACGGTGCCGCTCTATGGCTTGTATGGGCCCCATGTAAGCGAGGCGGTGTGTGTGGACTGGCCAGGGTCGGTGCATGCCACTTCGCACGTCGATGTCTACGCCGACCTCTCGCAGCCGCTGCCGTTCGAGGATGGCGCGTTCGATACGGTGGTGCTGTCCGACGTGCTGGAGCATCTTCCCAAGCCGTGGCAGCTGGTGAGCGAGATCCGGCGCATCCTGGCGCCGGGCGGGCACGCCTTCGTCAACGTGCCCTTCCTCTATGGCATTCACGAAACTCCGCACGACTACTACCGATTCACCGGGTTTGCGCTGCGGCGTTTCGCCGCGGAGGCCGGCCTGGCGGTGAAACTGCTAGTTCCTACCGGCGGCAGCCTGCACGTGCTTGCCGACTTCCTTTCCAAGCACCTCGCGCAGCTTTCCTGGCCGGGACGCTTGCTAGCCACCCTATTGCAGACGTTGTGTGCGTGGTTCGGCCGGTCAGCACTCGGGTGCCGGGTGGCCGACCGCACGGCGACACGCTTTCCGCTGGGCTATTTCATGGTGTTGCAAGCACCGGGGCCTGAGGGCTCTAGGGCGGCATGATGGGTGCCTTTCCCGGTCGGCGGTTCGCCGTTGTCATCCTTAATTGGAACGGCGCAGCCGACACGCTCGAATGCCTGTGGTCCGTGCTGCGCGAGCCGGGCGCCTTTCCGATCGTGGTGGACAACGGGTCGCGGGACGGTTCGCTGCAGACGATTCTCTCGGCGCTTGCCGCGCAGTCGGTCGACGTGCTGTCCGTGCCCCCGCCCTCGTCGCCGGGCTTTCCGTCGTCGCCCGGCGCAATGTGCATGGCCCTCGTCGCCTTGCCCGAGAACCTCGGCTTCGCGGGCGGCAGCAACGTCGGCCTGCAGTGTGCGGTCCGGTGGAGCCTGGACGTGTGCGTCTTCCTGAACAACGACACCTGGGTGGAGCCGTGCGGGTTGGAGCGCATTGTGGACCGCGTCCGCACGGACGCCGGTTGCTTCGCCTGCCTCCCGATGCTCGTCGTGTACGGGACACGCACCGTCTGGAACTGCGGGGGCACCGTGTCACGCTGGGGGGTGCGCCGATACTTCCATTCTGGCGAGCCGCGGGAGCGCCTGAGCGCCACCCCGGAGATCCCTTGCAGCTTCTTCACGGGCTGCTGCTTTGCTGTGCGTACGTCGGCCTTCGCGACGCGAGGCGGCTTCACCGAGCGTTTCTTCTTCGGCGAGGAGGACTTTGAGCTGTCGCTGTGGATGAAGGACCGCGGACTCCTGGCGGTGTGCCTGCTGACCGCAGTGGTGCAGCACAAGGTGAGTAGCAGCTTCTCGCGCGCAGCCGCGGACATCAACGCCCGGAAGCTCTTCGTCTATTACCTGAACCGGTTCATTCACATGCGTCTTCGCCTCGGCGCCGTGGGGTGGACCTTCTGGCTGCTCGGCTACATCGTCTACACGGCTACCCTGCTGCTCCGGGTGGGGGCTGTCCAGCGCCACCGTATCCCCGGCTTTCTCTGGTGCCTCGTCCGCCGTGCCCGTCGCATGGATGGTGTGCGGCGGGAAGAGTTCGAAGCCATCATGCAGGGCCGCTGGTAGCGTAGGCGAGCCGACCGAGTGCCGGACGTCATGTCATCCCTGCGCCGCGATGCCCTGCTCCTGGGGCTGATTCACCTCGCCAACAACGCCCTCCCGCTGGTCGTGGTGCCGTGGCTGACCTCGCGGCTGGGGCCCGCGGGCTACGGACGCTACAGCTTCGCCATCGCGGTGGCCTGGTACTTCGTGCTGCTGGCCGACTATGGCTTCAACCTCACGGCCACCCGCGACATTGCGCTGACGCGCCATGATCGCGACGCGAGGTCGCGAGTGTTCTGGACCACAATGGCGACCAAGGCCCTGCTGGGCTTGGCCGGGGCGTTCTCGCTGTGGGCCCTTGTCGCCACGCTGCCGGCGCTGCGCCCCGAAGGCCCGGCGCTTTGTGTCGCCTTTCTGCTCGTCATAGGCAGCGTGCTCACTCCGGTGTGGTACTTCCAGGGCATGGAGCGGCTCCCGGCGCTGGCCGGCCTCTCGCTCGTGGTCGGTGCGGCCAGCGTCCCGCTCACCTTCGCGATCGTCACCTCACCACGGGACATGCTGCTTGCGCTTGCGATTCCGGGGCTGGCCTCCGTGCTGACCGGCGTGTCGTGCATCGCGTGGCTGGTAGCTAGGAAGGATCTCTCATCCCCGGATCTGCAGCCGGCCGACATCGCGGCCAACTTGCGTGGCGGCTGCCTGATCTTCTTCTCCACCGCGGGGGTGAGCCTGTACACCAACACTAACACCGTGGTGGTGGGCCTAGTGGCGGGGCCTTCAGCTGCCGGCTTCTTTGCAGCCGCGGACAAGGTTGTCCGCGGCCTACACGGCTTCCTCACGCCGATCGCGCGTGTGGCCTTTCCACGGCTGGCTTATCAGATAAGCAGGGATTCCGCGCTAACCTATCAACTGCTGCGCAGGTTGCTGCGAGTGCAGGCGTTGGCATCGGGCCTGCTGGCAGCGGTACTGTTTGCTTCAGCGCCGTGGCTGGTGGACTTTCTCTTCGGCCCCGAGTACGCGCCGGCGACGGTGGTCTTGCAGATCATGGCGCCACTGTTGTTCATCGTTGCCATGTCGAACGTGTTCGGCGTGCAGACCATGCTGCCTCTCGGCCTGCACCGGCAGTTTTCGTCAGTGTTGCTGGCTGCCGGGATGCTCAACGTCGTGCTGATCCTCCCGCTCACGGCGATCATGGCGCACACGGGCGCCGCCATCGCGCTGCTCGCCACCGAGACGGTCGTCACCCTCACCATGCTGCTTCTTCTCTTGCGGCGCAGCGTGCCGCTGTTCAAGCCTGGAAACTGAAGACTATCCATGAAACGAGTCGATGTCCTCGTCATCGGTGCCGGATTTGCCGGCGCTGTCTGCGCTGAAAGGCTGGCGTCGGCGGGTTGCACCGTGCACGTCGTGGAGCGCCGTGACCACGTCGGGGGCAACGCCTTCGACACGCTGGATGAGCACGGCGTGCTGGTCCATCCGTACGGGCCGCACATCTTCCATACCAACAGCAGGAAGGTCTTCGAGTACCTCTCGCAGTTCACCCACTGGCGTTTCTATGAGCACCGTGTCCTGGCATCGGTGCGAGGGATGCTGGTGCCCCTGCCTATCAACCGAACGACGCTCAACACGCTGTTCGGCCTCGAGCTGGACGAGGCGGGCGCCGCGGCCTTCCTTGCCGCCCGTCGCGAGCCCCGCGACCCGATCACGACCTCCGAGGACGTGGTTCTGTCCAGCGTCGGTCGGGATCTGTGCGAGCTGTTCTTCCGCAACTACACCCGCAAGCAGTGGGGCCTAGACCTGAGCGAGCTCGCCGGCAGCGTGGCCGCACGCATCCCCACCCGCACTGACGACGACGACCGCTACTTCACCGACAGCTTCCAGTTCATGCCCGCCGAGGGCTACACGGCCATGTTCCGGTGCATGTTGGGCCACCCGCGCATCAGTGTAGAGCTCGGGACGGACGGCCTGTCCCGTCGGGCGGAGTTCGAGGTCCGCCACACCGTCTATACCGGCCCCATGGATGCATGGTTCGGGTATCGTTTTGGCCGCCTGCCGTATCGGTCGCTGCGCTTCGAGCACGTGCACCTGCCCGGCACGGAGTTCTACCAGCCGGCCAGCACGGTCAACTACCCCAACGAGCACGACTACACGCGCATCACCGAGTTCAAGCGCCTAACGGGACAGCGGCACAGCGGAACATCCATCACCCGCGAATACCCGCATGCAGAGGGTGAGCCGTTCTATCCCATCGCGCGGCCGGAGAACGAGGCCCTGTTCCAGTCTTATGCTGCCTTGGCCGACCAGCTCGGAGACGTCACTTTCGTGGGTCGTTTGGCTCGCTACAAGTACTTCAACATGGATCAAGTGGTCGCCGCCGCCTTAAAAGCTGCAGAGGCAATCGAACGGAAGCTGGCCAATGCGTGAGGCGTTAGACGAGCGTGTTGACGAACTGCTTCACTTCCTCGAAGAACCGATGCTTCTGGTCCAGGATCGCGCGCCGATAGGGATCGAATTCCGGCTGGATGCGCCGGTAGTCACGGCAGGCCTCTGCAATGGTTTGCAGTGCGCGCTCCATGAAGTCCGTAGCGGATTCGTCAATCTTGAAGCGGGCAGGAATCGGGATGTCGACGTCGTTGCTAGCGGCACCCCGCGTTCCCGTCACGATGTTGCAACCGCACAGGGCTGCCTCCCTTGGCAGGCGGTCCCGCCCTGGGTGGTGCCCGAAATCCATGTACACCGCGCTCTGCTCGAGCGTTGCCCGCACCTGGCGGGGTGTCATGCTCTGCAATGGCACGAAGTGGATCCCGGGCGGCGCGGCCGCCATGAGGCGGTGCGTGGTTTCGAATCCCTTGAGCGGGTTGAAGGCGACGGTGGCAGGCCGGTTCGGCGAGTTCTCGACCGCCGAGGTGAAGTCCTCACGCAGGTAATCGGTCAGCATGTCAGCCTGGCAGATTCCGTGGTTGACGAGGAAGCGGCGGGCGTATTCAGACTGCGCGAGATGCCGGACGTCGGGGATCGGATTGGCAAGATCGAAGCGCGGCCGTCGAAGCCTGAGGCGCTCGGCCCACAGGGCCGCTTGCCGCCGGCGATCAGCGAGGTAGTTGTCGACGCTGAGCCACCAGATTGTGCGGCGCGCCCGGCGCAGGCCGCTGAGGTGACGGGTGAGCGTTTCGGGAGCGATCACCATCGTATCGGCGCCGTCGCTGATCGCAGTATCGATCGCCACGGAGTAGTGCGCATAGGCCGGTGTGACGTCCCGATGGGCCGAATCGATGGGCGCGTATACAACCCGCGCGTCCAAGCCCAGCGTGCGGGCGGCATCCACCAGTTGGTGTACGGCCTCGGGGCCACCAGTGACGCGGCGCGGCGAGATAACCTGGAGCTTCATGGGCGAGCATTATCCGGTCGACGTTCCAGCCGACGAGCGAGGGCGGTCCGATGAAGGTGCTCCTGCTCGGCGCTGGCAGCGTCATTCATACGCAGCGATGGGCCAATGGACTGAGCCAGGTAGGTGCGGAAGTGGTGTGCGTGTCGCAGCATCCCTTCCTCGAGACTGGCTGGGAATCCGCGGTGCACAAGGTGCTGCTGAAGCACGCCGGTCCGGGCGGCTATGTGCTCAATGCCAGGGAGGTGGCGGCCGAGTTCAGGGCGCACGGCTGCGATCTATTGAACGCGCACTACGCCACGGGATACGGGCTGCTGGCGACGTTGTCCGGCGTGAGACCGCGCATGGTGTCAGTATGGGGCATGGACGTGTTCGACTTTCCGCGCATCTCCCCGCTGCACCGGTGGCTTGTGCGTGCCATCCTTCAGCGCGCCGACCTCGTCGGCTCGACCAGCCATGTAATGGCGAATTGCGTCCGCGATCTGCTCGGCGAACATGAGGGACCAGAGATCACAGTCACGCCCTTCGGCGTGGACCTGGAGCGTTTCAAGCCTCTGCATCGTCCTCCGACCGAAACGCTGGTCGTTGGAACCGTGAAGACCCTGGCGCCCAAGTACGGCATCGACACTCTGGTGAAGGCGTTCGCAGCTCTTCAGCACAAAGTCCCGCCCGCCATGTGGGCGTGCCTGCGCCTGCGGCTCGTGGGCGACGGGCCGCAACGGGTTGAACTGCAGGCCCTGGTGCGCAGCCTTGGGTTGTCGCACCGAACCGAGTTCGCGGGGCACGTCGCCCACCGCGACGTGCCGGGGCAACTCAACGGACTGAATGTGTACGTTGCCGCCAGCCGCCTGGACAGCGAGAGCTTCGGCGTGGCCGTGATCGAGGCTTCGGCCTGCGAGCTTCCGGTGGTGGTCACGCGCGTGGGCGGTCTGCCCGAGGTGGTGGAGGATGGCGTGACCGGTTACGTGGTCGACAGGGACGATCCGGATGCGCTTGGGGACGCCATCGCCCGGCTCCTGATGTCGCCAGAGCGGGCCGCCGAGTTCGGCAAGGCGGGCCGCCGGCTCGTGGAGCGGCGCTACGTTTGGCGGGCCTGCGTAGAAACGATGAAAGCGGCATATGAAGTCTGCCTCTCGAAGCGCCCGCCGGAGCTAACCCGTTGAAGACCGTTTCCGTGATCGTCCCATGCCGCAACGAGCAGCGGTACATCGAGGCGTTCTGCACAGGTGTGACGGCCCAGGATTTGCCGCCCGAATGGATCTTGCAACTTGTCGTTGCCGACGGCGAGAGCGACGACGGCACGCGTGAGCTGCTCGCCGCGACTTCGGCCCGCGATCCGCGCGTCGTTTGGATCTCCAACCCCGGCCGCATCGTGTCGACCGGCCTCAACGCGGCCCTGCGCATCGCCGCCGGGGACGTGATCGTGCGGATGGACGTCCACACTCAGTACGCACCAAACTATGTACGCCAGTGCATCGCCGAACTGCAAGCGACCGGCGCCGACAACGTGGGCGGCCCCTGGCGCGCGGAGCCTGACGCTGACGGCGGGCCCATGCAGCACGCGGTGGCAGCGGCCTTCCAATCGCGCTGGGTCGCGGGCGGTGCCCGCTCCCGGCAGCTTGGTCACGACGGCTGGGTCGACACCGTCTACCTCGGCTGCTGGCCACGAGCCACCTTCGAGCGTTTCGGCGGCTTCGATGACAGCCTCGTGCGCAACCAGGACGATGAGCACAACCTGCGGATCGTCAAAGGCGGCGGCCGCGTGTGGCAGTCGTCGCGCATCCGCAGCGTGTACCGGCCTCGTGCGACATTGCGCCAAGTCTTCCGGCAGTATCTGCAGTACGGCTACTGGAAACCCTTTGTGATGAAGAAGCATGGGCAGGCGGCATCGGCGCGGCACGTGGTGCCCGGGGTGTTCATCGCCTTGCTGGGGCTGGCGTCATCGGTCGCCGTCCTCGGTGGACCGGCGTGGCCTTTGGTGTGCGTGGCGGCGCCCTATGCAGTGGGCGTTGGCGCCATGACTGTGGCCGTAGGCGCAGGGCGCCGCCTGTCCTGGCCCGTGTGGTGCCGCGTGCCTGCGGTGATCGCCGCCTACCACTTGGCCTATGGTGCGGGCTCGATCCTCGGCTGGTGGGACGTGTCGCGCGGCGGTCGAGGGCGCGAGCGCTTCGCGTCGCTTACGAGGTGAAAGTCATGCCGGCCCCGGCCACGCAGGACGCCAACGAAGCCCAAGCGGTGCGCGACCGCTACGCACGGCGTGCCGCACAGGATCCGCGCTACAGCCTGCTGAACCCCGCCGCGCTGCTCGCCGTGCAGGAGCGGCAGCGCGCGATGCTGCGGCTGTTCAGGCGCCTGGGCTGGCACGATCTCGCCAACCGGACACTCCTCGAAGTTGGCAGCGGCACTGGCAGCAACCTGCTGGAGTTCATCTGGATGGGCTTCGCGCCACAGCACCTGGCCGGCATCGAGCTGCTGCCCGAGCGCCACATCACGGCCCGGGATCGCCTGCCGTCATCCGTGCAGCTCACGCTGGGCGATGCCACGGAGTTGCCGGTCGTGCCCGAAAGCCTGGACATCGTGATGCAGGCGACCGTGTTCTCGTCGCTGATCGACGATGCTTTCCAGCAGCGACTGGCGAGTGTGATGTGGAGCGCGGTGAAGCGTGGCGGCGGCGTGCTGTGGTACGACTTCACCGTGAACAACCCACGCAACCCCGATGTTCGCGGCGTTCCGCTGTCGCGCGTGCGCACGCTGTTTCCTCAGGGCCGCATCAGCGCCCGGCGGGTCACGCTCGCACCCCCGATCGCCCGCCCGCTCGCGCGGCTGCATCCCGCGCTCTACACCCTGTTCAACACCGTGCCGGCCCTGCGTACTCATGTGCTGTGCTGGATCGGCAAGGACTGATCACATGCCCGAATCCCAACCCTTTCTGCCCTTCGCCTTGCCCGACATCGGTGAGGAAGAGATTGCCGAGGTGGTGGACACCCTGCGCTCCGGCTGGATCACCACCGGACCGAAGGCCAAGCGCTTCGAAGAGGCGTTCACCGCGTTCCTGGGGGATGAGAGCCTGCAGTCGATCGCGGTCAATTCCGCCACCGCAGGCTTGCACCTGGCACTGGAGGCGCTGGGCATCGGCCCCGGCGACGAGGTGATCACGACGACCCACACCTTCACAGCGACCGCCGAGGTCGTGCGATACCTGGGCGCGGACGTGAAGCTCGTGGACATCGACCCCGCGACGATGTGCATCGACGTGAGCGCTGTCGAGGCGGCCATCACGCCGCGCACCAAGGCGGTGATGCCGGTGCATTACGCCGGGCTTGCCGCCGACATGCCGGCGTTGCTGGCGCTCGCGAAGAAGCACGGGCTCAAGGTCGTGGAAGATGCTGCGCACGCGCTGCCGACCACCTCTGCGGGGCGCCTGATCGGCACGCTCGAATCCGATGCCACGGTGTTCAGCTTCTATGCCAACAAGACCATCACCACGGGCGAGGGTGGCATGGTCGTCACCCGCCATGCCGAACTGGCTGCGCGCATGCGCGTGATGCGCTTGCACGGCATGAACCGCGATGCTTTCGACCGCTTCACCGCCAAGGTGCCGAGTTGGTATTACGAGATCGTGGCGCCGGGGTTTAAGTACAACCTGACGGATATTGCGGCGGCGTTGGGGTTGCAGCAGCTCAAGCGGGCGCGGGCCTTCCAGCACCGCCGCGAGGCAATGGCGGCGCAGTACGACGAAGGGCTGGCCGGGCTGTCAGTCATCACGCCGCCGCGGCCGCGCGCCGGCGACATGCACGCATGGCATCTGTACGTGCTGCGGATGGCAGAGGGTTCGCGCGTCGGCCGCGATGCGGTAATAGAGCACCTTCACTCCGCCGGCATCGGTTGCAGCGTGCATTACATCCCGCTGCACTTGCAGCCGTACTGGCGTGAGCGCTATGGGCTCGCGCCCGAGGCGTTCCCGCATTCGCAGCGCTCCTTCGAGACAATGCTGAGCCTGCCTTTGTACACGCGCATGACCGACGTTGACGTGCAGCGCGTGATCGCCGCGGTGCGCGCGGCGCTGGGCTGAGCGCCGCGCGATGCTGAAGCGGATCTTCGACGTGTTGCTGGCCGGTGGTGGCCTGCTGCTGCTCGCACCGCTGTTCGCTGCGGTGGCACTGTGGATCAAATTCGATTCACCCGGGCCGGTGTTCTTCCGCCAGGAGCGTGTCGGCCGTTTCGGCGTGCCATTTCGCATCCACAAGTTCCGTACGATGAGTCACGGCGCGCCCGCCGGCTTGCAAATCACGGTCGGCACCGACGCGCGCATCACGCACGCCGGCAAGTGGCTGCGCCGTACCAAGCTCGACGAACTGCCGCAACTCATCGACGTGCTGCGCGGGGCGATGAGCGTCGTCGGGCCGCGGCCGGAAGTGCCGCGCTATGTCGCGATCTATCCGCCGGAGCTGCGCGACAAGGTGCTGAGCGTGCGGCCCGGCATCACCGACTTGGCATCGATCCAGTTTCGCGACGAGAGTGCACTGCTGGCGCTAGCCGCCGATCCCGAGCGCGAGTACCGCGAGGTGGTTCTGCCGGCCAAGCTTCGCCTGGCTGCACAGTACGTCGATCAGGCGACACTCGCCTTCGATCTGCGGCTGATCGGGCTCACCTTGAAGGCACTGCTCGGTCATGGCTGAGACCGGCGCGGTGAGCGCACCGACCTTCTGGCATCGCCTGGACCGGGCTCTGGCGAAGATCCGGCCGCACCGCCAGCCGCTGTCGCTGCTGATCGACGGCGTGGTGATCGCGCTCTGCTGGAACTTCACGTACCTGTTCCGCCTGGGCTTCGAGCGCTGGTGGTCGGCGCGGCCGGACTATGACCACTGGGTCTTGCTCGGCGTGTTGGCGGTTTACCTGGCGGCCTTCGTGCTGGCCGGCATCCCGCGGGGCATGTGGCGCTTCTCGGGCTTTGGCGAGGTGAAACGCTTGACGCTGGGCTGCGGCGTGGCGGGACTCGCGAGCGCTGTGTGCGTGCTGATGCTGCAGTTGCGCGAAGTGCCGCGTGCCGTCCTTGCGCTGCATCCAGTTGTGTCGTTGATGGGCTTGTGCATGGTGCGCATCGTGTACCGCATGCTGTATGAGCATGCCCGCTCGCGCATCACAGGCAGCGACGCCGAGGTCCGCCGTGCGATCGTTATGGGTGCCGGCGAGGCGGCGCGGCTTCTGCTTGCGGGACTGCATCAACAGGGCTGGACTGTGCTGGGGCTGCTGGACGATGATCCGGCGAAGCGCGGTGCGCGCATCCTCGGCGCGCCGGTGCTCGGTACCCTTGAAGAGGTGAAGCGCGAGGAGGTGAAGGCGGGCGCGACGCACGTCATCACCGCGATGCCGGGAGCGACGGCGGCGCAACGGCGCCGCGCCATCGAGCTCGCATCGGCTACTGGCCTGCCTGTGCTGACGGTGCCCTCCTTCAGCGAGCTGCGCGACGGCACGGCACGCATCGAACGTGTGCGAGCGATCGAGCCGGAGGACTTGCTGGGCCGCGAACCGGTGCAGCTTGACGAGGCGGGCATCGCCGAGCTGATCTCAGGCAAAACGGTTCTCGTGACGGGCGCGGGCGGGTCGATTGGCTCCGAGCTGTGCCGTCAGGTCGCCTTGTACGGACCCGCTCAGCTGGTGCTGTACGAGCTGAGCGAATTTGCCCTCTACCAGATTGAGCAGCAGCTTAGTGAGCTGCATCCGCACTTGCCCCTGGTCCGGCTGATGGGGGACGTGAAGGACCTCGGGAACCTTCGCGCCACCGTCGCCGTGCACCGTCCTCACATCGTCTTCCATGCGGCCGCGTTCAAGCACGTGCCACTTATGGAGCAGCAAAACGCCTGGGCGGCGCTGCACAACAACACGCTGGGCACTTGGCACGCAGCGATTGCTGCGGCCGAATGCGACGCCGAGCGCTTCGTGCTGATTTCCACCGACAAGGCGGTGAACCCCACCAACGTGATGGGGGCCACGAAGCGGGCCGCGGAGATGGTGCTGTCGCACATGGCGACGCAGGGCCACGCCACTCGGTTCGTCGCCGTGCGTTTCGGCAATGTGCTCGGATCCAGTGGCAGCGTGATCCCGAAGTTCAAGGAGCAGATCGCGCGCGGCGGGCCGGTCACAGTGACGCACCCGGACATCACGCGCTACTTCATGACGATCTCGGAGGCGGCGCGCCTGGTCCTGCAAGCCAGCGCCGTGGGCGAGACTGGGCAGGTGTACGTGCTGGACATGGGTGAGCCGGTGCGCATCGTGGACTTGGCGCGCGACCTGATCCGCATGTCGGGGCACACGGTCGACGAGATCGGAATCGCGTTCTCCGGCCTGCGTCCTGGCGAGAAGCTGTTCGAGGAACTGCTGGCGGACGCGGACAGCACCGTGCCGACACCCCATCCGCGGCTGCGCATAGCGCTGCTCACCGTCGCCGTACAGCCCGACCTGTTGACCGAGTTGGAGTCGGGGCTGCCCGAGCTGATGTTCGGCACCGCGGACGACGCGGTGAAGCGCTGGCTGCGCCGGCACGTGCCCGAGTACCTGCCGAACTGACGACGGCGGCGGCCGGCGATCAGGCGCTCAGCAGGCGGCGGTACAGGTCCAGCGTGCTAGCCACCATCGTATCGGCGGTGAAGTGTTCGAGGAAGCGCGCATGCGCCGCTTGTCCGAAGGTGCGGGCCAGCATGTCATCCCTAAGGATGTGCGCAAGCGCCGCGGCCAGGGACCGGTCATCGCCCACGGGCACGGTGAGGCCGGTGCGGCCGTGCTGATTCACCCACGGCACGCCGGAGCCGGGAATGTTTGCGGTGACGAGCGGTTTGCCCATCGACATGGCCTCGAGCAGCACCACGCCGAACGCCTCGGTGCGCACGGTGGAGGGTAGGCAGAACACGCTTGCGGCCTGGTAGTAGGCCGGCAGGTCCCCGTCGGCGATGCGGCCGACGAAATGGATCTTCTCGGACACGCCGCGTTCGGCCGCCTTGCGGCGATGGGTCTCCAGTAGCTCGCCGCCGCCGCCGACGACGACGACAGCATCGTGGGGCAGCCGAGCCGCCGCCTCGATCAGCACATCAAAGCCCTTGTAGTACGTCATGCGGCCGAGCGAGAACACGATTCGGCGTCCGTCGAAGCGCCGGCGCACGGCCTTGGCCTGCTCGCCCGAGTCGCGCATGGGGTTGGCGCTGATACCGTTCGGGATGATCGCCACTTTGTCGAGCCACGGCCGCAGCCATGGTGAAGAGTCGGCATAGGGCGGCGAGGTGGCGATGATCGTGTTGGCGCGCTCCAGCATCCATCGCTGGAGCGGCGCGTAGAGCTTCAGCGCGCGCCGTTGGTTGACGATGTCGCTGTGCCAGTGCACGACCAGCTTGCCGCGCGGGCGGGCGAACCACAGTGCCAAGTTGGCCATCGGGTCGGGCACTTGCACATGCACGATGTCGTAACCCTGCACCAGGCGCCGCGCGTGCAGCAGCAACGCGGGCGACATCGATGTCGAGAGCAGCCTGCCCAGCGATCCGGCGCGCGTCACGCTGTAGCCGTTGCTCGCCCGGTCTGTGCGGCCGCGCACCTCGGTATGGGCGCACAGCACGTCAGTGGCGTAGCCGCGCCGGTTCATGCCTTCGGTGAGCTCGAAAGCGACGGACTCGATGCCGCCCATCACCGGCGGATAGAACTTGCTTATCTGGAGGATCCTCATCGGCTCTTGAGGAAGACGGTTTCGCAAAGGGCTCGCGACGACTCAGCCAGCAGGTCGTCGCGCGTTTCGGG